>JBPCIO010000190.1:0-14642 GCA_051006215.1 Chloroflexota bacterium
CAGTTTAGCGGCGACATACACGGCTTGCGACAAGGCGTATCCCATGATCAGTCGGCTCAGTGCGTCAGCAGGGCTCTCCGGGCCTGGGATCATTACTCATCCTTTCGTGCCGCCTCGGCGGTTATGCACGGCCGTTGCTAGGCGGCACCCGGAAGTTACGCATGCCGCGCTGCTTTCGTCTTGGAGTCGCAGCTCGAATGAAACTCACCTCGACGATCGCGTCGAGGACATCGTCGCTACGTGCTGGGTCAGGATGTCCTCGTGGGCGATAAAAGAAGCCAGGATTGCAGACGCAATTGAAGTCTGCGGGTTTTTGGTTCGCCAGGTGGAGCAGCGGCCATGACCAACGTCCAGGTCACCCGCAGCATCTCGCTGGCAAGGCGGCGATCTACATACGGCATTCCACCGCCGAGCAGGTCACCCACAACCCGGTGAGCCAGCGTCGGCAGAACGGCTTGGTGAATCTGCCGTCAACCTGGGTTGGCCGCAGGTGTCGGTGATCGACAACGACTTGGGAGTGAGCGGCGGGTGGAGGAGCTCGTGTCGTCGTCGAACGACTCGTCGCCGAAGTGGGCCTGGGCCGTATCGGCATCGTTCTGGCGATCAAGGTTTCGCGTCTGGCCCACAATAACCCGGTAGAGGCTGCTCGACCAGTGCGCGCTGGTCGATACCCGCGTCGCCAACGGGGACGCGCTCTATTATCCGGGTATTTTCAACTGCCGGCTCCTGCTCGCGGTCAAAGGCACCATCAGTGATTTCCCGCACCTCATCCGTTCGCGGTTGAACGGCTGCGGGTTGGCACCCCAGCGCGCAGCGATGCGACGACCTGAGCTGCGAGATACGACCGTGTCGTTCGCTCGCTCGAGGCGTTCAAAGGACCGACGCCCCGGTGGTCCGGCGCATCCAGATGCTTGCTCCGTACTCTTCGTCGTACCAACACCGACACAGCCAGTACGGCAGACCGTCAACAACCAATTGCTGCGCTGCCGCGAGCCGTCCGGCAGCGTGGGCGGCGGCCAAGGTTCGGCTCCAGGCTCCACATCCGACGCCAGCTTCAGCTTCGTGGGGGCGCACTCCGCCTCACGCCGCTTGAAATCACTGCGCTTGCCCAATCTTGAATGCCTACTACCGGGTGTACGTCGCGGGCGATGGCCGGGTGACGCGGGAGACCGATCGTGATCGCAGCGATTGGACTCGGCCGGCTCGGGTACTGTCCAATGGCGTCGCTCGGCGGCAGCACGACACGAGCAGGAGGAGAAGAAGAACCTACCTATGACAGGTCCCGTCCAATTTGAGAAGGCCCCGATTTCGCGGCGGGCCGCATTGAGATTGCTTGGGTTTGGGGGAGGTCTCGCTCTCCTGACGGCGTGCGCACCTACGCCCGCTCCGAGCGCGACCACGCCACCGGCGGCCGCTTCGAATGCCACGACAGCCCCCGTACCCGCTACCGCACCGGCAAAGCCGACTGCGCCAGCCGCAGCCGCGCCCACCACGTCGCCAACTGTGGCGCCATCCGTGGCACCGGCGGTCAAGCCGTCCGCGGCGCCCTCGAGCCCACCGGCGGCGGCCACCGCTGCACCCACGCCGACCGACGTTATCAGCCAGCTTAAGCCGTTTGTTGCCAGTGGCAAGGTTGGCACCAAGCCCGATCTGCCCAGGCGCGTGGCCTGGGCGAATACGTCGGACGCCGAGTTCTTCCTGTCCATCACGCAGGCCATGGAGATGTCCGCGAAAGAACGCGGACTCGAGTTCATCACCGCGATCGCCAACGACGACTCGGCCAAGAACGTCGAACAGATGAACACCTTCCTGGAGCGGGGCATCTGCGCCATGGGCATCCAGCCACTGGACGCCAACGCCCAGGCGCCGATCATGCAGAAGGCGATCGACCGGGGTGTGGCGGTGCTTTCGCTGGTGACTCCGCCGAGCACGGTTCAGACGGCTGCCGCCCAGTACAAGATTGGCAATCAGCAAGGGCTGGCGGCGGCTAAGTGGATCACCGCGAACCTGGATGGCAAAGCCAAGGTCTTCTACTTCAACCTCGACCACATCGAGGTCCTCATTCCGCGACACAATGGCGTGCTGGATGGTCTCAAGACAGCCGGCGCAGGTGTCGAGATCGTGGGCGATCTGGATCCTCACAATCAGACGAATGAGGCCGGCTTCAACACGATGAACACCGTCCTCCAGGCCCATCCGGACGTCAACGTCGTCCTGGGTAGTGATACACACGGCGTGGGCGCGCTCGCCGCGATGGAGGCGGCGGGAAAGCCGGCCGATAAAATCTACATATCCGGTATTGACGGCGACGCGGAAGCGCGTAACAAGATTCGCCAGGGAAGCGGATACAAAGCGAGCTTTGCCTTCGCTTTTCCGATGATGGGCTACGCCTGGAGCCAATATGCGGCAGACTGGGTTGAGGGAAAAGAGGTTCCACTGGTTATGCTTTTCAATGCGATCGAGCTCAATTCTGCCGCAACCATTGACGAGTTCGACAACGCTATGAAGAACGTCAAGGATACTTGGACGTCCGCGGACAAGTACTTTACCAACCTTGGCAGCATCTCGTACGAGACGCGTCAGAACTACCTTAAGGTCGCGGCATAACTACGACGCTTTTGTCTGCCTGTCTCGCTGGCTGCTGATGGCCGTCACCTCTCTCGGGCGCCTTCGGGCGCGCCAGTCGGGCGGCATGCGATTCGGCGAGTCGGGCAATCGACTTGGTCTCGGCTTGCTGTGTGTTGCGCTGATCCTCGTCTTCGGCGTCACCTCGCAAAACTTTCTGACGGTGAGCAACGCGTTCGCGATCCTGCTGAACGTGTCCTCGATCGCGATCGCCGCCGTCGGGTCGGGATTCCTGCTCATCTCGGGCAACGTCGATCTGTCGATTGGCGGCGAGTACGCCTTGGTGGCTGTCGTCGCGGCGACACTGGCCAAGGTCACGCAGAACGCGGCCATTGCCGTGGCCGGTGCGCTCGTTGTCGGCAGCCTCCTAGGCCTATTCAACGGGCTGCTCGTGCGGTACTTGAACATCTCGCCGCTGATTGTGACGATCGGCACCGCCGCCGTCTTTCACGGACTGGCGTATGTGGTCACGGGCGGGATCTCCGTGTTTGGATTCCCGCCCGGGTTCATCACGTTGGGACGCACCTACATCGGCCCCGTCCCGGTGCCCGTGCTCGTCAGCACCGTTGTGTTCCTGGCCGGTGGTCTCATTCTGCTGAAAACCGTAGCCGGCCTCCGAGCCTACGCAATTGGCGGCCACGCTGCCGCTGCGCGATTGAACGGGATTGACGTCGAGCGCTTCGTCACCACCCTGTACGTCTTCAATGGTTTGCTGGTCGGCCTGGTTGCCGTGTTGGCGACGGCCCGCCTCGGGAGCGGCACACCATCCCTCGGCGTCAACTTCGAGCTTGATGTGCTAACCGCCGTCATCCTGGGCGGGGTGGCCTTCGCCGGCGGCTCGGGCCATCCGCTTGGAATCCTGGTCGGTGTTGTCACGATCGGCGTCCTGAACGCCGGCATGATCTTCGTAGGCCTCCAGGACTGGTACCAGCAGATTGCACGCGGCAGCATTCTGCTCATCGCGCTCGCCTTCGATCAGTATGGCGCGCACCGCCGCCGTCGCGTGTCGACGATAACTAGCGGAGCGGACGTCCCCGTCTCGACCGTGCCGCCGAGCGTGGTCGGGGAGGCTGCCGCGGTGACTAGCGATGCGGCAACCAGCGCTTCATCGTTTCAACCGCCCATCTTCAAGTGCGCGGGGCTTTCCAAGAGCTTCGAATCAGCGCGTGCGGCCCGCGACGTGAGCTTCTCGGTGTCGGCCGGCGAGATTGTTTGCCTGGTCGGCGACAATGGCGCCGGCAAGAGCACGGTCATCAAGATGATCAGCGGGGTTATCCGCCCCGACGAGGGTGAGCTGGAGCTCGGCGGACGCCGTTTGGTCGCCTCGAGCCCTGCTGACGCCCGTGCCGCAGGCATCGAGACGGTCTACCAGGACCTCGCGCTGTGCCCCAATCTTGGCGCGGCGGCCAACCTGGTGCTGGGCAAGGAGCCCACGCGCACAAGGTTGGGCGTCCTGTCCCTGCGCGACGACGCCAAAAGTGCGGAGATCGCCCGGCGGCGGCTGCTGGAGCTCAAAATCGTCCTGCCTGACTACCACCAGCCAGTCGGCCGGTTGTCGGGCGGACAGCGCCAGTCGGTGGCGATCGCGCGCGTGGCCGAGGAAGGCGTGGCCATGGTCGTCCTTGACGAGCCAACCGCGGCGCTCGGGGTCGCTCAGACGCGGCACGTGATGACCTTGATTCGTACGTTGGCGGCGCGCGGCACGGCATTCCTGATGATCACGCACGATATCGATACGGTCTTCGCCGTAGCCCATCGCGTCGTCGTGTTGCGTCTCGGTCAGGTTGTGTTCGACGGCCCAGCGCGAAACGTTACCCAGCCGCAGCTCGTGCACCTGATGGCGGGCATCGTGCCGCCTGAGCTCGCTCGGGGGACGAGCGCCGACCAGAGCACGGTAGCGGCTTCGTCGCCGAGCGCGCCGCCAGTCATGGGCCGGGATGGGCGTTAGACCGTGGGAGTGCGGCAACGCGAAAGGAGCACTGACATGAGCTTGGGGCTGCTGAGCCTTGCCGGTAAGCGGGCACTGGTGACCGGCGCCGGCACGGGCCTCGGTCGACAGATGGCGCTGGCGTTGGCCGAGGCGGGCGCCAGTCTCGTCGTGTGCGGGCGACGGCGAGAGCCACTGGAGAGCTGTGCCCAGGAGGCGGACGCACTGGGCGCGACGGCGGACGTCATCGTGGGCGACGTCACGGACGAGAACGATCTCCAGCGGCTCCAGGCGGCCGCAGGACAGGTGGACGTCCTGGTGAACAACGCCGGGGGCGGCGAGGTGAAGCCGTGGTTGGACGTCACCATAGAAGACTGGCGCCGTATTACGGCCGTCAACCTGGACGCGCCGTTTCGCCTGATCCAGCTGTTCGCGCCGCCCATGATGGAGCGCGGTTGGGGCCGCATCATCAACGTGTCGTCGGTCTACGGATTAGTCGGCGGGGATCCCGCCCGCTATCCGGGCCTAGAATGGGACAATGCCCCGTACTTCGCCTCGAAGCATGGTCTGCAAGGAATCACGCACTACTTCGGCGCTCGGCTGGCGGCCTCCGGAGTGTGCGTGAACTCCATCTGCCCGGGGATGTTCCCGAACACTGAGAACAACGCCAAGCTGCTCACACCTCAACTTCAAGCGGCGCTCGTGGATGGCACACCCATGCGACGGGTAGGCGGTGACGATGACCTTAAGGCGGCGGTAGTGTTTCTCGCTTCGCCGGGCGCCAAGTTTGTCACCGGCCAAAGCATTGTCGTGGATGGCGGCTGGACAATCTGGTAGCGCGCACCTGTTACCCCGCGGACAAAAGCGGCACATGAAGACAGACGTTGTCGGTTTGCACGGGGTGCGGTTCTCCGACAGTACGCCGGGGTCGGCGAAGACGCAGCCTCGCGCCGTGCGGTTGTCCTCGCCGCTCTCCTCCGACCTCACTCGTGCCACGATCAGGGCGGCCGCCGTGTATGTGTGCGCTGTTTGCGGCAGACCCGCCACGGCCGAGTCTCTAAGTGCACCGTCTCGTAAGTTTGGATCCCTGTCGTGGACGGCCGCGGCAAGCTCGTGATCGCCCTGGAGGACCGACCCCGGAACTTCCGGGACGGTGCACTAAGCGTGGCCTCAGGCCACGGCTGCGACGTCCGAGCTCCCCACGCGGATCGTGCTGATCCGCTCGCGCACGCCTGGCAGGCACAGAGAAGCTCCAGTCACACGGGCGCACACTTCCCGTATTGACATCATCACAGCTCGTGCGTAGGATCCGGGCGGGCCGGCCGAGATGGGTACCGCTGACACCGAGCGCGAGCGGCTGCTGTGGATGCTGCGCACCATGCTGCGCATTCGCGCATTCGACCAGCGCATCGTGACCCTCTTTACCGGCGGCCAGGTCGCCGGCGCGGTGCATTCCTACGTCGGCGAGGAGGCCGTCGCGGCCGGCGTCTGCGTCAACCTGCGGCCCGACGATTACATCACCAGTACCCACCGTGGCCACGGTCACCTGCTGGCCAAGGGTGGTCGCATGGACCGCATGATGGCTGAGCTGTTCGGCCGCGTGGACGGCTACTGTCACGGCAAGGGTGGCTCCATGCACATGGTCGACGTCGGGCTGGGCATTCTGGGCGCGAACGGGATCGTCGGCGCCGGCGTGCCCATCGCCACCGGCGCCGCGACTGCGATCCAGTTGCGACAGGGCGACCAGGTGGTGGCGTGCTTCTTCGGCGATGGCGCCGCCAACATCGGCGCCTTTCATGAAGGCATCAACCTGGCCGCGACCTGGCGTTTGCCAGTTGTGTTCGTGTGCGAAAACAATTTGTACGCGCAGTTCACGGCGCAGAGCTTGCACGCGGCAACACCTGACTTGTTCGTTCGCGGCGCAGCGTACGGCATCCCCGGTGTGTGCGTGGATGGCAACGATGCTGTGGCGGTGGCTGAGGTGGCCTCCGCGGCGGTGGCGCGCGCTCGGGCTGGCGACGGGCCGACGCTGATCGAGGCCAAGACCTACCGCTGGTACGGCCACGCCATCAACAACCCGGCCTCGGCACTCGGACGCCCAGAGGTGGAGGTCGAGGCGTGGAAAGCGCGCGACCCCATTCCTCGCCTCGAACAGCAGTTGCTTGCGCGCAAGGGGACGACTGCCACCGAGCTGCAGGCGATGCAAGCGCAAGTGGATCAGGAGCTGGAGTCGGCGATCCGGTTTGCCGAAGCGAGTCCCTCGCCCGCGCCGCAGGACGCGCTGGCGGATGTCTACACCGTGTTGCCCGACGGCGCCCCGCTGTGAGGCAACTCATGATTCGCGAGGCGCTGAACGAGGCGCTCGCCGAGGAGTTGGAATCCGACCCGCGGGTTTTCCTGCTGGGCCAGGACATCATCGATCCGTGGGGCGGCACGTTCCGAGTCACCGAGGGCCTGTCGACGCGCTTTGGCACCGAACGTGTACGCGAGACGCCGATTGCGGAGGCCGCGATCGTCGGCTGCGCCGTCGGCGCGGCGATGGTCGGCATGCGGCCGGTGGCCGAACTGATGTTCCTGGACTTCGCGGCTGGAGCAATGGACCAGATCTTCAATCAGGCCGCCAAGCTGCGCTACATGACCGGCGGGCAGGTTTCGGTGCCGCTGGTAATCCGTGCCGCCAGTGGCGCAGGACGTGCCTCCGCGGCCCAGCACTCGCAGAGCCTGGAGGCGCTCTTCACCCATATCCCGGGCCTCAAGGTGGTCATGCCGGCCACCGCCTACGACGCGAAAGGCTTGCTCAAGGCTGCCATCCGCGACCCGGATCCGGTCATTGTGCTCGAGCACAAGATGACCTACACGACGCGCGGCCCGGTGCCGCAGGAGGACTACGTCATACCCCTGGGCCAGGCCGACGTGAAACGCCCCGGGCGTGACCTGACCCTGGTCGCCACCTCACGCCAGGTCCTGCGGGCACTCGAAGCCGCCGAGCGCGTTGGGGTGGAGGACGGCTACGACGTCGAGGTGGTCGATCCGCGCACGCTGTATCCGCTCGACGAAGCGACCATTCTCGCGTCCGTGCGCAAAACGCACCGGGTCGTAGTCGTCCACGAGGCAGCGCGACGCAGCGGTTGGGGCGCGGAACTGGTGGCGACCATTGTCGACCACGCATTCGACGAGCTCGATGCACCCATCGTCCGCGTGGCAGCACCCAACACACCCATTCCGTTTGCCCCGCTGCTGGAGGAGTACGTCATTCCGGATGTCGAGGCCATCGTCGCCGGCATCCGCGCCGCACTGGCTTAGTGCACCGTCCCGTACGTTTCGATACCTATCGTGGACGCCCGCGGCAAGCCAGGGATCGCCCTGGAGGACCGGCCCCGGAACTTCCAGGGCCGGTGCACTCAGGCAACACTTCGGCCGGCTCCGGCTGGCGCATTGACTCCGCGACCGAACTTCTAGCCAGCGCTAGACGTCACCCGCGCCGGTAGGCGGTACACCCCGCGGGCGTTGTCCGCCCACAGCTTACGTCTGGCGTCGTCCGACAGCGAGCCGGTCAACTGCTCGACGGTTTCCGCCCAGCGCTGGTAGGTGCACGCCAACAGTACAATCGGGTACCCGGCGCCGTACATCACTCGGTCCTCGCCAAACACCTCCAGGACGCGCTCGACATACGGCCGGACGTCCTCGACCGTCCAGCGTTCCAGATCCGCCTGGTTGGCGACCTCGCTGATCTTACACACCACGTTGGGCAGCGCAGCTACGGTTTTGATGTCCTGCCACCACGGCTCGCGCAGGCCGGACTTGATATTGGGTTTGGCGATGTGGTCCAGGATGAAGCTCGTCTCAGGACACTGGCGGATGAGCTCGGTGGTGTTAGCTAGCTGGGTGTGGTCGATGCACAGGTCGCACGACAGGCCGTGTTCGGGCAGCAGCTGGCAGCCGCGGACGAACCCGGGCCGTAGGCAAAAGGCTGGGTCTGGCTCGAACTGGGTGATGCGACGGATGCCCTTGACGCGCTCATCCACCTTCGCCAGCGTCTCGAGCAGCGGACGGACCTGCTCGCCGTACTCAAGCGGCGCCCAGGCGACGATGCCATCGATGCGCGGATCGCGGCCTGCCAGCTCGGCCACCTAGCCCGCCTCGAGCGCTGCGAAGGGCGGTGCGACCTCGCCCTGAACGTACACGAACTGCTCGATGGGCAGGCCCTGTGTGTCGCGTGCCAGCTCAGCCAGCTCGAAGGTGCGCTCCAGGGTGGGGGTGGCGCCGAGCGTCGGCCATGGGAAACGGTCGGTATCCCACAGGTGCAGATGGGCGTCGACGATCGGGAACGTGAATGCGGACACGGCGCGGTCCTCCATCAGCCGAACAGGTAGCCAGCATGGTAGCCAGAGTGCAGGCGCACGTGAGCGGGTTCCACCAGCGTTTCATGTGCCGCGGGACGAGGTGAGAACCCGTATTGACGTCATCACAGGATGTGCCTACCATGCGCTCCTGGACCGCCTGGGCGGCACCTTTGCGAGGTGGGGGTTGATGACGGTGGAACATGCTGCAGAAGGCGGCTATAGCCGCCGTAAATTGCTCAGAACGGCGAGTCTGCTGGGTCTCGGCGGCGTCGCCTTGCCGCTGCTGGAGAGCTGTGCCACGGCGCCACCAGCCGCCGCGCCGGGTCAGGCGACGGCTGCTCCAACTGCTGCGCCCGCGGCCGCACAGCCAACCACCGCTGCGCCGGCCGCAGTACCCACCGCGCCTGCGAAGCCCGCCACGGTGGCGCCGGCTGCGGCGGCGGGGGCGCCGGTCCAGGCGGCCGGGCTGAAGCAGTTTCCGGGCGTCACGATCAACTCCGGCTTCGTCAGTGGCGAGAACGACGAGACCCTCTTGCGCGATCGCATCGCCGACGTCAAGGACAAGCTGGGCATCAGCCTGACGGTCAACGACCTGGGTTCAGATGGGCTGCACGACAAGATCGCGCAGGGACTCCGCAGCGGCCAGTCGCCGTATGCCGTGAGCGCCATCGTCGGCTTCTGGCTCGCCGAGCTCATCGGCAGTGACAGCTTCGAGCCACTCGACAAGTACCTGACCGACCCGTCGCTCACGCCATCCGACTTCGACATGGGCGACATGATCGATAAGCATCTGGACTACATCGCCTACTGGAACCTGGCCGAGAAGCGTAACGGTCGACCCGGTTCGCTGTTTCTCATGCCGGGTCCGCATTCCGACGCGCACATGCTCACCTATCGCACGGACCTGTTCGAAAAGTACGGCGTGGCCGGCCCGCCAAAGACGTGGGACGAGTACGTCGATGTTGCCCGCAAGCTGCATCACCCGGACGATGGGGTCTACGGCACCGCGTTCGTCGGCAAGCTGGACCCCTCCATCTCTCTCACCGACTGGGCCAACCGCTTCCTGTCGATGGGTGGACAGATGTTCAGCGGTTCGCTCAAAGACAAAACCGTAACGCCACACCTCGACAGCGATCAATCCATCGCGGCTCTGGAAAACATGGTCCGTCTCACCGAGGTTTCGCCGCCCGGCGTCTCCAGTTACGCGTTGACTGAGGTTACCGACGCCATGTCAGCCGGCAAAATCGGCATGATGATGATGTGGGCGGTGGTGTCCGGCAAGACGTGGGCGCCCGACCTGTCCAAGGTGTCCGATAAAGTGGCCGCGGCGGTGCCGCCAGGCAACGGTGTGACCATTCGTGGCGGGTGGGGCATGGGCATTCCCAAGGACGTCAAAGACAAGGAAGCAGCCTGGTCCGTCATCCGCTATTACTCGACCAAAGAGGTAGATAAGGACCGCGTCATGCGCTACGGTATCGCGCCCGTGCGCACGTCCACTCTGCAGGACGCGGACGTCGTCAAGAAGTACCCGTACATGCCGATTCTGGGCAAGCTGCTGCAGGACGCCACGCCGTACCCGAGCATCGCGTTCCCGGAGTCCTGGGAGATGGTCATGGAGCCGGCCAAGTTCTGGAATCGCGCGGTAGTCAAGGACCTCACGCCGAAGGATGCAGCCGTGCAGGCCAACGAGGCCGTCAAGCAGATCCTCAAGAAGGGTGGCTGGAATACGTCCGCCTGAAACCCCGCACCCAGTCGCCAACTCGAGCCGACGCCCAGCCGACTGTTCCGATGGCCGACCGAACGCAGGTCCGACCCGTTCCGGTGGCGCTGCGCCGGCCGCTCCAGGCGGGCTTGCGGCTGCGGTTCGGGCAGTCACCCTGGCCGTTCATCCTGCCAGCCGTGGTCTACCTGATCCTGTTCTCGATCTACCCGCTGGTGTCGTCGTTCCTGCTATCGCTCCAGGAGTACAGCTTTCAGGAGCGTAGCTTCAGCTGGGTCGGACTCGACAATTACGCCGGCCTGCTGCGGGACGCGGAGTTCCGCACGGCGTTTCGCAATACCGCGGTCCTGACCGTCAGCAACGTCGTGGTGGAGCTCGTGCTCGGCATGGGACTGGCACTCTTCATGCACCGCGACATGGTCGGTAAAGGCCTGATCCGCAGCCTGCTGATTTTGCCGATGGTGACCACACCCATGGTCGTCGGTCTGATGTGGCGGTTCCTGCTGAACACGGACTTCGGCCCGGTCAATTACGTGCTGAAGCAGGCGTTCGGCCTGGCGCCGATCAACTGGCTGGGCAGCAGCCCCTGGTCACTGATCTCGCTGATCGTGGTCGACGTCTGGCAGTGGACTCCGTTCGCTTTTCTGGTGCTGTACGCCGGGCTGCAGGCCATCCCGCACGAGCTGCGCGAAGCCGCCCGCATCGACGGCGCGGGCGCGGTCTCGGAGTTCAACCACATCGTCCTGCCGCTCCTCATGCCGCTGGTCAGTCTGATCGTGTTGTTCCGCGCTATCGACAGCTGGCGTTCGTTCGACACCGTCTTCTCGCTTACCTTCGGCGGGCCCGGGCGCGAGTCGGCAACCTTGAGCTTTGTGGCCTACCTGCAGGGCTTCGCCTACTCTCACCTGGGGTTGGCCTCCGCGATGTCCTATGTGATGGTGGGGGTAGTGATCGCGTTTGTGACTGCCTATCGTGTGGCATTCGGTCAACGCATGATTCGACCATGAAACGCCGCCCCCGCCACTGGGTCGGCGTGGTGCTGACGTACCTCGTGCTGGGGCTGCTCCTCATCGTGGTGCTGGCGCCGTTTGGATTCATGGTCCTGTCCTCACTCAAGACGAATCTGGACGTGCTCGAGGTGCCACCAAACCTCAACATCTTGGACCTGGTCGTAATCCGCAAGAACTATGACGCCGTGCTCAACCAGCGCAATTTCCTGACCTATATGAAGAACTCGGTCGTCGTCGTCGCCGGTTCAACGCTGCTGGCTCTGGCGATCGGGACACCGGCGGCGTACGGTTTCTCACGCTTCGCGTTTCGCGGCCGCGAAGACCTCGCCTTCTGGATCTTGAGCAACCGGTTCATGCCGGTCGTGGCACTCGCGGTCCCAATTTACCTGATGATGGCCAATATCCAGGCGCTGGACACGTACCAGGGCTTGATTCTTCCGTACGTCGCCATCAACATCCCGCTCGTCGTGTGGCTGATGCGCGGCTTCTTCGACGAGGTCAGCCGTGAGATCGACGACGCGGCGCTGATCGACGGCTGCAACCGCTGGCAGGCACTGGGCAGGGTGCTGCTGCCGCTGTCAGCACCGGGTCTGGTGACGACCGCCATCCTGTGTGCCATCTTCACCTGGAACGAGTTCCTGCTGGGCCTGTTCGTGGTCTCGACGGGCGCCTCGCAGACCACTCCGGTGGGAGCCTCTGGCCTGTTGACCATGGAACGTTCGATCGAGTGGAACGTGACCTCGACCGTTGGCGTGGTGACGGTCATCCCAGTGCTCGCGTTCGCGCTCCTGATTCAGCGCCACATCGTGCGCGGCCTGACGGCCGGCGCTGTCAAGTAAGCGCGATCAGCGGGCCACGTAGCCGCCGTCGACCGACAGAATGTGACCGGTCACCATCGAGGACGCATCGGTGGCCAGGAAGAGCGCTGCGCCAACGATCTCCTGCGGCTGGCCCATCCGCCCAAGCGGGATGGCGGCCTCGATGGTGCCGCGATAGGTCGGGTCGTAGCTCAGCACTCGCTGCACAATCGGCGTATCGAACGAACACGGCGCAATCGCATTCACGCGCACCCCCCGTGCAGCCCACTCGACTGCGAGTACCCGCGTGAGCTGGACAATACCGCCTTTGCTGGCACAGTAGGCCACGGAGTTGGGCAGCGCCACCAGACCTCCGATGGAGGCGAAATTAACGATGCTGCCGCTGCCAGCCGCGAGCATCGTGCGGCCGAACATCTGACACATGCGAAACGTGCCGGTCAGGTTGACCGCCAGGATCCGCTCCCAATCCGCTTCAGGAAAATCCTCTGCGGCCGTCCGCAGAGTGATGCCGGCGGAGTTGACGACGACGTCGACTCGCCCCAGCTCCGCCAGCGTTTGCTGGTGAAAGGCATCGACATCGGACGTGGCGGTGACGTCCAGGCGTTGGGCGATGACTCGCCGCCCAGACTGGGCCAGCTCCGAACCGAGTTTCTCGAGAGGGCCCTCCGCGACGTCGCCGAGCGCGAGATTGGCGCCGGCCTCGGCGAAGCCGATGGCAACCGCGCGGCCGAGTCCGCTGGCGGCGCCGGTGATGACAGCGACGCGACCAGATAGGTCGAACAGCTCGCGCGCCGTCACGGGGGCATGCTAGTGCATTCCTATCAACGTGTACATACTCCAGTCCAGGGTCTGGAATCGCACGCCTTATAATCGGCGCGTCGCGTCCGAGTCCGTCTGCCACCACCCGTGCCGTACCTGTCCCGCCCCACCGTTCGCGGCCGCGCGCCACGGGCCCGCGACGCATCCGCGTTGCCGCCCAATCGACTCGATAAGCGCAGCCCGATGCCACTCTGGGCACAGTTCCAGGACCTGCTCCGCGACGCCATCCTGATCGGCGACCTGCCGGCCGGCACCCAGCTCCCAAGTGAAGATTTTCTCGGCCAGCGCTATGGCCTCAGCCGGCTCACCGTCCGCCGCGCGTTCCAGGACCTCCAGCGCGAAGGACTCATCCGCACCGAGCGTGGTCGCGGATCGATCGTCGACGGCGTCGCGGGTGAGCGGGTGGGCACCGGCATCAGCCTGATCATGTCCCAGCTGCACCACGTCTTCCATGTGGACCTGATTCGCGGCGTGGAGAAAACCGTCAAGCACGCTGGCTATCACCTGGTAACGCGCTTCTCACGCAACGACCCAGCGGAGGAGCGGCGTGACATTGTGGCCGCGTTGCGCGACCAGGACGCCGGTGTGCTGCTCTTCCCGACGGTCGGTTTCGAAAATGCCGACGTGCTGCGATCCGTCATCGACCGCGGTCTACCGGTCACGTTCATCGACCGTTGGTACCCTGGCCTGGCTGCTGACTCGGTGTCGGAGGACAACGTGCATGGTGGGTACCTGGCTACCGAGCATCTCATCGGTCTTGGACATCGACGCATCGCCTTCCTGATCGGTGCGGAGCAAGAAACGTCGGCTGTCGAGGAGCGCCTGATCGGTTACCGGCGGGCACTGGCGGATGCGGGACTGCAGGCTGACCCGTTGTTAGCCATGCGCGTAGCATCCGCCGGCGACGCCGAGGTGCCAATTATCGCCCCGGAAGCCCGCAGCGCGCTGGTGCGAGTAACTCAACCGCCGCATTGCGTCACCGCGTTCGTCGGCTGCCACGATCGGGTCGCCCTGGCGGCGCTGCGGGCGTTGCGCGCCGCCGGTTTGAGGGTGCCACAGGACGTCGCCGTAACCGGATTCAACAACTACGCGTGGGCAGCCACGACCGAGGTGCCGCTAACCACGGTCGCGCCGTGCCCCTGGGACGAGCTGGGGGCACGCGCCGCTCGACTGACGCTAGAGCGACTCGAACACCCCGGCGGTGAGCCGCGGCGCGAGGTCCTTCCCGTGCGCCTTATCGTACGCGGGTCGACCGTCGTCGGGGCCTGATCCGCGCTCGAGCCGCATTGCACGATCACGAAGCCGAGCAACAGCCATGACGCTCTCGCCTCGAGAAGAAAAAGCCCTGATAGCCTGTTCGATAGCCGCGCAACGTGAGGG
>JBPCIO010000191.1:0-27610 GCA_051006215.1 Chloroflexota bacterium
GGTGGCGTGCATGCGCAAGCTCCTGCTGCTGTGCAACGCCATCCTCCGATCCCAAACCCCCTGGAGCCCAGCACACCCTTGACTTCCAAGACAGTTGCTGGGGAGGGGGCCGCAGCCTACGACTTAATGAATAAACTCGTTACGAATTCCTACCGTGCCGCAGTCCACAACTTACCTTAAACGAATAAATTCGTCTTGACCTCGTGCTATCCCTAATACCGGTAGTGGTCGGACTTATAGGGGCCTTCTACGGGGACATTGACATAGGCGGCTTGCTCGGGGGACATGGTGGTGAGGTGGGCGCCCAGGGCTTCGACGTGGACGCGGGCGATCTTTTCGTCCAGGTGCTTCGGGAGCACGTACACCTTGTTCTCGTAGTTGGCGTGGCGGGTGAAGAGCTCAATCTGGGCCAGAACCTGGTTCGAGAACGAGTTTGACATGACGAAGCTGGGGTGGCCCGTAGCGTTCCCGAGATTCAACAACCTGCCCTCCGACAGCACGATGATCGTGTGGCCATCCGGGAAAATCCATTGATCGACCTGCGGCTTGATGTTGTCCTGGCGAATACCAGGCACTCGGGCCAGCCCGGCCATGTCGATTTCGTTGTCGAAGTGGCCGATGTTGCCGACGATAGCCTGGTGCTTCATGCGGAGCATGTGATCGGCGGTAATGATGTCGCGGTTGCCGGTGCAAGTCACGAAGATGTCGGCAGTATCGACCACGTCTTCAATGGTCCGCACTTCGTAGCCTTCCATCAGCGCCTGGAGTGCGCAGATCGGGTCGATCTCGGTGACGATCACGCGCGCACCCTGGCCCTTCAGCGCCGCGGCGCAGCCCTTGCCGACGTCACCGTAGCCGCAGATCAGGGCCACTTTGCCGGCCATCATCACGTCGGTGGCCCGATTGATCCCGTCCAGCAGTGAGTGGCGGCAGCCGTACAGATTGTCGAACTTGGACTTGGTCACCGCGTCGTTGACGTTGATGGCCGGGAAGGTGAGCTTGCCCTTGGCCTGAAGGTCGTAGAGTCGGTGGACGCCGGTGGTGGTCTCTTCGGACACGCCCAGGATGTCTTGGGCGCAGCGTGTCCAGCGCCTGGCATCATCGGCGAGCGAGTGCCGGAGGAGCTCCAGGAACACCCCGAATTCGTGTGAGTCGTTGGATTGCGAGTCGGGCACGTTGCCAGCCACCTCGCACTCCGCACCGCGCAGGACCAGCATCGTCGCGTCGCCACCGTCGTCCAGGCTCATGGTCGGCCCGTGGTGATCAGGCCAGGTCAGCGCCTGCTGGGTGCACCACCAGTAGTCTTCGAGCGACTCGCCTTTCCAGGCAAAGACCGGCACGCCGGCGGCCGCAATCGCCGCTGCGGCGTGGTCCTGCGTGGAAAAAATGTTGCACGACGCCCAGCGCACATCCGCGCCCAGGGCCACCAGCGTTTCGATCAGCACGGCGGTCTGAATCGTCATGTGCAAGGAGCCGGAGATGCGGGCGCCCTTGAGTGGCTGGGACGGGCCGAACTCGGTGCGCAGGGCCATCAGGCCCGGCATCTCGTGCTCGGCGAGCTTGATCTCCTTGCGGCCGAACTCGGCCAAGGACAGGTCGGCGACTTTGAAGTCGGCGCGAGTCGGAGCGGGCGAGGGGCGGATGGCAATGCTCATGGGTAGTCGGGTCTCCTTATGCGGCCGCGGACGCGAGCAGTTTGCGGCACTTGTCATATTCGAAGCGCAGCCAATCAGACGTGGGAACAGTTTCTGGTCGACGAGGCCTGGCATCCAGCCACCCACCAACGGCGGCAGCGAGGCTGGGATCATCGCGCAGGCGTTTGGCGAAGGCGACGTCGGACAAGCCGAGGTCGTGCTGGCCGAGGAGCGCTCGGAGCGTGCGCAGGCGCTGGAGCTCAGCCGCGCCGTAAACACGATATCGGCCGGCCGAACGGGGTGGGGCGAGCAGGCCGACACGCTCGAGGTAACGCAACATGCGGGGCGACCAGCTGGTCATGGCCGCAGCCTCCTGAATGGTCAGCCCCTGCATCACCCTTCAACCTTAGCATAAACGTGTCAAGGTTCGTGGAATCGTCTTCGGCGTCGTCTTGTCCTGTACCTCGACCCCGCGGGTGTCTTACAACAGGTGATTACTACAGCATGTCCAAGCACAATGGGCGCTCGGCGCCGGCCTCGGCGCCGAGCATGACCAGCCGCGCACTCGAGGCAGTGTTCGGGCTGGAGGACCGGCCTGGCGCGTCACCGTTCCCGCCGATCGCCGACTATGGGTTCCTGTCCGACTGCGAGGTGACGGCTCTGGTCGCCTCCAGCGGCAACGTCGAGTGGATGTGCCTGCCGCGTATGGACTCGCCCAGCCTGTTCGGCGCCATCCTGGACCGCGCGGCGGGTGGCTTCAGGCTCGGGCCAGCGAACATGTCGGTGCCGGTGGCGAGGCGCTACCTGCCGGGCACGATGGTGCTGGAGACCAGCTGGGGCACCAACACCGGCTGGATCATCGTTCGCGACGTCTTACTCATCGGCCCGTGGCACCACGAAGGCACCATTTCCGTCCAGCACCGCCGGACGCCCACCGACTACGAGGCAGAGCACATCCTGTTGCGCACGGTCAGGTGTGTCAACGGCGCGGTCCAACTGGTCATGGACTGCGAGCCCGTGCTGGATTACGGACAGCGCCGGGCCAAGTGGCGCTACACCGAGCACGGCTATCACCAGGGCGTCGCCGTTGCTGATGGCATAGATCTGGAGCTGAGACTCACCACCGACATGCGACTCGGCTTCGAAGGTCCCCGCGCCTCGTCGCGCACGCTCATCAAAGAGGGTGAGTCGCGCTTTTGCGCGCTCTCGTGGGGCGACCACGATCCGCCGCTGACCTTCCAAGACGCCTATGGCCGACTGGTCTGGACGGCGCATCACTGGCAGCACTGGCTCGAGCGCGGCAGCTTTCCCGATCACCGCTTGCGCAGCTACCTGGAGCGCAGCGCGCTGACGCTCAAGGGACTCACCTACGCCAACACCGGCGCAGTCATTGCGGCGCCCACCACGTCTCTGCCCGAGACGCCGCGAGGCGCGCGCAATTGGGATTATCGCTACACCTGGATTCGGGATTCGTCATTTGCCCTGTGGGCCCTGTACACGCTCGGGTATGACTGGGAAGCCAACGACTACTTCTATTTCGTAGCCGACATCGCCGAGACCGACCCAGGCCTGCAAATCCTGTACGGCATCGACGGTGAGCGCGAGCTCGACGAACGTATCCTGGACAACCTGGGCGGGTATGAAGGGGCTCGGCCGGTACGCATCGGCAACGCTGCGTACAACCAGCGCCAGCACGACGTGTGGGGCGCAGTCGTCGAATCCGCATACTTATATGCATCATCGCGCGATCACCTGCCCGAGCGGTTGTGGCCCATCCTGAAGCGGCAAGTGGAGCAGGCGTTGGAGCACTGGCGCGACCCGGACTGTGGAATGTGGGAAGTGCGTGGTGAGCCGCAGCACTTCACCAGCTCCAAAGTCATGTGCTGGGTTGCAGTGGAGCGGGGGGCACGCCTGGCACGCCTGCACGACGAGATCGAGATAGCCTCAAAGTGGCAGGCGGCAGCCGACGAGATCCATGCCGACATCTGTGCCCACGGCATCGACGATCGGGGCGTTTTTGTCCAGCACTACGGCACCAAGGCCCTCGACGCGTCGGTCCTGCTCATGGTTCTGTTGCGGTTTCTGCCGCCGGATGATCCGCGAATTCGAGCGACGGTGCTAGCCATCGCGGACGAGCTCACCGTGGATGGTCTGGTGCTGCGTTACCGAGTCGAACAGACCGACGACGGCCTCGACGGCCATGAAGGTTCATTTGTCATGTGCTCGTTCTGGCTGGTTTCGGCCTTTTCGGAGATCGGCGAACATGTGCGTGCCCGCCAGTTGTGCGAAAAGCTCTTGTCGTTCGCCAGTCCGCTGCACCTGTATGCAGAGGAGATCGATCCAGGCAGTGGTCGGCATCTCGGCAATTTCCCTCAGGCGTTCACCCACCTGGCGCTGATCAACGCGGTCATGCACGTCATCGACGCCGAGCAGGCCGCGCAGAAGGCGGCTGGCCCAGCACCTGACCGGCTAGTCTTTTGAGATCCTCGCTGAAAACGGCGTACATATCGTTCGACGACCGTTAACGCCGCGCCAGTGACATCGGGTGGGCGGGCGGAGACGGCAGGTGGCGGCCAAACCCTCGGCGTCATCGACATTGGCTCGAACAGTGGTCGGGTCATGGTGGCTCGCGTGCTTGGCGCGGCGCACCTGGATGTGCTCGCCGATGCACGCAGCCCGCTGCGCCTGGTACGCGATGTTGCCGGCAGTGGCAAGCTAAGCGCCGAAACGATCGAGCGCACGCTGGGCATCGTCCGCGGCTTTGTCGCGGTTGCCACCAGCAGTGGCGCTGAGCGGACGGTGGCGGTTGCCACCGCGGCTGTCCGAGAAGCGAGCAACGGCGATGCATTCATCGAACGCGTGCGCCGGGAGCTAGAGATCCCGGTCAATATTGCCGACGGCGCTGAGGAAGCTCGCTACGGGTTTTACGGTGCGGTGCACGGGCTCCCTGTCGAGCATGGCATCGTGCTGGACGTGGGCGGCGGCAGTCTGCAGCTGGTTCATTTTCGGGAACGGCGGTTGTGGCGGTCGTGGAGTCTGTCACTGGGCGCGCTGCGCCTGAGCGATCGGTTCCTCCGCTCGGACCCGCCCAGCCGGGGCGAGATGCGGAGCCTCAGGGCGCACGTGCACGCGGCCCTGGAAGGCGCAGGCGTGAGCCCGCTGCGGGCAAGCGAGCGCCTGGTGGTGACCGGTGGCACGATGCGCAATCTGGCCAAAGTGGATCGGCGCCTACGTGGGGAGTACCCCATCTCGCGACTTCACGGCTACCGGCTTGACCGCCGGCGAGTGGACGAGGCTAGCCTCCTGCTGGCCCGCCAAACCTCGGCTGAGCGGGGCAGGGTGCCAGGCCTGAACGCCGACCGTTTGGACTCGATCGTGGGTGGTGCGCTAGTCATCCAGACGGTGATGGACCGATTGCAGGCGCCCGAGCTGACCGTCGCCGGGTACGGTTTGCGAGAAGGCATTGCGCTGCGCTCCGTTTCCGACGCGGTGGCCGCGGTGCACAACGTGCAGAGCGCATCGGTCGCGGCAGTTGGGGCGCGCTTCACGTCGTGGGACGGCGTCCGCGCAGACTATCGGGCGACGCTGGTGAAGCGGATGCTTGCGACCGTCTCACCGGGCCTCGCCGCCGAAGCTGGTCTGGCGGCGGCGTGTGCAGCGCGACTGCTCGATATCGGAGCTAGCATTGATTACTACCGGCGTCATGCCCACGCGGCGCGCATCGTGTCTGATGCGAATCTTGACGGATATTCGCACCGCACACTGGCGCTGGTCGCCGCGGCGGTCCTGGCCGTGGGCGAGCGCGAAGCGAGCGTCAAGGCCTGGGCGCCTCTGCTCGGCTCAGCCGACCAGCCGCTTGTAGAGCAAATCGCGGCCGCGGTCGCGTTGTCGGATGCTCTGGTGAGGTACGGTAGCGCGGACCTCGATGCGACGTCGTTCGAACGCAGCAATGGTCATGTCGCGCTGGTTGCGCCAGTTGTGGATGCGTGGCCTCTCGAGGCGCCAACTCGCCGCGCGGAGCGGGCGTTTGGCATCCGCTTCCAAATTGGGGCCACCGTCCATGGCGCCTGATGTGCCTCGATCGACGGACGCACTGCCGGGTCGGCTGATCATCGTCGAAGGCATCGACGGTTCTGGCAAGAGCACCCAACTGGATTTGTTGCGCAAGTGGCTCGCGAACCAGGGTTACCTGGTGATCTTCAGCGAGTGGAACTCTTCCCCGATCGTCAAGAGCACCACCCGGCGCGGCAAGAAATTACAACTCTTGTCGCCGATGTCGTTCAGCTTGATTCACGCCGCCGATTTTGCGAGTCGGACCTATAGCCAGATCATGCCGGCGCTTCAGGCCGGCGCCATCGTGCTGGCCGATCGGTACGTCTACACCGCGTATGTCCGTGATTCGGTGCGAGGCGTCAATCGGGCCTGGCTGCGGCGCCTCTACTCCTTCGCTGTGCCGCCAACGCTGGCGTTCTATTTCGACGTGCCCTTGGACGAAGCCATGAAGCGTATATCGGTCGGTCGGCCCGAGCTCAAATACTATGAGGCAGGCATGGACCTCGGTCTCAGCCGCGATCCGGCCGAGTCGTTCAGGCTGTTTCAAGGATTGATCCGGCGTGAGTACGAGCGGGTCATCGACGAGTTTGGACTGCTACGCATGGACGCGACCGAGAGCCTGGTGCAGCAGCAGCAGCGTATGCGCGAGATTGTGCGGCCGCATCTGGAAGGCGCCATGCGCCTGCCGAGTCCAGCACCGGACGACGCGCTGCGCGTGGCCGGCCTGCTCGGGCATCGGCAGGCTGAGCGCAAAGGTATCTTGGGCCCGCAAGCGTGACTGCCGCGCGGTTCTACGGCCAGCCACCCCCCGGCATCGACTCGACCGATTTGCCCGGCCGACTGATTGTCATCGAAGGTACAGACGGGGTTGGGCGCTCCACGCACGTTGCCCTGCTGAAGGAGTGGCTGGAGGCGCGTGGCTACGCCGTCGTGAACACGGGCTTGCGCCGCTCGGCATTGGCAGGACGCGGCATCGAGCGCGCCAAACGCGGCAACACGCTCGATCCGCTGACCTTGAACCTGCTGTATGCGACTGATTTCTGGGATCGGATGGAGCGTCAGATCCTGCCGGCGTTGCGAGCCGGGATGGTCGCCCTAGTCGATCGCTACATCTTCTCGCTCATTGCGCGCGCGCGCGTTCGCGGCCTGGCGGCGGGCTGGCTCGAGAACCTGTTCGGCTTTGCGCTGGTGCCCGACCTGGTGGTGTACCTCGACATCGATATGGAACATCTCGTTCCGCGGGTCCTCACCACGACCGGCTTCGATTACTGGGAATCAGGCCAGGATTATTTGCCCAGCCCGGACGTCTATCAGAACTTCGTCGAGCACCAGACCCGGCTGCTGGCCGAGTTCCGCCGCCTGGCGAACGAACACGCGTTCACCCGGGTCGATGCCCGCGGTCCGATTCCGGAAGTGTTCCGAGCCCTGTGTGCCGAAATAGAGCCGGTAGTGCAGGACATGGCCACATTCGATACCCAGCCCGTCGAAGCGCTCGACACGCTCAAGATGTTGTCTTAGATTGTCCATCCCGGAGTGCCTTCCGGAGCCCCTGCCAGCGACTACCCCGTACGCCGCTGTACGCGGCGTGGAAGGCAGTCCGTAGCTCGCGGTCGCGCTGCGCGTCGAGCTGCAGTAATTGGCCCAGTGCGACCGAGGTTTGGGCTGGCCACGTGTTCGCCGACGACTGCAGGGCTGCGTGAATGTGCTCGCGACTGACGACGCCGTCTTGCAGGTTGCCCAGTACGTCCTGAAGGGTGACGACGCGCTCTACCAGTCGCCGGGCCGGCCTGCCGTACGCGAGCTCGAAGAACTCGGCCGTATACCGCAGCCGTTTGGCGCGGATACGCACGGCGTGCAGGTCGGCCGCGAGTGCCTGGTGGTCGACCGCGTCGGCGCGCCTGCGAAGGTGCTTATAGGCGCGCTGCAGCCGCCGCGGGGCATCTCCAAACAAGGGTGGGTTGTCCTCGAGCGCACATTCGTCGAGGCGTTGCAAGTGTTGGACGAGCGCCCCAAAGCGTCGCGATTCAAAGGCTTCGGCGAGTGTTGCGCGTGCGCGGCGCTGCTGCTGTTCGAGCCATGCCGCATATGGCGCCAGCGCTTCGGCAATACCCAGCTCGGCCGCGGTTGCGTGCATGCGATGGATCTGCACGTCGAGGTCGCGCACCGGTCCAAGCTGGCTGGCGAACCACTTCAGCTCCTCGTCCAGGCTGCGGGAGTCTGGCGGCAGGAGATCGCTGAACAGGCGCAATGCAGCCCGCATGCGACGCGTTGCGACGCGCATCTGGTGCACGTGGTGCGGGTCGACCCCGGCCCGCGCCCCGGGCACGTGCTCCAGGAATTCCGTGGCGTTGCGTTGCAGGACCAGCACCGCCAGATCGCCCGTTGAGGCGGGCACGGTGGTCACCTCAGGCAAGCGGGCGAGTGTACACCATCTATTCGCGCTCGGTGCGTTGGGCCAGGCAGAATGAGCGTGGAGGACGCGGATGGATCTGTACCTTGTGCGCCATGCAGTCGCCTTCGACTTCGACCCTTCGCGATGGCCTGACGATAGCCAGCGCCCACTGACCCCGGAGGGGCAAAAGCGCTTCAAGCGTTCGGCACGCGGCTTGAGGGCGCTCGTACCAAGCGTCGACGTAGTGCTCAGCAGTCCCTGGGTCCGGGCCTGGCAAACCGCGGAGATTCTGGAGAGCGAAGCTCACTGGCCGAGCCCGCTGGCGTGCGAGGCGCTCGCTTCGGGCCGCGCACCGGCCGAGATACTTCAGGCGCTGGAACCGTCTACCAGCCACGGCATGAGCGCTCTGGGGGGCCACGAACCGAGCCTCCACGAGCTCGTGTCGTACCTGCTCGCGGCGGATATGGCGCGTGTGCAGATCGAGATGAAAAAGGGTGGCCTCGCGCGGCTCAAACTGAGCGACGGGTTACGGCCCGGGGCGGCCCGCCTACAGTGGCTCCTGGCGCCCAAAGTGCTCCGCGCGCTCACCGACTGACGGGCCGCGGCTCTGACTCCGAAAGCGTAGCGAACAGGTTGTTGAAGCACTCGGCCAGGGTGGGGTGGGCAAAGATCGCGTCGCGCAGCAGCGTGTATGGGAGTTTGCCGAACATCGCTATTTCGAGCATCGACATGAGCTCACCGCCTTCGAGCCCAAGAATGGCCGCACCCAGGATCTCCTTGGTGGCGGCATCGACGATCACCTTGGCAAAGCCCCGAGTCTCGTCCACTTCCAGCGCTCGCGCAACGTGGGTCATTGGCATCTTCGCGATCTGAACCTGTCGACCGCTTGCGCGCGCCTCATCTTCGGACAGACCAATGCGGCCAAGCTGCGGGTCGATGTAGACGGAATAGGGAACAGGCCGGTCCTTGATGCTGGCGCTGCCGTGTTCGAGCAGATTGCTTTTGACGATGCGGTAATCGTCATACGAGATATGCGTAAAAGCGGGCCCGCCTTTTACGTCGCCGAGCGCATACTTCCCGGGCACCTTGGTTTCCAGCCGATCGTTGGCGGGCAGAAAACCATTGCTGTCCACTTCGAGTCCGGTCGCGGCTAGGTTCAAACGATCGGTATTTGGCGTGCGACCAACAGCTACAAGCAGATGCGAGCCGTCGAGCGTCTGCTCGCCGGCGGCCGAGCGGACGACCAGTTGGATGCTGCCGGCCTTGCCTGGCGCCACCCGCACAGCGTCGGTTTGAAGGAGGACCGTGACGCCATCCTGGCGCAGGATGTCGGCAACAGCATCCGCAATATCCGCATCTTCGCGCCCGAGCAAGCGTGGCCCGCGCTGGACGAGGCTGACCTGGCTGCCGAAGCGGCGGAACATCTGACCAAACTCCAGGCCAACGTAGCCCCCGCCCAGCACCACCAGGTGCTCGGGCACGCGATCCAACTCCATGATGGACGTCGAATCCAGGGTTGGGACGCTATCCAGCCCAGGGATAGGCGGCCGACTCGGTCGCGCGCCGACATTGATGAAGATGCGGTCTGCCGTGAGTTCCTGGTCAGGCCCCACCTGCAGCGTTTTGGGACCAATAAAGCGCGCCTCTGCGCGCAGCAGGTCCAGACCCGGCGTACGGACGATGCGCTCTTCGCTGCCAGCCCGGAAGCTCTCGACAATATCGCGCTTGCGCTGGCGGACCCGGAGCATGTCGATCGAGACCGGACCGATGTTGACTCCATAGTCGGCGCCGCGTCTGGCCAGATACGCGACTCGCGCACTCGCCACCATCGTCTTGGTTGGCGTGCAGCCCTCGTTGATGCAGGTGCCGCCAACGTGTTCGCGCTCGATCAACACGGTCCGGTGGCCCGCGCGCGCGAGGGCACTGCTCAATGGGCCACCGGCCTGGCCGGCGCCGATGACGATGTCGTCGAAGTGCCTTGAAGTCATGTCTGGGCCGAACCTCCGCTGGGGTGCATGAGTAGGTTGGCTATCAGCGAGGTCCAGCCAGTCTGGTGGCTGGCGCCAAGGCCCTTGCCGCTGTCACCATGAAAGTATTCGTAGAACAGCACGCTGTCGCGCCAGTAGGGTGAGGTCTGGAAGAGGTCGACTTGACCGAACACGGGCCGTCGCTCGTCGGAGCCGCGCAGGAAGATGCGCTGCAGACGTTCGGAGATCTCGGCCGAGACTTCTAAGAGTGTCCGCATATGGCCGGATCCGGTGGGGCACTCGACCAGAAACTCGTCGCCGTAGTAATGGTGGAAGCGTTTGAGCGCCTCGATGAGCAGGAAATTGATCGGCAACCAGATCGGCCCGCGCCAGTTGGAGTTCCCGCCGAACACGCCGGTGCTGGATTCACCCGGTTCGTAGTGAACGGCGTATGTCGTGCCGTCGAGGTCCAGCTGGTATGGATGCTCGAGGTGATATCGACTCACAGCTCTGATCCCGTAGTCCGACAGGAATTCGTCAGGATCGAGCATGCGCTTGAGCAGTTGCTTCATGCGGTGCCCGCGAGCCAGCGCAAATAGCCGGCGGTCACCCGCACCTGGCTCTCTCCAGCGCGACACCAGGCTGGCAAGGTCGGGCCGGTGCTGGAGGAACCAATCCATGCGACGCTTGAACGACGGCAGTTTTTCCAACACGTCGGGATCGATCGTCTGCACGGCTAGCAACGGCATCAACCCCACTATGGAGCGCACCTTCAGCTTCTGGATGTTGCCAGAGGGTTGCTGCAGCACGTCGTAGTAGAACTCGTCTTGCTCGTCCCAGAGTGGAATGCCTACACCCCCAAGGTTGTTGAGTGCGGCGGCGATCCACAAGAAATGCTCGAAGAATTTGGTCGCGACATCTTCGTAGGATGGGTCTTCACGCGCCAATTCCAGAGCGATGGACAGCATGTTCAGGCAGTACATGCCCATCCAGGCCGTGCCGTCGGCCTGGTCGATGTGGCCACCCGTCGGAAGAGGAGCGCTTCGATCGAAGACACCGATGTTGTCCAGCCCCAGGAAACCGCCCTGGAAGACGTTGCGGCCCTCGGCATCCTTTCGATTGACCCACCAGGTGAAGTTGAGTAGCAGCTTGTGGAACACGCGTTCGAGGAAGCGGCGGTCGCCGACGCCGGTGCAGCGCCGGTCGATCTCGAACACCTGAAACGCCGCCAAGGCGTGGACCGGCGGGTTGACGTCGCAGAAAGCCCACTCGTAGGCCGGTATCTGCCCGTTCGGATGCATGTACCACTCGCGCAGCATCAGGATCAACTGGCGTTTGGCGAACTCGGCATCGACCATCGCTAGCGGAATGCAGTGGAACCCCAGGTCCCATGCCGCGTACCACGGGTACTCCCACTTGTCCGGCACCGAGAGGACGTCCTTGTTGTGGAGGTGGCGCCAGTCAGCGTTGCGGCCATGCTCGCGGCCAAGCGGTACGGGCGGCCCCGCTGGATCGCCGTCGAGCCACTCCTCGACCGCGTAGTGGGAAAATTGTTTGTTCCACAGTAGCCCAGCCAAGGCCTGGCGCTGCACCAGGCGCTGGTCCTCGGACCTTCGATCGGAGCCGAACTGCGGGCTGGCGTAGAACTCGTCGGCTTCGGCGCGGCGCGTGGCCAGGACAGCTTCGACGTCCGGGAACGGGTTTGCAGACGGTGCGTTGGACAGGCGCAGTTGTACGGATTGGCTTTTGCCGGGGGCAAGGGTCATGACGTAGTGGGCTGCCGCTTTGGTGCCCACCTGGGCTGGGTTGGTGACCCCGGCGGCGCCGAGGACGATCGACGCGTGGATGCCATCTTTCACGTATGGCGTGCGATTCGGCACACCCCACAAGCGCTGAGCGTTGCTCTCGTTCTCGGTGAACAACATGTCGGGCGTACCATGGCAGCCGAACCAGTACGTACCCAGCTGGGGGTGGATAGCCTCGATCGTGCCGTCGGCAATTTGGCGCAAAGCTGGGCGCGGCGACGTGTCGCGGCCCCACGACCACGTGTTGCGGAACCAGAGCGTCGGCAACAGGTGCACACGGGCTGACTCCGGCCCGCGGTTGGTCACGGTCATGCGGATGACCAGGTCTGTGGGACCGGCCTTGGCGTACTCGGCCTCGACGTCGAAGTAGCGGTCCTCGGAAAAGATCCCGGTGTCGACCAGCTCGTACTCTGGCTGGTCCCTGCCGCGGCGCCTGTTTTCCTGGACCAGGTCGGTATACGGGAAGGCGCGCTGGGGATACCGATACACAGCCCGCATGTACGAGTGGGTGGGCGTGCTATCGAGATAGAAGTACGCCTCTTTGACGTCTTCTCCGTGGTTGCCTTCTGGACCTGCCAGCCCGAACAACCGCTCTTTCAGGATCGGGTCAGCTTCGTTCCACAGGGCGACGGCGAAGCACAGCTGGCCACGGTTGTCGGAGATGCCGAGCAGGCCGTCCTCGCCCCACCTGTACGCGCGCGACCGAGCCTGGTCATGCGGGAAGTAATCCCAGGCCGTGCCGTAGGGCGAATAATCTTCGCGCACCGTGCCCCACTGACGCTCCGACAAGTAGGGTCCCCAGCGCCACCACGGGACGTGGTCGACGTGGCTGTCCGTCAACCGCCGCCCTTCGGCAGTTGGCTCAGCGGTCGGCGTGCTGCTCATCGATGTCGGTGGAGCAAAGCTAGGTGGCGGGGAACCGGGCGAAATAGGCTTTGATGCCTTCGAAATAGCCATGCGCGACGGCTTCGACGATAGCGTCCTTGCTGGCCGCGGTGGCGTCGTCGTCGTTCGTGAGGAACAGGCCCTCGCCGATGATCGCCGGGATCTGGCTCGGGCGCGCGACGGCGTCGGTCTTGGGGCTCAGCAGGTAGTAGTGATCACCCCCGAGGACGGCCGTGTCCTTCGTCGCGCCATGGTCGACCGTGGTGTAGCCGGCGTTTTTGAGAGAACCGTAGACGGCCTGGTCCACGAAGTCCGCCAGGGCCTTGCTTCGATCCGCAAAGGGTCGATCGGGATCGTAAAAGACATACGTGCCTTTGGCGTTGGGATCGCTGATGCCATTGAAATGCACAGACACAAAGATGTCGCTGCCGCTGGCGTTGGCGATGTCGACACGAGCCTGCAGATCGTCAGACAGCGTGACTTTGCCGTCACCGGTCAGGTCTTTCTTGTCCGTGTTCACCAGCGCATCCCGCGTGCGGGTGGTTACGACCTGGAAGCCGCTCTGTAGGAGAAGATCCCGAACCCGCAACATGACCTTGAGGTTGAGGTCCTTCTCGGCCAGAAGCGTGCCGTCGGCGAACGTATGTGAGGTGCCGATCTCCGTGCCGCCATGGCCAGCGTCGAGTGTGACGGATGCATCACGCCGGAAGCTATTGGAAAGATCGGTGCCGGGGAGATCGCCTGGTCGCGCCAGCGACTGCGGCTGCCCGTGCTTGAATTGTCCGATGAGCTTGCTGGATCTGGCTTGTTCGGCAAGGTCTGACGGCAGGTTGCGCCCCGTCATCAGCGACTTGACGAAGTCCGCGAGCAACAGGCCCTGCGTGCACCCGCAGCCCTTGTTGTAGTGCATGATGCCGCGCTGAAAGCGCTGGTAAATGAAGTCTGGATTGGTCGGATCCCGGGCTGGCCTGGAGGTTGGCAGGCCCCATATCTCGAGGTTGAAGTAGGGAAGGAGTGCCTCGCCACCGTCCGGGATGCCGTTTGGAAAGGCGTCTCCGGCGCTCACCGTCTTGAAGAAGGTTGTGGCAAAATTGACCGGCTCACCCTCGAACGAATCGGGCGCCGTGGCGCGCACGAAGTCGACGGTCTGGGTGAGATAGTCGGGCGCATCAGGTTTCGGTGATTTTTCAACCACCGCTGGATCCGGCGCTGGAAATGTACTCCCGTTGATGCGTGTGTACGGGAGCAGGCCGTCGTCTAGCAGGTTCATCGTCTGGGCGCCGCCGTCTGGTCGAAGCTGAAGAATCTGGCGCTGGAAAATTTGCACCTTCATCCCAAACAGCGTGAACACGTTCGAGACGGGGTACCCGAAACTCCGCAGGCCGCCACGCGCATTGAAATAGTTCCAGAAGGCCTCCTCTCCAACCCGATAGCCGGTTTGGCGGAAGTATCGCCCGTCTTCCGGCGCTGCTGGCTGAGCAGGGCTAGCTGCGGGCTGGGGTTCCGGACTCGTGGCTGGGCCGCCTTGTGGGCCTACGAAACGGACCGCGTCGGCGACGACCACACCGTCTGCCTTGTCGGTCAGCGCCACACCCTGGTGCTTCCCTGGCTGGAAGTCGAAGCTACCCAGCGACTGCCAGGTGCCGCCGTTCATCTTCTGGTTGACCGCGACGTTCGATTGGCCGCTGTTCGAGGTGACCTGGTATGTGGCGTTGGTGGCCCGGTTGGGGCCGCCGGTCCAACGGGCGAAGACCTCATACCGTCCAGCAGGCCCAGACGGATACGGCCAGGACACACTCGCCGAACCGTCACCCGGCGTTCGGTAGACATAGTCTGGGCCGGTGAATCCGCCGACGGTGTTGGTCGCGGTCCACTTGCCTTTGATCGACACGCCACCGTCGGAGTTGTCGACGATCAGCTCAGCTGCCACAGCGGGGGTGGCCAGGGGTAGCGCGGTGAACAGCGGCGCGAGCGCGAGCATCGCGCGCAGGGCACGCCAGGGAGAAAAGCGCCTCGACATGGGCCGGTGACAGAGTCTAGCTACGCACTCCGAACGGATCGCACGTGATCGCGTTACGGACGGCTCACTGTTCGTCGGGATCTCACACAGCTTATCCTTCTGGTCTGCATGGCTAAGGTGGTCCTCGCGTACTCGGGCGGGCTCGACACGTCTGTTGCGATCCGCTGGATTAACGAACAGTACAAGCTCGACGTTGTGGCCGTGACGGTCGATGTTGGCAACGAGAAGGACTTCGAGGTCGTGCGGCAAAAGGCCCTGCGCACAGGAGCGGTTCAGGCGTTCATCTCGGATGCGAAGGAGTCTTTCGTTCGAGATTTCGCCTTCCCGTCGCTTCAAGCCGGAACGCTGTACCAGAATGTCTACCCTCTGGCCACGGCTCTGGCACGCCCCTTGATTGCCAAAATTCTGGTCGATTTTGCTCGGAAAGAGGGCGCGAGTCACGTCGCGCATGGCTGCACTGGCAAGGGCAATGACCAGGTGCGCTTCGACGTGTCGATTCAGGCGCTCGCGCCGGACCTGAAGATCATCGCCCCGGTCCGCGAGTGGAGCATGACCCGTGACGAGGAGATTCGGTACGCCCAGGAACACACCATCCCGGTTCCGGTAACGGCAGCCAGCCCGTATTCGGTCGACGCCAACCTGTGGGGCCGCAGCATCGAGGCCGGCGTGCTCGAGGACCCCTGGAACGAGCCGCCCGAGGACGCCTACGCGTGGACCATCAATCCGCGTTTTGCGCCCGAGGAGCCGACCTATGTGACCATCGACTTCGAGCGGGGTGTGCCGATCGCACTCGGCGACGAGCCGGACAAGACCGAGCGCCTGGATGGGGTGACCCTGGTGACCCGCCTGAACGAGCTCGCGGGCGCGCACGGCGTGGGCCGAATTGACCACGTCGAGGATCGCCTGGTGGGCATCAAGTCGCGTGAGCTGTACGAGGCGCCAGGGGCGATCGTACTTCACGCCGCGCACGATGCCCTGGAGAGCCTGGCGCTAAGCCGCGAGCAGCTACGCTTCAAGAGTATCGTGGCCCACGAAATGGCCCAACTCATCTACGACGGCCGCATGTTCTCTGGCCATTTCCGTGATCTGTCGTATTACGTCGCCAGCACCCAGCGGTTCGCAACGGGCAGCGTACGCATGCGGTTGCTCAAAGGGCAGGCCGTGGCGGTTGGGCGGCGTTCACCCCACTCCCTGTACGACTTCGGCCTGGCGACGTACGAGACTGGCGATCAGTTCGACCATTCGGCAGCCGAGAGTTTCATCAAACTCTTCAGCCAGGGCCTGCGGACCCAGGCGCGCATTCAACTGGGCGCTGGTCGGGAACAGGAGATTCGGCGACTGGTGGCCCCGACCATCGACGACGAGACGTCGGACTGATCGGCCCTTGTGGGGGGGACGCTTCAGCAAGTCGCTCGACGAACGAGCGCTGCGCTACACGACGTCGCTGCCGGTTGACAGCCGTCTGTATGCCTGGGACGTGCTTGGCAGCATCGCCCATGCGCGCATGCTGGGTCGGCAGAGCATCATTCCGTCGGGCGACAGCGCGGCGCTCGTGAACGGGCTGGTGGGGCTGCTCCGCGATCCCCCTGCTCTAGATGGTGCCTTCGAAGACGTGCACAGCCTGGTCGAGGCGACGTTGGCCGAGAGGATCGGCCAATCGGCCGGGCGATTGCACACCGCGCGCAGCCGCAATGACCAGATAGCCACGGATATTCGATTGTTTGTTCGCTCGGCCCTGATCGAGGGAGTTGGTGGCATTCTGGGACTGCAAGTGGCTTTGATCGAGGCTGCCGAGCGAAGCGGCCAGGCGGTGATGCCCGGGTATACCCACCTGCAGCGCGCCCAGCCGGTCCTGCTCGGCCACCATTTGCTGGCGTACGTCGAAATGCTCGAGCGCGACTCGAGCCGGCTGCGGGACACGTTTGGAAGAGCCAATGTTCTGCCACTCGGAGCTGGCGCGCTGGCGGGCTCGCCCTATCCGCTGGACCGCGAGTACGTCGCCAGCCTGCTGGGTTTCTCGGGTGTCAGCCGCAACAGCCTGGACGCGGTCAGCGATCGGGATTTTCTGGCGGAGCATTTGGCAGCGTTGGCAATCGTAGCCATGCATCTGTCGCGTCTGGCCGAAGATCTTGTGGTGTGGTCGACCGCGGAATTCCGGTTCGTGGCGCTGGATGAATCATTCACCACGGGTTCGAGCATCATGCCTCAGAAGCGCAATCCGGACGTGGCCGAACTGTTGCGAGGCAAAACCGGCCGCGTATACGGCGCGCTGGTGTCGATTCTGGTGATGCTCAAGGGCTTACCGCTCAGCTACAACCGCGACCTCCAGGAAGATAAAGCGCCGTACTTCGAGGCGGTCGACATCGTCCACGATGGGCTGGCACTGTCAGCGGCCATGGTCGCGAGCGCGACGTGGCTCACCGACCGGTTGGCGCAGGCGGCTGCCGATCCGCTGATCGCCGCCACCGACCTGGCGGACCACCTTGTCAAGCGGGGTCTACCGTTCCGTCAGGCCCACGAGATCATCGGCCACGTCGTCCGCGCAGCTGAAGGTAGCGGACGCGCGTTGGATCAGTTTTCACTCGAAGAGCTGCGCGTGTTCTCACCCCTGTTCGACTCTAGCGCGGTTGGACTCCAGGCCACAGATCTGGCCGCGGCGCGTGATGTCACTGGCGGCACGGCCCCCAACCAGGTACGGACCCAGCTGAAAGCCGCAGGTGACCGCCTCCACGCCACGCGGCTATGGGTTGAGCAGTCCGCCCAGCGCTTACCAACTCTCGAAAGCGTTACTGCTACATCGTCTTAGGCAGGGGAGCGGCTCGGCTACTTACGGTCTCGCTTCGTGCGCTGGCTGATCGAGATTTTCTCGAGTTCGAGGCGGCTGGGATCCCAGCGCTTCTTCAGGGTTGTGAGCCGCTCGTGCAAATCGACATCCGAAACTGCGCCCGTCGCCCGATCGACCAGCGTGTCGGGCTGCCTGGAACGAGACTGGGCCTGCCAGAGAAGGACCAGCATCGACAGCAGCACGGTAGTGAGCCCCGCGGCCGGCTTGGCGGCCTCCTGAGGACTATTGGGTACGCGATCGCGGATCTGAGCTGCGGCTTGCTTGGCTTGGCGGCGCAGCCGATTGATGGGCTTGTTGCGCTCGCGCTGCCAGCGCAGGTACGTCCAGCCGCCGATCCCCGCGCCGACCACGAGCAGGCCCAAACCCAAGCCGAGCGGCAGCCCCGTAGCTCGGGCGCTGCTGTTCCAGGCGGCATCATCGTTCGCCGGGAAGGCCGAGCTGCTCGGCGCCCACCCAGACGGGCTTAGCCGATCCGGGTCCACGCTGGGCCGGTTGACGCGGGTGAACGAAGGCTCGGTCGGTTCAGCGGGTGTCTGGCCGGCCGCCTGGCGCTCCGGCGTCTGAGTGTCGACGTGGTCGGTCAAGTGGCGGTGCCCGGGCACTGGCTCCACCGGCACGCGTTCCGATGCCGGCGCATACACCCGCTCCGCGATGGGAGCGTCCCGATCAGCCGCCTTGCGTTCGTCTGCGGTGAGAGGCCGCGCTGCATCTCCAGTCAATCCGTGCAGCACGTCGGTGACTGCCGGGTCCAGGCCGCGTTCCGTCGGAGGAATGATGTCCTGTACATTTTCGGGGTTTGCCCCGGACCGCTCGAGGTTCGGATCAGGAATGGTCATGTCCGTTACGACCTCCGTGGCTCAAGTACTTCGGACACCTTGAGCATAGGTCATGCCGCGCTAGACTGCGGCCGATCCGAAAACCCCTCGCCGCCAGCAGCTACGTCGTCGCTGGTTCGCGGGCGGGGTTTTCGATAGGTACGCCGATGACCGAGCCGTATTCGGTCCACGAGCCGTCGTAGTTTCTGGCATTGCCGAAGCCGAGCAATTCTTTCAGCACGAACCAGGAGAACGACGATCGCTCGCCGATGCGGCAGTACGCGATCACCTCCTTTTCGGCAGTGACGCCCTTGTTCCCGTACAGCTGTCGCAACTCCTCAGGCGACTTGAAGGTGCCATCCTCGTTGGCTGCCTGCGCCCACGGGATGTTCGCCGCGCCCGGGACGTGGCCGGCGCGCTGGGCGGTCTCACTCATGCCTGGCGGAGCGATGACCTCGCCGTTGAACTCGGCTGGCGACCGTACGTCGACCAAAGCCGTGCCGGATGTGCGGTCGAGTACGTCCTTGAGGAATGCGCGGTACTTGAGGTCCTGCTCGCGGGCCGGGTAATTTGCGCGTGCGGGTTTCGGGAGGTCGGTGGTGAGCGGGCGGTTTTCCAGCTCCCACTTCTTGCGGCCGCCATTCATCAACGCCGCGGCCTGGTGCCCGTAGATCTTGGCGATCCAATACGCGAACGCCGCGAACCAGTTGTTGTTGTCACCATAGAACACGACTCGCGTCTCGGGTGAGACGCCCGAAACGCTGAGTAGCTCGGCCCAGGCCGCCTTCGACGGAATGTCGCGCCGAACTGGATCGCCGAGCTGTGTCGTCCAGTTCACGCCAACGGCGCCCTGGATGTGTCCCTGGGCGTAGGCCGCGGTGTCCACGTCGACCTCGATCAGTCGTACGCTCGGATCATCGAGATGCTCCGCGACCCACTGGGTGGAAACCAGCGCGGCGGGATTTGCGTAACCCTGTTCACCAGACATCGTGGAGATCTCCTCTGCTTTAGCCGTGTATGGCTGTCCCGATCGCCCAATCTCGTAACTCGCCGTCGTCGAAACAGCTGCTCGGCGCCAGCCGCATGCTGACATAGGCGCGGCTCACCGCAGGGGTGACCAGGTGCTGGGCCCAGTGCTGGCGCTCGGCGCTCGGCAAACGCTGATTGAGGTCGACCAGAGCCGCGTGCACGAGGTCACCCTCGGCGATGCCAAAGTCGAGCGACCCGCCGTCGGGCGACTTCACGCGGCCGACGGTATTGGTGCGCATGACGCGCCAGCCGGGCTGGGCGCGGTAGGCATCGAGTACGTGCTGATCAAACCACATCTGGGTCGCTCCGAAGTCACCCTCGAGCACGCGCAGGTACAGCGCTACGTGCTGAGGGTCTGCCCTCTCGGCTTTACCAGATATAGTCATGAGAGAACGTCAACAATACGCGACTCAGGCCGGGTTCCGCAACTTGTAGCGCTGCGTCTTGCCCGTCGCCGTTTTCGGTAGCTCAGCCACAAACTCGACCCACCGCGGCCGTTTGTACTCTGCCAGCCTGCCTCGCACGAAGTCCTGAAGCTCCCTGGCTAACTCCGGCGAACCCGATCGTTCAGCGGCGACCACGACATACGCAAAAGGCTTCACCAGTCGATCGTGGTCTTCCCTGCCGACCACTCCAGCCTCGAGCACCGCTGGATGCTCCACCAGCGCGTTTTCGACCTCGACCGGACTGACCCAGATGCCACCGACTTTGAGCATGTCGTCTCCGCGGCCGGCGTACCACATGAACCCCTCGGCATCCTGGTGGTACTTGTCGCCAGTGCGGATCCAGTGGCCCTCGATGGTGTCCTTGGTCTTGTCGTGCTTGTTCCAGTACCCGGCGCAAGTCGAGTCGCCTTTGACCAACAGGTTGCCGACCTCACCCTCCCCAACGGGCTGGTCGTCGTCGTCCAGGATCTTCGTTTCATAGCCGGCTACCGGCTTGCCAGACGAACCCGGACGGATCGCCCCAGGCTGGTTGGAGATGAAGATGTGGCAGATCTCAGTCGAACCGATGCCGTCGAGGATGGTTATGCCAAAGCGCTTCTGAAAACGTTCGAAGATGGCCGGCGGCAAGGCTTCGCCTGCCGAAACCCCCCACCGGACTGATGAGAAATCGCATTCAGCCTCTTGGCCCAGCAACTGGGCGTAGTTCGTCGGCACCGAAAAGAACAGTGTCGGACGATGCGCCCGCATGACCGCGAACACGTTGGCCGGCGTTGGCGGCCCGGCAAACAGGATCGCCGTACCGCCGACGGCGAACGGGAAGTACAGTCCGTTGCCAAGCCCGTACGCAAAAAACAGCTTGGCCACGCTGAAGCAGCGGTCGCGCTCGGTGATGCCCAGCACCCCGCGCGCATACAGGTCGGCCGACACGACCATGTCGTGGTGCAGGTGAACGCAGCCTTTGGGAAAGCCAGTGCTGCCGGAGGAATACAGCCAGAAGGCGCTGTCGTCCTTGCTTGTCGGCTCTGCCTCCAGTTCGGGCGAGCCCGTCTCGAGCAATTCCTCGAAAGAACGTGTTGCGGCTGGGGCGTTGCCGACGACGACCACTTCGCGCAGATGGCGCAGCCGTTCGCGAGGGATGGCCTGCAGGTGCGGCAGCAAGGCCTCGCTGACGATGACCACGCCTGCGCGCGAATCGTTCAGGATGTACTCGTAGTCGGCTGCTTTGAACAGCGTGTTGGTCGGGACGGGGACCGCGCCAATCTTGATGGCCCCAAAGAAGCTATATACAAACTCTGGGCCATCCAGGAGCATCAGCAGCACGCGCTGTTCGATCCCGACGCCGAGGACATTCCGCAAGGCGCTGCCGATGCGATTGACGCGTTCGAGCACCTGGCGGTACGTGATGCGCTCCTGACCCGGAAAGCACTCGATCGCGACGCTGTCGCCGCGGCCTTCGTGCACGTTGCGGTCGACGAAGTACGTGGCCACGTTGAACTCGCTGGGGATGGGCTCGGTCGTCCTCCCCTGCGCCGCGGACTCGACGTCCGTTACGGTCATCTGCTTACCTCCCCAGGTGGCCATACTCTACCCCTGACAGTAGGAGATTGAGGCACACGGAGGTGGATCGTCGCCTTCGTCTCAAACTTCTTCCTGGCATACTATCCCGCGTTGAGATGATTGTTCTGAACGGCGTGCGCCTGCGGAATCGGGTGGTGACGTCGTCCAGTCTGCTCGGGTATGGGGCGCCGCGGGGCAGGGTCGCGGTGTATGGGCTGAGCCCAATTGCCCAGTGGATGCGCCTCGAGCGCTTCGGCGCGGTGACGACGCGTACATTGACCCTCGAGCCACGCCAGGGCCATTTCTCGTTGCGCGACGACTGGGCGATCCACGAGCTGCCAGGCCTGATGAAGCGCTACGAGCAGGCCTTGCGACGGGTCGACGCTGGCTGGCTCAACGCGTTTGGCTGGTGCAATATCGGCATCCACGCGTATTTTGAGGACTACTTCCCCAGGACCAACACCCTGAATCGGATTATCTCGGTGGGTGGGTTCTCGCCCGATGACTTCTGTCGCCTGGTGGATGTGGTGAACGCCAACGTGGCGCCTGGCGGGATAGCAGCAGTCGAGTTCAACGTCTCCTGCCACAACGTCAACTTTGCATTCGAGACCATCCTGGAGGAAGTTCTCGCTCGAGCCGTCCCCCGCAGCCGGCACCCGGTCCTGTTGAAGCTGTCGCCAGACTACGACTATCTCGCCCACGCCAGGCTGGCCGAGCACCACCGCGTGGTGGGTCTGGTGGTCATGAACACGCTGAAAGGCTTGCGTCTCGACCCCGAGACGGGCGAGCCGCTGCTCAAAAATCGCTTTGGCGGCTTGTCCGGCAGGGCCATCAAGCCGGTCGGGCTGCGTATCGTCGCCGATCTGCGCGACGCCGGCATTCGCCTGCCCATCATTGCTAGCGCGGGCGTCCGCACATTTGACGACTGCCGCGAATACTTCTGGGCCGGCGCAGACGCCGTCAGCCTGGGCAGCGAAGTCTGGTTGGCCCCGTACTGGGCGTACGCGCTCGGCCCGCTGCGCGGACTGCGTATCCAACGACTCATCCGACGCGTGGAGGATTATGAACGAGACCCACGAGGTGCTTGGGCGCGACCTGGTCGCAGCAGCGCTGCTGCGGGGCAGCTTTCGTCTACGCTCGGGCGCACACAGCAACTACTACCTCGATAAGTACCTGTTTACGACCCAACCTGACCTGTTGCGGCGGATCGCGATGGAGATGGCGGCCCGGCTGCCGCAGGCTGTGCAGCGACTGGCTGGGCCGGTGCTCGGAGCGGTGCCGCTCGTCACCGCGCTCTCGCTCCACACCGGAGTGCCGTCGCTGATTGTGCGGGTTGACACGCCCAAGGACTACGGCACCGCCAAACGCATCGAAGGCTCGCTGCAGGCCGGACATCGGGTAGTTCTTGTCGAGGACGTGGTCACGACCGCGGGCGCTGCGCTCACCGCGGTCGAGGTGCTGCGCGAGGCCGGTGCCGAGGTACTGAGTGCGCTCGTGGTGGTCGATCGGGAGGAGGGCGCAGCAGCCGCCTTCGAGGCGGCCGGCGTTTCGTATCAGGCGTTGTTCACGCGATCGTCACTCGGATTGTGAGCTCGCCGCGACGGTCTCGCCTTGGGTGCAACGGCCGCTTCACTCGGGGTGGGCGTCGAGGAAAGCGTTGAGGGCCGCGCGGAATGCCGCGCCGCGTGCCGCGAAGCGAATGGCGACCGCTTCGCGTTGGAGCTGATTGCGAATATTGATCGTATCCATCAATTGCCGCGTCTCGACGAGAACGTATCCAGGCACGCGCTCCAGGCCGGCGGCTAGCGCCACTGCTTGATCGAGCAGTTGAGCGTCCGGCACCACTCCGTTCAGCATGCCCCAGGCGTGTGCCTGGTGGGCCGCCAGCCGGCGATTGGTGAGCAGCAGCTCGAGGGTGCGCGCCGGGCCAATCATGCGTTCCAGGAACGCCGAAGATCCGCCATCGGGCGTGAGTGCCAGCCGGAAATAGGCTGCCGTGAACGATGCCCGCTGGGCCGCGACGCGATAGTCGGCTGCCAGCATCAGCCCTAGTCCGCCGCCGGCAACCGAGCCGTTGATGGCTGCGATCACTGGCACCGGCATTTCGAGGAGCGTCACGATGGCCCGGTGGTGAACGGCTACCAGTTCCGCAACGGCAAGGGCCGGGTCCTCGCTCGTGGCCAACCATTTGAGGTCGGCGCCGGGGCAGAATGTGGTGCCGCGTGCCGTCAGCACGACCGGCTGACCGACCGCGGCAGCGGCGTGCAGGTGATCCACCAGGCTCTGCGCCAGCTCAGGCACGAGCGCGTTGTGTCTCTCGGGACGGTCAAGCTGGACGACGGAGATGCCGTCTCGCGACTGAGTGGTGATCATTGCGTGTCACACGGTCGGGCGGCTGCTATAGGCGCGATTGCTGGATAAGCGCCTCGAAATCGTCGCCCAAACCAACCAGAATGCTGGTGATAGCGCCGGTGCCATCGCGGGTATACACGACGGAGAAATCACTACTGCCAAGCGCCTGCGCCAGGTCGGGACTGCTGAAACGTTCCGCAACGAACTGGCGGTTGCCCTCCGGCGCGTCGGCTCGCGGAAGCGTGTCGGCCGGCAGGAGCTTGCGCGCCTCACGCACGGCAGCCTCGAAGGTCATCCGGTTCGCAGGCGACAGGATCTCTGCCACCAGGGCAGCCCGAGGCGGGTCGGGCGTGAATGCGACGTGGAGCTCTCGGTTCGGCTGGTGGAACACGACGAGTTTTCCTGGCGTTTCGCCGCTTGCCCGCCCGAACGCTCGCTCCAGATCAACGCGAGAATTGCCAATGCCGCCTGTCAGAGACGGCTCTCCGACATAGGTGGGTGTCGGAGTCACCGTGGGCTCTCGCGCCAGCGCTGTTGCGGTGGCGGCTACCGCGGCGGTGGCTTCGGCTGTCGCGGTTGCTGCCGCGGCGGCGATGGTCGCGGCAGCCTGCTCGGGCGGTTCGGCAATGATCCACAGGCGTTTGGAGTAGTCGTGTGTAAACGGATTCCAGACGCCAGCACAGGTCATGAGAGTGAGACGCGCGTCGTCCGCCGGGAGGAGCGGCGCCGTATCGGTGTTGTTGCTTTCGAACGTACGGCTCACTACGAACGCATAGGGCACTCCGCGCGAGGAGGTGGTGATCTCATCGCCGGGTTTGAGGTGATCGAGGTGTGCAAAGACGTTGCCTGCCGCACCGGTCAGGTGACCGACCAGGACCGTATTGCCCAACGTGACATTGGCAGAGCCATTGATCTGGCCAACGGCGAACGGCGGGGGCTCCCATGCGATCTGCACCACGCCACTGTGTAGCTTGAGGCTGGGGATGTCGATCGACATCACGGGTCCAGGTCGCGGCTCCGGCGCCAAGGTCGAAGGCTTGGCCTCGCCAATCAGTTCGTTATTGTCGAGCAGCACCTTCACCTGAGGCGCCTGAGCACCTTCGCCAATGGCCGTCACGTGCAGTTCAAAGCTGGCCGTCGATCCGGCACTGAGCGGCGGAAAGCTGAACGTGCGCAGACCGGCATCGTCGGTGCGATCGTCGGACACGGCCGGCGCCGTTCCGACGACCTGATAGTCTTCGAACCAACTCGCTGGAAGACCCATCAGCACACGCCGGCTGGGCGCGCCAGCGTGGTTGGTCACGGTTATCGAGAGGCGGGCGTGTGCGTCGGGCTCGGGCGGGTCGAGGAAGCGGAAGTCTGTTACGTCGAGTGACAGCTCCTCAGCAGCGGCGACGACCTGCGGGGTAGCGATCGGTTCGGGCGTTGGCACGTTCGGCACAGCGACCCCGCGCGTGGGCAGCGGCTCGACACGTGGGCTGGCCTCGGCCGGCCCAGGCGTAACCTCTGGTAGCCACATTGGGGTGGGCTCGGCAGTCTGTCTGGCCAGGGTGGCTGCCTCAGGCGAGGCGTCCCATGCCTCACTCGTCGACCAGGCGTCGAGATATGCCCAGCCAGCGATGGCGACGCCGGCCACACCCAGCAAGATCAAGCTGACGCCGCCGAGCCGGCGCCGCCGGTTAGCTGGTTCGCTTACGTCGGAGGAGGACTGTCCCGCCACCAATCGCTGCCAGTCCGCCGGCCAGGGCTGGAAGGGCCAGCTCCATCGGGAAGCCGCCTGCACGCGGCGTGGTCGTCGTAGTGGTCGTGGTGGTCGTCTTGCTGGGCACGAATGGGGTTGGCGTCAGGAAACGGAACGGCGTCGGGGTTGGCACCTGGGCGACGATCTGCAGGCCGCCAAACGTCTCGGGACCAGCTGCCAGGGCGACCGCGGCCTGAGCGGCAATCAGGAAAGTCAGCAACATCGCGGCCGCGGCCACGCAGCGACGGGCGGTGAGTTTGTGGATGGGCATAGCTTCCTCTCGTGCGGCGCGTATCGTCCCATTCTACCCACGTACAGCCACACTCGTAGCAGGCCTCGCCTGAAGCTCGTCGGTCGCGCTTTGACTGTGCGGGCCGGATTCCTGGAAAAGACGTCATGAACAGGGCTGCCAGCCGCCTGTTATGACACACGTGCGGTGCGCTAACCCCAGCTCAAGACGAAGCATGTACTCACTGTCCCCGCGCGCGGGCGGCAGCTGGCCGAATCTCCGTAGCGCCTGGCATTCCTCAAATGCGGCTACACGCCTTCGACGACCGTCAGGAAATTGGTCTTTGCGTTCCGCTGGCGGATCGGCAGAATCGCTTGATAGGCTGGCGAAGCGTGCCAGCCTCTGGCCTGCTCGGCCGTCGGAAACCTGAGCACGACCACTCGCTGCGGCTTCCAGTCGCCCTCGAGTGTTTCGGCAGTGCCGCCACGGACGATGAATTCTCCGTCATAGGGCACCAGCGTGTCGGGCACCTGACTCGTGTATTCCCGATAGCCAGCCGGATTGTGCACTTCGACGTCCACGATGATGTATCCAGCCATTCGCGATACCCCCGTCCAGTTCCAGTCGACCGACTCTGGTCAGCATAGTTGCCTCGTGCGTTGGTTAGATGCCGGACGGCCCTCGTATGGAGTGCGCCCGACTCGGGCAACCGGTCTGATCCGCGAGCGCGGTGTCGGTCGTCAAAGTAGCAGCCGCCAGCGACCGCACCGAGATGTGCAACATCACACGCGATGAGCATCAACAGGCGCTCTCATGGGATTGCAGGTAAACAGTGCGCGCATTCGTCCTCCACTCCCGCAATCGGATCAACTCACCGTATGCACTTGGCGAGCTCCTGCCGACGACGCAGGTCGCTGCTGGTAATGGTCCATCGCGATTACTTGCCCGACAATCGTGGTTGTAGTCCATGCCATGCCGAAGAAGGGTTCAGCGAGGATGGCAACCCCTCGCCTTTGTCGCGTAGGTCAGCGCACGCAAGCGTTAGGAATGGAGCCGGTCGTCAGCAACGAGATGGGGCAAACCCCGTCAGTGTTTCACGAGACCGGTCGCGGACTCGTAGATTTCAGGCGCGCCGGTCTCGGCGCCCATGGTTTTGCGCGTGGCAGGATCTCAGCCGTCGCATCAGCACGCGAGGCAGCGGGGCGCCAGTTTATGAAGCGATGACCACCGATTTCTGTTCGGTGTAGTAGTCGAGGACCTCGGTGCCGTGCTCTTTGCCATAACCGCTGTGTTTCGTGCCGCCGAAGGGCAGCTCGTCGTGGGCGATCTGAACGGCGTTGACCCACGTGTAGCCCGCTTCGAGCTCGTCAATTGCACGTTGGGCTTTATTCATGTCGCGCGTAAAAATGCTGGATCCCAGGCCAAACTCACTTGCGTTGGCTCTTTGGAGCGCTTCGTCGAGGTCTCTGACCCGCATGATCGGCAGGAGTGGACCGAAGGTCTCCTCGGTCCACACGCGCGCACCCTCAGGCACATCGACCACCACGGTCGGCTCGAAATAGAAGCCTTGTCGGAACTGCTCGCCGTCCGGCCGGCTGCCGCCAGCAACGACCTTGCCACCCCGGTCGATTGCGTCGGCAAGCTGCGATTCGAGCTCGTCGCGCTGTTTGGCCGTGTGCAGCGGTCCCATCTGGGCGGACGCATCCGTGCCGCTGCCAAGTTTCAAGCGTTGTGCGCGCGCCGCGATCTTGTCGACGAAGGCGTCTGCAACGCTCTCGAAGACGTAGACGCGCTGAACCGCCAGACACGCCTGCCCGGCGTTGAAGAAGCGCCCGATGGC
>JBPCIO010000192.1:0-7370 GCA_051006215.1 Chloroflexota bacterium
GGTGGCGTGCATGCGCAAGCTCCTGCTGCTGTGCAACGCCATCCTCCGATCCCAAACCCCCTGGAGCCCAGCACACCCTTGACTTCCAAGACAGTTGCTGGGGAGGGGGCCGCAGCCTACGACTTAAGGAATAAACTCGTTAGGAATTCCTACCGTTGCGCGGCAAAAGATCATAAATCTCTCTCGCGTCTAGACCTGCGACGGTGTGTGATAAATTGTCGCGCGTGGCGCGGGTGCGTGTGCCGAACTTTCTGCCCAGTACTTCGGGCTTTCACTTCGAAAACTACTATCCCCACGAGCCTGAGATCAGGATCACGCTGCCGCTCGGGCCGACGCTGTCTCTCGGCGACGCGGCAAACGGGCTGTGCGGCGGCATGGCCTTCGTCGTGCGCGACTTGTACGAGGCCAAACAGACCGTTCCGCCCGATAACCAGCCACCCCCCGGCGGGTCGCCGCTGTACCGTTTCATCGTCCAGCGGCTTATGGACAGCTTCAATCTGCCGCTCGGCATAACGCGCTACATCGAATTGATGCAGCCGTCGTTTCCGGATGTGGGGCTCGGCCTGGGCCTGCCCGGACGCGCCAGCGTCATGCTTCGCGACGAGTGGCCGCACATCCAGAGCGACCTGGATGCCGGCCACCCTGTGCCGCTTGGACTGGTCAAGGTCAAGTCCAAGCAACCCACCGATCTGTGCAAGAACCATCAGGTGCTCGCGTATGGTTACGACCTGGACGGCACCGACCTCACGCTGTGCCTGTACGACCCGAACTACCCGGATCAGGATGACGTCACTCTGCAACTCAGCATTGCCAGCGCCCAGGTGCCAATCCCCTTGACGTACACACCCCCCGAGGAGGTGTTCTGCTTCTTCCGCACACCCTACACCCCGCGCCAGCCTCCATCAGCTTGACGGCCCAGCTCAGACCGCCAGCGCAGCGTCCACCGCCGCGCCGCGGTCGAGACCAAATCCCCGCGAAGCCAGCACCGCCTCCAGCGCTGACAGCGTTGCAAGCACGCTGGCCAGTCGAGCGTTGGTACCCATCGTGCCCAGGCGCCACACCCGACCGCGCAAAGGACCGAACGCGGCCATGATCTCGATGCCGTGCTGCCGCAAGAGCTGCTCGCGCACGCCGGCCTCGTCGATAGCGTCTGGAACACGGACCAGGCTGATCATCGGCACCGAGCTGGCCTGGTCGCCGAAGAGCTCGAGCCCCATGGCCCGCAGGCCGACTCGCATCGCGCGACTCGCCTGTCGATGACGCTCCCAGCGCGGGACCAGCCCCTCGTCCATGACCAGACGCAGAGACTCGCGCGCCGCGACGAGCATCGAGGTCGACATCGCGGCTGTTTCCAGCCCCTGCCGTTCTACCCAGATCGCCTCTAGTTGCGCCAGGTCGAGGTAGGTGCTGTCCGGCCGCCGATGCACCTGGCGCACACGATCGGAGTACGTTATGGGCGCAAGTCCCGGCGGTCCGCCGAGGCACTTCTGCAGACCACCGATGGCTGCGTCGACACGCCACTCGTCGACGGCCACCTCGCAACCACCCAGGCTCAGAACTGCATCGACCACGAACAACGAGCCCACCTCGGCGCACGCTCGCCCGATCGCCGCCAGGGGCTGCAGGATGCCCGTTGACGTGTCCGCATGCACGAGCGCAACCACCTTGGGCCTCCGCTGGCGCACCCGAACGGCTACCTGATCGGAATCGAGCGAGGTGCCCCATTCCGCGTCCACGCGTTCGACCGCTGCGCCGTGACGAGCCGCCAGCGTACACAGGAGCTCCCCAAAGTGACCGTACACCCCGACCAGAACGGAGTCCCCGGGCTCGACGGTGCTGGCCAGGACTGCCTCGATCCCAGCGCGTGATGCGCCTGGAACTGCCAGCGTACAGACGTTGGTGGTCTGAAACACTGCCTGCCCAAGCGCCGACACATCGTCAAGCAGAAGCCCAAATGCGGGATCGTCAGGTGCGATCGGCGGTGTCGCGAGCGCTTGCAAGACGCGCGGCTCCGGATTGCTCGGGCCCGAGCCCATGAGCAATCTGCGGGGCGGATCTAGTCCCTGCAAAGGATCGGACTCACCTGCCACCACCCCAGGGTAAGCCCGGCACTCAAACGGGCGCCCGAGTACGGTTAATCTGACGACATGAACCTGGAGCTGACGGGCAAGACCGCCATCGTGACTGGCGGCAGTCGAGGCATCGGCAAGGCTATCGCGCGGGAGTTGGCTTTTGAAGGCGTCGACGTGGTCATCGTGGCTCGTTCGGTCGCGCCCCTGGAACAAGCAGCTTCGGAATTGGCTGAGGAAACGGGCCGCCGCATCGTGCCCATCCCAGCCGACACCGGCGAGGACGCGTCGGTCAAAGCGATGGTCGAGCAGGCCGCCAGCACTCTCGGACGAGTCGACATCCTGGTCAACTGTGCGGCCCAGCCGGGCGGACAGGTGCCGCCGCCCAAACTGGCGCAGATCACCGACGATGCGTTCTATTCGGACGTGAACGTCAAGGTGATGGGCTACCTGCGGTGCGCGCGCGAATGTGCCCCACACATGCTCCGCCAGGGCTGGGGCCGAATCATCAACATCAGCGGGCTCGCCGCACGTAGCACCGGTTCGACCATTGGCAGCATGCGTAACGTTGCAGTCGTGGCGCTGTCGAAGAACCTGGCCGACGAGCTCGGACCGCAGGGCATCACCGTCACCGTGGTGCATCCGAGCCTGACACGCACCGAGAAAACCGCGGCTGTCATTGCCGCTCGGGCCGAGCGACAGGGCACCAGCCCCGCCGAGGTTGAGAAGGGCATGCTGAACAACCTCGTCGGCCGATGGATCGATGCGCGCGACATCGCATACGTGGTTACGTTCCTTGCGTCGCCCAAAGCTGGCGCGATCAACGGTGACGTCATCGCCACCGGCGGCGGCATTCCCGGGCCAATCTATTACTGAAGAAAGACGGGCTGCATCCGCGCGGCGGCGGGCGAATGCTTCACCGGCCTTGATCGGGAGCGGACAGGCGCTCACCCTGGCCTGCGCGTGGCTAGCGGCAGTGAATGCGCGAGCGCCTCTGCTCGCCCTTGGGCCGCTACTGCCGGTCGTGATACCCGACCTTCACCTGTCGTTCACGGTGGCCGGCCTCCTCTCAGGCCTGCCGCTGCTGCTCATGGGTGCGACGGGCCTGCCGGGCGGCTGGCTCACCGATCGTTTTGGCGCCCGCCGCCTGATGATCTGGGGTCTGGGAGCCATTACGCTGGCAGGCGTGCTGCGCGCGCTCGCGCTTGACGGGACCTCGCTGCTGGCCGGCACGGTCCTGCTTGGGCTGGCTATCGGCACCTTGCAGCCGGCGCTGCCTCGCCTCGCGCGCGACACGCTGCCACATCGCACGACTCTTGCTACCGCTATCTACTTCAATGGGCTGGTCATCGGCGGAGCAGGCGGCGTTGCGCTCACGCCGATGCTGCTGAACGCCCTTGGGGGGTGGCGCGGCGTCCTGATGTTCTGGGCCAGCCTTGGCGCGGTCGCTACGGCTGGCTGGATCGCGCTGCGTCCGGCGCGGCAGTCGGCAGTGCACCGGGGGCGTTTGCGCCTGGCCGACATCACGCAGGCATTGAAGCTTCCCGGCATGGCCGCGTTGACCCTGGCCATGGGCACGCAGAGCTCGATCTTCTTTACGTTCTCCACCTGGACGCCGACCTACCTGGTGGCTCGAGGATGGGACCTGCCCAGCGCCGCGCTCCCAGTTGCCGCCTTGCCGTTGACCGCGATCGTCGCGAGCACGATAGCTGCGCCAGCAGAGGCGCGTTTCGGCCGTCGGGCGGTGATCGCCGCCTCGGGTGCGGTGGTCGCGGCCGGCCTGATCCTGTTCCTGCTGTGGCCGGATCAGACCGTGCTGCTGTGCGCTATAACCGCAGGCCTCGGTACGACCTGGGCGTTCGGCGTGTGCATGGCGGCGCCGGCCGCGCTGGCGCCGGCCCAGCAGGTTGGAACTACGGCCGGGGTGCTCCTGGCGCTCGGCTATGCCGAAAGCGCCGTCGGTCCGGTCGCGATCGGCGGCCTCCGAGACGCCTTCGGCTCGTACGAAGTGGGTTGGCTACTCGCGCTTGGCCTGGCCCTGGTCCTGACCGCGACCGCCTTCGGAATCCCCGCCAAGACGGCCAAGCGGCCGACCCCAGATGAGATGTAGGGGCGGCTTGAGCGGAGGCTCGGGCAGGGCTGGCGGCATGGCTGCCATCGCGATGATGCGCTCGAGCCGCGCCCGCCGATCCCGGCTGTCACGGGACGCGCGCTCACGTCGTGGTCGCGGCTGAAAATGCGGCTGATCGTCGTTGTGGTCGTCGACCCAGTCGATCTTGGGCACTCGTGCAAGTTTACCCGAGCCGTCCTAAGCCGACCGTCCGGGGGCTAGCCACTATACTCGCGGCGTGGGCGAAAGCGACGGCTACCTGCGGCTGGTCGAGGACCTCGAAGCACAGCACCTGCGCCGGCCGTTTGCCATCGCCGGGTTTGGCGGTTGGATCGACGCGGGCTTCGCTGCCACCGGAGCAGTGCGCTACCTGGTCGATCACCTGGCTGCTCGACGCATTGCGGAGATCGATCCCGAGCCGTTTTATGCGTTCACCGATACGCGCCCGCGGGTCAGTCACCCCGCCCCCGGGCAGCGTCAGCCAGTCTGGCCGCGCGCCGAGTGGTATGTCGTGCGGATGCCCGATGACGCGCAGCACGATCTGGTGTTGTTTACCGCCCCCGAGCCGAATCTGCGCTGGCGCGCCTTTACGGCACTGGTACTCGACGTGTTCGAGCGGCTGGCGATCGAGACGCTGGTAAGCTTCGGGGCCGTGCTCGCGCCCCTGCACCACCGCGCGCCGCCACCCCTGCGGGGCTACGCTACGACCGATTCGCTGCGCGCGCTGCTACGCCGGCGCAAGATCAGCTCCGGCCGCTACGAGGGTCCCACGGGCATCACGACTGTCCTGCTGGCGGCTGCCCGTGAACGCGGCATGCCGGCCTTTAGTCTGAGCACGTCCTCTCCGAGCTATCTCACTGACATGCCCAATCCGCGCGCCTCAGCGGCACTGCTGCGCGTGGCTGGCGAGATTGGCGATATTGCGTTTCCGCTCGACGACCTCCGTGCGGAAAGCCGGGTGGTGGCCGAACGAGTCGACCAGTTTCTGGCGGAGCGTCCGGAACTGCGCGAGGCGGGCGACCGCCTGCCCTCCGCCGCTGAAGCACAGCCGCCCGTTGAAGTCGCAGACGAAGGGCCCCCGCCGGAGCTGCCGAGCTCAGCCGCCGTGCTGCAAGATCTGGAGGAGTTCCTGAAAAGTCTGCGCAAAGACGACGGCGACGCCGGTAGCAACGACACCTGAGCGCGCCCACCACGCACCGGGCGAGTCGTGAGCCGGGTGTCAAGCTCGCTGGACGAGCAGGATTCCAAGCGCTACGGCCACCAATCCCACAGCATCACCCGGCCCTATGGATTCGCCCAGTAAGACGGCGCCGAACGCGAGGCCAAAGATCGGGGTGAGAAAGTAAAACGCCGATACTCTGCTGGCGGCGCCGCGTGAGAGTAGCCAGAACCACAGCAGCGACGCGCCCACGCTCAGCACCGCAACCAGATAGATGAACGAGACAATCACCGGCCCCCCAAGTTCCACCCGCGGCGAAGCCTCGAGCACCAGGGCGGCTGGGATAAGCACCAGCCCCGCCGCAAGGAGCTGGATGGTATTGATCGCTAGCAGATCAGTCGAACCCCGAGCACGCTTGAAGAGGATCGTGGAGGCCACGTTAGAGGTCACCCCGATCAATGCCAATCCGACCTCTGCCGGTCGAGCGCTGCTGGTGCCGGTGCGCGCCAGCATGACGCCGACGACGCCACCGAAGCCCAGCGCCAACCCCAGACCCTTGCGCCAGGTCAGCAACTCGCCCAGGAGGCGTGGCGCAATTACTGCCAGGATGAGCGGATTGGTGCTGGCGACGATAGAGCCGATTCCCGCTCCCAGCCCGCGGCTGAGCGCAGTGTACGTGAGCCCCAGGTATGCCGCGTTGGCCAGCACCCCCAGGGCGGCGTATAGCAGCCACTGCGATAGCCGCGCGGGAAACGGTCGACCGAGCGCCACCGCGATCGAAGCCATGACCACGCCGGCCGTGAGGAAGCGTGCCACGAGGAACCACATCGGGGCCACAGCCGTCGCGCCAATCTTGCTGGGAACGTACGCCGAGGCCCACAGCATCACGTAAAACACGGCCAACGGCGTCGTCAGGCCACCACCAAGTCGCTTGCTCAAGAGGTGGCAGTGATCGGGCGTCACCTGCGCGTCTGACACCCTCCGCCCTGAGGGTTTATCGCTGAGGGCTGCTTGCTCGTTGCTGGCGGTCGCCAGACGTTCAATATGTCCGAACTTCTGGCGGTAGTCCTCGCGGCTGCGCAGGATCACGTCATGGGCAGCTTTTCGGGCATACACCTCGGCTATTTCGACCAGACCACCCGACGACGAGTCGCCCGGCACCTCCTTATAGGTCAGAAAGTAGTGCCGCAGGCGATCGATCAGCGAAGGCGGGCACTGGTAGATATCAGTCCAGTCGCCATACGCCGGATCATCCTTCAGCACCGCGATGATCTTGTCGTCGGCCTGGTTGTGGTCAATCATGCGGAGGCCCCCAATTGGGATAGCACGCAGTAGCACGTCGCCGTGGCTGATCGGGCGCTCCGACAGAACACACACATCCATGGGGTCACCGTCACCCACGATGTCCTGCCGGCCGGTGCGCTGACGCGAGGCGTCGGCTACGCGGTCCCCACAGAACGTTTGGGGCAGCAGTCCGTACAGCGTCGGACACACGCTCGAGTATTTCTGGGGCCGGTCGATCTTGAGGTGACCGGTGACCTTGTCGAGCTCATATTTGACGGTGTCAGTCGGTACGATCTCGATGTAGCAGGTGACCAGGTCCGGGGCCTCAGCGCCCAGCGGGACGCCGTGCCATGGATGGCGCTTGAACAGTTGACTCGCAGGGCTTACGAGTGGATCACCGCCGGAGTGAGTCACGATATGATCCTAGCGCACGCGGTCCGCGCCGCTCGCGACCGTAGCGGGCCCGTAGCGTCTGAGACGGCTGGGTCAGGGATAGGTCGCCGTATGCTTCGCGCATGGGTCGTCCGAAGGGGCTACTGCTGCTCGGGGTGTGGGTGCTCCTCAGTAATTTGTTGCCGTTGCTGAGCCTTCGCATTCCGAACAGCGGTGTGCTGCTGACGGTGCTCGGCGTGGTGGCCGGCGTGCTCCTGCTCGTCGACCGGTGACGTAGTCACCGCTCGGTGCGCACGATCGACAGGACGTCTGTAGCTCCGAGCGACTCCACCAGCCGCAGTGCAGCGCGTAGGGT
>JBPCIO010000193.1:0-5381 GCA_051006215.1 Chloroflexota bacterium
GGATGGGCCAACTGAGCGTGCAAGCCATCCAGCAACGGGACTATCCCGTGCTCATGGGCTTGACCATCATGATCTCGATCATCGTGCTCGCGGCCAACTTCATCGCCGATGTCCTGTACGCCTATGCTGATCCGCGGATTCGGGTGTGATTGCTGAATCCGGAAACCGTTGATGAGCGCCGCCGCCACGGTGCTCACGCGCGTGGCGTTACCATCTACCGCGCGGCCGCATGCGAATACCGCGTGGGCACGCTTGAGGCGCCACAGGCTGGCATCGGTCGGGTTGGGGGTATTGCTCCTATTTGGCTTCGCAGCGGTGTTCGCCAATGTGCTCTCGGGTTACGACCCTAACCGTGGTGACCTCGCCCAACTGCGCTCCGCGCCAGGCGCCAGGCACCTCCTGGGCACCGATTCGGCGGGTCGCGACGTCATGGCTCGTTTGCTGTTTGGCGCGCGCATTTCGATGACGGTGGGCATCGTGTCCGTGTCGATTTCGGCCGCCATCGGCACGCTCATCGGAATGGAGGCCGGCTACGCGCGCGGCTGGATCGACAACGTCCTCATGCGGTTTACCGAGGTGGTCATGACGTTTCCAGTGCTGTTCGCGGTCATCGTCCTGGTCGCGCTGGTCGGACCGAACCTGTTCAATGTCATCCTCGTGATTGGGGTGTTGGGTTGGCCTGGTTTGGCCCGGCTTGTTCGCGGTCAGGTTCTGTCAGTGCGCGAAACGGACTACGTGACCGCCGCTCGGGCGACTGGCGCCAGCCATCGGCGCATTGTGTTTGTGCATATATTGCCCGGCGTGCTGCCGTACGTAATGGTGGCCAGCACACTGGGTATGGCCAGTGCGATTCTGACCGAGGCCGCCCTCAGCTTCCTCGGCCTGGGTGTTCAGATCCCCGTCTCGACCTGGGGCAACATGCTCTACTCAGCGCAATCGCTGACCGTTCTGCAGAGCATGCCCTGGCTCTGGATTCCACCTGGCGCAGCGATCGCGATAACTGTCCTGGCCGCCAACTTCGTCGGCGATGGACTGCGCGATGCGCTGGATCCACGTATGCGAATTGATTGACCTCCGCTTACGCGTACCGCAGCAGAAAGGCAGCACGCGCGTAGGCTGCCGCCCGGGGAAGCCGACCAGCATGCTGATGTTGGGGGTTACCGGGGTACACGCGACGATCGGGTTTGCGTGAAGCCGGTTGGCATCTTCGACCGCAATCCGGGTCTGATGTTCCGCCATCCACGTCCATAACGGCATCTGGCACGATCATCCGGTGCTTGACGTGCGCCGAAAACAGGCTGACCCGCTGCGAGCCGTGAACCAGTTCGCCGCTCGCGTCTTGCGGGGTTGTCGTAGGTCTTCGACAAGATCGACGCCGCCGGTCGCGGTCCATCGACCCCGCATGAGTGACCGGCGGATGCGATAACCTCCGACGATCTGCGCGGACTGAGTCCACGCCTGTCCAGCCATGTGAGCCCCTACGGTGTCTTCAACTTTGACCTGAGCACGCGCCTACCATCCTGTCCGCCGCGACTCGCCCTACTTTTCACTGCATGACATGTTGGGACTGGGCCTATTTGGCGGCGGAGTGTCTCTCCGCGGGGAGGTGCTAGGCGGCGACCTGTGCTCGCACCTCGTTGAGGCCCCCGGTATGTACGTCGTAGACGAAGCCGCGGACATCGCTCTTTCTCGGCACGAACGGGCTCGCCGCGATACGCGCCATCGACTGCACCACGTCCCGCTGAACGTCGGCAAAGGCTTCGAGTGCAAACGGCGGTCGGATGCCTGTATCGGCTTCGATCTGCGCCTTCACGTCGTCGTCTTTGAAGGTGAGCATGCCGCAATCGGTGTGGTGAATAAGGATGATCTCGCGTGTTCCGAGCAACCGTTGTGATATGGCAAGCGAGCGGACTACGTCGTCCGTTACGACGCCGCCGGCGTTGCGGATCACGTGTGCGTCGCCTTCGGCGAGGCCGAGCAATCCGTACGGATTGATGCGCGCGTCCATGCACGTGACGATCGCGACGTGGCAGGCGGGCGGCATCGGTAGCTGCCCCTTATTGAAACTGGCGGCGTAGCCATCAGCGTTGCGAAGGAGATCATCAGTGACGCTCATAACGTCAACTCCTGAGGGGTGTTCTGGGCAGTCTATATCACGGATCAAGCCACTGAACGATTCGAGTGTGTGGCCGCGCCCACGTGCCAGTCATACCTCGATGCTCGCCAGCCACTTGACCCACTGGTAGCCGCGCCGACCCGGCACCACAAGCCGCATGGGGTAGCCATGTCCTGCCGATAGAACCTCGCCTCCGACGTGGGTGGCGAGTATCGCTTCGTCCAGGTCGGCGACCGGCAGCACGATCCGGTGACCCGTCAGCGACTCGAAGGCCACCTCAACATGTGCGTCGGCGCGCAAACCGGCCCCGCGCAGCGCGTCCAGCACCCCGACTCCAGACCAGACCTGTTCCGACCACCAGCCGCTGGTACAGTCGAGCACCGCCTGAACCTGACGCGGCGCATAGGCCGCCTCGAGCTCCTCCAGGCTGAATCGCCGGCCGAGTACGCTCAAGCGCCAGCTCGACGAGTCGAGCATCGGCACGCTGTCCAGTAACCAGATTTCAGCCGGGAATGCGTTGCCGGACAGCGATGACGTGCGCTTGGAGCCAGTCACCAGGCGCACCGCCGGCGCCAGGCGGTCGATCGTCTGCCACCCCATCACGGTCGCAATCGCCAGCCCCCCAACCCGCAACGCGGAGCGGCGTGACACCATCGGCAGGCTCGCCGCGTTCTGGCGACGTCGCCCCAGCATGTGGACCGCCGCGAACGGCAGGATGGCGACCCCCAGCGCCACGTGCACGTTCATGGGAGAGTAGCCCCACAGCAGATCAAACGAGATGAGATTCAGGGTCCATGCCAGCCCCAGTCCGAGGGTTGCGAGCAGTGCCATCGCCGCCAGGACGCCCCACAGCACCGAGCGATCCCAGCGCTTGCGCTGAACGACGCGCCGCCGCAGCGATGCCAGGGCGATCGCCTGCTTCCAGCCCAACGTGACGGTCAGCGCCATGCCCAGCGCCCGATGTAGCGGGTACAGGAGCGCCGCGGTGGCGACCGGCAGCGCCCACCCCAGAAACCCGCCGAGCACCTGCAGCAAGATCAGCCCAAGTAGCAGATCGTTGGTCAGGCGACGTGGCACGCGGCGAGACTACTCCAAATCGTGGAAATGCGCAGCTGTCCGGCTCGTTGTCAATCGAGCGGCGGTCTGATCGACAGCTGCTTCCCGTCCTGCAGAGTAGCCACACGCTCAGCTAGGGTCTGGCGCAACCGCCGCGATACTGACCTCAGGGCATCCAGCCCGGCAGCATGCAGCTCCGGGTAGCCGCCTTTCGGGATGCTGTTGTAGCCAACCCGCCACTGGTCGCCACGATCGAGCAGCAGCATAAGCTGGCCGCGGGCTGGCCCAATCGTCACGGTGAATGACACTTGAGTGAAACATGTGCTCGGTTGTGCTCAACCTCGGTAACCAGTCAAGGAGATACCTTCGGCTCCACGCGCACACAGCGGGCGCGAACCTGTGGGCTTTTGCACATCTTTCCATCGGAGGCCCATGCCACGGTGAGCGTGGCACTTTGCGTGCCTATGCGGCGGAGCACGCCAGCCCCTGATTGGCGTGGTGGAGGAAAACCATGGCTGTCCAGCCCACGACTCCCAATCCGACCGAGGCCCAGCCGAGGCCGCCATACGCCGAGCCAACACAGGCATATCCGGGCCATGAGTCCGAGATGCACCTGCGCCCAGACTACGGCGAGCAATCGTATCGCGGTAGCGGACGCCTGACCGGCAAGAAAGCGCTGATCACCGGTGGCGACAGCGGCATTGGCCGGGCTGTTGCAGTGGCGTTTGCCCGCGAGGGTGCCGACGTGCTGATCTCGTATTTGAACGAGGACCAGGACGCGGACGAAACAGCGCGTGTGGTCCGCGAAGCCGGCCGCTCCTGCGTCAAGGTGCCCGGCGACATCAGCGAGCAAGCACACTGCGAGAACCTCGTCGAGCGGGCCCTGCATGAATTCGGCGGGCTCGACATCCTCGTCAACAACGCCGCTTACCAGATGAGCCGCGACGGCATCGAAGCAATTTCGACCGAAGAACTCGACCACACCTTCAGGACGAACATCTACGCGATGTTCTGGCTGTGTAAGGCAGCTCTGCCTCACATGAAGGAGGGCGGCGCAATCATCAACACGACCTCGATTCAGGCCTATCAGCCCACGCCGGCGTTGCTCGCCTACGCAAGCACCAAAGGCGCCATTCTCACATTCACCAAAGGTCTTGCGCAGGAGGCCATTCAGCGTGGCATTCGGGTGAACGCGGTTGCTCCGGGGCCCGTTTGGACGCCGCTAATCGCCAGCACGATGCCACAAGAGCAAGTGGAGCAGTTCGGCAAGAGCACTCCGACGGGGCGGGCCGGACAGCCAGTTGAGCTGGCCCCACTGTACGTGTTCCTGGCCTCGTCGGAATCCAGCTACATCACTGGCGAGGTCGTCGGCGCCACCGGCGGTAAGCCTCTGGCATAGACGTACCAAGCGCCACCAGCGGGTGGAAGGAAGCAGAATTCGAAGGTGAGGTGCCAAGGATCCAGCCCACGTGTGGCGTCTCCTTGACATCCTCCATCGACGCCTTCTAATTTACCCGTAGCGCGCGAAGGTCACCAGAGCGGCGGCTAGAACGTTATTTCGCCGACCACTCTCGTTCTGAGCCAACACCCCGTCGGTTGATCACGCTTGATTTGACGCAAGTAGCATCGCTGAGGAGATCGTGGCGGCCCTGGACCTTGCCGGGCTCCGCGCCAGACTCAGGCCGAGATGGCCAAACGATTGGTCGCGAACTGAAGTTCCCAACCCTCTGGTGTCTGCTTGAGCGTCGCTGGCGATGACGCTGGCGCTATCGATCAGCATGTGCAGCTGCCCGGTCCTGCGGTTAGCGAACGGTTGCCCATGGTCCGCGGGGGCGACGGCCGTTGTCTCTAGTCGCCGGCCCCAGCAGTCTAGGAGGGCGATGCAACGTCCCGACTAGTTCGCGAAGAACTTCGCAATCGGGTCCTGGTAGAAGGTCGGGTAGCCACCCGAGATGTGCTCGATCCATTCCGCCGGGATGCCTGTGTGATCGATCACGAGTCGCGTGCCGTCGCCGGCCGGGTCGAGCGTGAAACGAACCGTGGAGTAGATCCCTGGCTCCCAGGCCGAAGGATGTGCAGTGCCAAAACGCCACGCCTGCACGACCCGCTGGCCTGGCACAAGCTCGATCTGCCGGCCCTCCACCCGGCCACTGAAGATTGCGAAGGAATCGCCTTCGCGATCGGTGATTTCGGCCGGCTGCCCAGTTGC
>JBPCIO010000194.1:0-8283 GCA_051006215.1 Chloroflexota bacterium
TCCTCCCCGTATGTCTGCTGTCCCCACATGGCAGGCCAGCGTATACCATCGAGCGCTAGCTCAGCGAGCCGTTCGACTGAGGCTCCCGCCAGACGTCGTCCGGCTGCCGGTGGCCACCCGAGGCTGCTGGCATTCGCGACAGACGCCGACGATGGCGGTGTGGGCCAGATCAGACTTGAAACCGTAGCGCCGCATCAGTTCTTGGGCGAGCGGCTTCAGAATATCGAGGTCGAGCTCGGTGTTGGCCTGGCAGACGGTGCACACCATGTGCTGATGCGCCACTTCGTCCGTGCGCTGATACTGGGCCACCCCATCGTGAAAGTGGGTGTGACGCACGATGCCGAGCTCCTCGAGCACCTCCAGGGATCGGTACACCGTGGTGATGTGCACGTCAGGAAACTGGCGGACGACCTGCTGGTGAACCTGATCGACGGAAATGTGCCCGTGCATGGCCACCACGACGTCAAGGATCAGCTGCCGCTGCGGGGTCATTCGCAGGCCCCGACCTTTCAGTGCCAGTCTCAGCTCGGTAGCGCCCACCATGCCTGTTTAGGGTGACCCTACCACACGCAGGCGACCGCCTAGCGCGCCACAGAAGGCGGTATGTCATCCTGAGGAGGAACGCCGAGGACGCGCTCGCTTCCGATGCCCAGCGGGAGGTAAGCGACCTGGGTTGCGTCAATCAAGGATGAGGAGCCTGAGATGATCGGCCATTCCAAATGGGACCTCGATACTCCGGCGCTGCTGCTCGATCTGGCCGCCATGGACCGCAATATCGAGCGCATGGCGACGACCTTTCGTGAAGCAGGCGTGGGCTGGCGGCCGCACACCAAGGCGATCAAGATTCCGGCCATCGCCCACAAACTGCTGCGTGCGGGTGCGCGCGGCATCACGTGTGCCAAGGTCAGCGAAGCCGACGTCATGATTGCCGGCGGCATCCGCGACATTCTCATCGCCAACCAGGTGGTCGGCGAAGCCAAGATCGCCCGTTTGGTGAACCTGCTGCCGCACGGCGATGTGATCGTCGCCGTGGATAATCCAACCAACGTCGCTCAGCTGGACCGAGCCGCACGTGCGAAAGGGTGTCCACTGCGGATCGTCGTGGAGGTCAATATTGGCATGGATCGCGCTGGCGTCGAGCCAGATGCGGCGCTTGGCCTATCCAAATTGGTGAACGAGTGCGAGGGCCTGCGCTACGCCGGACTGATGGGCTGGGAGGGTCACACCACGTCCATTTCGGACCAGCAGCAAAAACGCGAGGCGGTCGAGCACTCGCTGCGGTTGCTCACCCAGGTTGCCGACCGCTGCCGAGAAGTTCTGCCCGTGGAAATTGTGAGTTGCGGCGGGACCGGGACCTACCAGTTTTCGGCCTGGCAGGTGGGGGTAACCGAGATCCAGGCCGGTGGGGGCATTTTCGGGGACGTTCGCTACCACGACGCGATGCAGGTCGGGCACGAGTGTGCGATGACCGTGTTGGCGACTGTGAGCAGCCGACCGACTCCCACGCGCATCATTACCGATACGGGCAAGAAGACGATGAGCAGTGACGGCGGCGTGCCGAGTCCGCTTGTTGACGCGCCGGTCACTTCAGTCTCGCTGTCGGCGGAGCACGCGCGGATCGAACTTGGGGCGCCCACGTCATCGCCGCGGGTCGGCGACAAGATCGAATTCATCGTCGGCTACACGGACACCACCACGATGCTGCACGACCAGCTGTACGGCACCCGCGACGGCAACGTGGAAGTGGTGTGGCCGATTCTCGGACGCGGCAAGCTTCAGTAGCCCACCAGCTGTAGAATCGGGCGCGGGGACAGACTCCGACCACCATGGCGGTCCAGACCAAAGACGCGCTGGTCGGCACGCGGCCAGCACCGGTGCCGACGAGCAGAATTGTGCCGAGGCGTCTGCTTGGGCGCGACTGGGCGGCGGCGTGGCTCTTTCTCGCGCCATGCATGCTCGTACTGGTCGGGCTGATCGCGTACCCGTTCTTCTCCGCCATCCTACTCAGCTTCCAGGCCAAGCTCGTCGGCAGCCCAGCGGCGTGGATTGGGCTCGACAACTACGTGCAGCTGCTGACCGGGCGCGACCTGAGCGGACAGTTCTATCAGGCGTTGCGGGTGACGGTGGGCTTTACCTGCGTTGCGATTGCAGCCAAGCTGGTGCTGGGCATGGCCATGGCGCTACTGCTGAACGAGCCTTTCGCCGGGCGCAGCGGCGTGCGTGCCTTCTTCTTTCTGCCCTGGGCGGTACCCACGCTGATCGCGGGGCTCACCTGGAAGTGGATGTACGACGGCAGCCAGGTTGGTTTGCTCAATATGCTGGCGATTCGATTTGGTCTGAGCCAGGACCTGGTGCAGTGGCTCGGCAACTACAACCTGGCGCTGTGGGCTATCGTGGTAGCCGTCGTATGGACCAGTACGCCGTTCTTCTCGATGATGCTCCTGGCGGGGCTGCAGGCTATACCGGGTGAGCTGTACGAAGCCGCCAAGATTGACGGCGCTGGCATCTTCGGCCGTTTTCGTCACGTCACGCTGCCCAGCCTGACCAACGTCATCGTCATCACCACGCTGCTCTCAAGCATCTGGACGGCGACGAGCATCAACCTGGTGTATGTGTTGACCGGGGGTGGTCCGGCCAACGCCACTATGACCGTGCCCCTGCTCTCATACGAGATCGGCGTCGCCGGCGCGCAGCGCCTGGGGATGGGCGCCACGATCTCGCTGGTGTTCTTCCCAGTCTTCCTGGTGATGATCGTGTTCCTCACTCGGCGCATGCTCGCCGAGGACCGTTAGCATGCCGGGCGGCCACGGACGGCTGGTGCGCCGGGTGGTCCATAGCGGCGGCTTGTTGTTGTTCGGGCTGTGGACCGGGCTGCCCTTCTATTGGATTGTCGTCACCTCGATCAAACCCAATCTCCTGATCTACCGCGAGCCGTCCCTGTTTCCCAGCCAGGTCACGGCTGAACACTTCGCCTTTGTGCTCGGCCAGACCCCGTTCCTGCTGTACGTGAAGAACAGCGTGGCCATCACCGTGGTGACGACCACGCTGTCGATGGTCATCGGTACCCTGGCTGCGTACGCTATCGCCCGCCTGAGCTTTGCCGGTCGGAAATGGGTGGCTCGGGGAGTCGTCGTGACCTATCTCGTGCCGGCCTCGATCCTGTTCATTCCGATGTTCCAGGTGATCTATTCGCTCGGGTTGATCGACAACGTGGTCGGGTTGATGGTGGTGTATTTGACGTTCACCGTTCCGTTTGCCACCTGTATGATGCTTGGCTACTTCCGCAACGTGCCGATCGAGCTGGAGGACGCGGCGCTGGTGGATGGCTGCTCGCGGCTCCAGGCGCTGGTGCGGATCATGGTCCCCATAGCCCTGCCGGCCCTGGCGGTTGTAGCGCTATTCGCGTTTACGCTGTCGTGGAACGAATTCCTGTACGCGCTCGTATTCATCGGCAGTGATTCACAAAAGCCGCTGACGCTCGGATTGATTGGCTTGGTCCGCGGTGACACGTTTCCGTGGGGCCCAATGATGGCCGCTTCGCTGCTCGGCGCGCTGCCGCCGACACTCGTATACGTGGTTTCTCAGCGCTGGGTCGTCTCAGGCCTCGCGGCTGGGAGCGTCAAAGGGTAGGAGGACAGTATCAACATGGGATCGCCAAGTCGGCGCGAGTTTCTGGGTGGCCTTGGCCTCGGCGCGGGAGTGTTGCTGCTGGCCGCGTGTGGCCAGGCTGCTCAGCCAGCGGCCACTTCGGTACCGGCTGCCGCCAAGCCGGCCGCGGCTGGCACAACGCCGGCGGTCGCAGCGGGTGGCAAGTCGAACGGCACCAAACTCACAGTCTGGGGCTGGCAGAGCTTCACGCCAGAAGGCGACAAAGCGCTCGGCGACCAGATTCAGGCGTGGGGCTCCACCAACAGCACCCAGGTCGAATACGTCGTGGTCGAGAATTCACAGTTCCCGCAGAAGCTGGCGGCGGCCGTCGAGGCCAAAGCACCTCCGGACGTGGTGATGTTGACCGCCGCCTCGAATGTGCTCGACTATGCCGGGCGCGACCTGCTGGCCGACGTTTCGGACGTCTGGAAAGACACCAGCACACAGTCCGGCGGATTCTGGAGCTTCGTCGAACCGCTCTACAAAATCGGCGGGACCTATTTCGGGATCCCGTTCGAGGCGGAAACGTCGCCGCTATTTGCTCGCGTCGACTTGATCCAGCAGGCAACCGGCCAGGCCGACCCACCCAAGACTCTCGACGACCTGACCGCGGTCTGCAAGAAGATCAACAATCCTCCCAGCTTGTACGCCTGGGGGCTCACCCTCGGACGCACACCCGACTGCTTCGGCAACACCCTCAACATCATCTGGAATGACGGTGGCACGCTCGTCGACAAGGATGGCAAGGTGGCGCTCAACAGCCCAGAGACAGTGGGCGCGCTCACACGCATCAAAGGCTGGTGGGACGACAAGCTGATTCCACCAGACTCGCCGACCTGGGACGACACTGGCAACAATGCCGCCTTCCAGAAAAAGCAAGCAGCATTCATCATCAACCCTCCATCGGTGTATGGCTGGATGGTCGCCAACGACCAGGATCTGCTCAAGAATGCCACCATGGCCCCGCTACCCGCAGGCAAGAGCGGCACGTACTCCGGCTCAGGTGCTTGGTCATGGTCGATCTTCAAGACCAGCAAGAACGCTGACGGCGGCAAGGACCTGATCCGCTACCTGATGGACGCCAAGCGCCTCCAGGCTGTCTACGGCCAGGTCGGCGGCCGTTGGTTTCCGATCTACCAGGACGGCATCAAGGACGAGTTCTGGACGTCGAAGCCGCAGTTCAAGTTCTACCCCGACCTGCTCAAGGGCGGTCGCGACATCAGCTACCCAGCCGCGCCCGAGGCCAAGATGTTCGCCGCGTTGGGTGAAGTCCAGACCCGGCTCATGCTGCCCGACATGGTTCAGGAAATCGTGGTCAAGGGTACGCCGGTGGCCGACGCCGTCAAGAAGACCCACGATGCGATGGTCGAGGTATTTAGCGCACGCGGTGCAAAAACCTGAGGCGCGTGTCGTCGGACTGGGTAGCCTGACGACATGCTGACCAACACCCTCAAGCAGAAGCTGGCGGCCGGGCGGCCGACGACCGTCATCGCTCCGTTCGGGTCTTCAGCCAGTCTGGTGGAGCTTCTTGGGCAGCTTGGGTTCGACGGAGTCTTCCTCGACTGCGAGCACGGGCCAGCCGGTTGGGAGGACGTCGAGCACATGACCCGCGCCGCCGAGTTGGCGGGCTACAGCTCGGTAGTACGCGTCGATCGCAACGACTCGCCGACGATCACCCGGGCCCTGGATCGGGGCGCCGGTGGAGTGCAGATTCCGCACGTCAACACTGCCGCCGAGGCGGTCGCGGCCGTGCAGCACGCCAAATACGCGCCGCTGGGCCATCGCGGGTGGAGTGGTGGGCGGTCGGCGTTCGGCGAGGACCCGGGCGACTTTCCGCGGCGAGCGAACGCCGAAACGCTGGTCGCAGTCATGCTCGAAGAAGTCGAAGCGCTTGACAACCTGGACGAGATCCTACGCATCGACAATATCGACGTCTTCTTCGTCGCGCCGGGCGATCTGGCCCAGTCGATGGGATTGCCGGGCCAGGTAGATCACCCCCAGGTCAAAGCAGCAATCGACGATGCCCTGCGCCGCGTGCATGCCGCTGGACGAACCTCAGGCACGCTGACCACTCCAGCACTGCTCGACCGCCACCTGGAGCTGGGAGTGCAGTTTCTGTATGTCGGCTTGGGCTCGCTGCTGTTCCAGCCCGCCAGGGACTTCGTCAAGCGGGTAGCTCAAGCGTAGCCACAACGGACAGGGGCCGGCGGACGCAGGCCCTTCGCTCTCGCACCGGCAGGCAAGTCGTGCGAACATATGTTCTATGACAGGCGAGCCGACCATCCTGCACGCCGACCTGGACGCGTTCTATGCATCCGTCGAACAGCGCGACGACCCAGGGTTGCGCGGCCGGCCCGTTGTCGTCGGCGCGGGCGTCGTGCTGGCTGCTAGCTATGAGGCCCGCGCCTACGGCGTGCAATCACCAATGGGTCTCAGGCAGGCCCGCCGCCTGTGTCCCGGCGCGATCGTCGTCGAGCCTCGATTTTCGGCCTACTCCGAGGCTAGCAAAGCCGTCTTCGAGATCTTCGAGCACACCACCCCCCTGGTCGAGGGGCTGTCTATCGACGAGGCATTCCTCGACGTGCGCGGGATGGAGCGCATCGCCGGCACCTCTGCCGACATCGCACTGCGCTTACGAGCTGAAGTGCGTGCCCGGGTCGGGCTGCCCATTACGGTCGGCGTGGCCAGGACCAAGTTCCTGGCCAAGGTAGCCAGCCGCGTGGCCAAGCCCGACGGACTGCTCGTCGTGCCCCCCAGCGGCGAGCTGTCGTTTCTGCACCCGCTGCCGGTCGAACGGCTGTGGGGTGTCGGTCTGGTTACGGCCAGAAAACTCCACGACCGTGGCCTCACTACGGTCGGCGACGTGGCCGAACTGGGCGAGGCAGCGTTGATCTCGGTTCTCGGGCAAGCTGGCGGCAGGCACCTGCACGCTCTGGCTCACAACCGCGATCCCCGCCCGGTTCGGGTGGGGCGCCGCCGACGGTCGGTTGGCTCGCAACGCGCGCTGGGCCGTGCGAAGACATCGCCAGACGCGCTCGACCTGGTAGTGGTGGGCCTGGTGGACCGTGTCACCCGCCGCATGCGCGCCGCCGGCCGGGTCGGCCGCACCGTCGTATTGCGCCTGCGCTTCGACGACTACTCGCGGGTGACCCGCTCGCACACCCTGGTCTGGACAACCACCCAGACCGAGACGATCCTGGCCGCGGTGCGCGAGCTGTTGGCCGCGGCGATGCCGACGATCGCGCGGCAGGGTCTCACGCTGGTTGGCGTGGCCGTGGCCAACCTCGACGACAACGGCGCCATTCAGCTCGCGCTACCGTTCGATCGCACTGCCAACGCTGCCCTCGATGCGGCGCTAGACGGAGTCCGAGACCGGTTCGGCTCAACCGCCATCACCCGAGCAGTCCTGCTTGGTCGAGACCAGGGCTTGTCGATGCCGATGCTCCCGGATTGAGCCGCGGCTACGCCGCCGATGCATGAACCGAGCCTTTCTCAGGAGTCGTGCACGAGCTTGGCAATGACGATCAGTCTCTGGCTGAACGTGCGGGTATGGGGATCGAACTCTCCACCGCAGGTGATGAGCGTCAAGCGGCTGTCCTGGGTGGAGTCCATGACCGACACTTCGTTCGGCGACACCAGCTTCAGCTCGTCAACCTCGTACGTAAAATCCCCGTAGTCCGAGGTCGCGACGACGCGGTCGCCGTAGTCAATCTTGTCCAACTCACGAAAGACGTTGCCTTCACGGATCGTAGCCACGTGACCGGTGATGACCGCGTTGCCCGGTCCGCCAACTGGGGCGGTATTCACGTAGTGCGCTGCCACAAAGGGCACTGTTTGCCACTCCAACTCGCCTTGCGGGTTGAGCTGCATGCTTGCCGGCACGACCTCCGTCTCGAGGCCGATCGAAGGCACGCTCAGGTGCCTGGCCCAACCGAAAACAGCCTGCACCGCGGGTGCTGGCGCTTCGGCTGCACCAGCGCCGAGGGAGGCGGGCGCGGTCGACGCGATCGGGACTCCCATGATGGCTGCATTGACGCTAGCTGGCCGGGGGCGGTCGAGCGCCGCGGGTCGAGGCACGGTCACAGGCGCGCTTGGCACGAGATCTGTCTGGAGGGCGGCCCCGTAGGCCAGCACGAGAGCGCCGGCGGCAATCAGAGCTAACCCCATACCCGACATCCAGGCCAGCCGCCGTCTGAACCACGACTGGTGGCCGGCCGCGTTCGCCTGCGCTGGTGGAGCTGGAGCTGGCGCTTGTCGGGGGGCCGGTGCTTGTCGTGGGGCTGGGGCTGGTACTGGTACTGGTGCGGTCGCGTTTGACAGTGGTTGGATTGGGCTGCTTGGCGTGGCTACGAGTGGAGCGCCACGCTGCAGCGTCTGCGCGAACATCCGCCGAGGCGTGTTGGATCCAGATGCGAGGTTGCGAACGAGTTCGACCGCCTCCTGCAAGCTGCCAATAGCGAGCGCATAGCACTCGGCTTTGGCAAGCACTTCAACGACCGTCCGCATGCCCGGCCCGCCGTGCGCTGGCAGCGAGAACGACTGCTCCATCAAGCGCTCCAGCCCCACCGATCTGGTGACCGGCTCCAGCTTGGTATCCACCCCGTCGGTGTACTGAGGGAGAATCACGAATCGGAC
>JBPCIO010000195.1:0-3962 GCA_051006215.1 Chloroflexota bacterium
GGGCCGCTCTGGCGGCTGCCATTCGCGCCGATCAATCCATCGCGGGCACGCCGCTGGTGCTGCTGACGTCGGTTGGCGAAGAGGGGTCGGCGGCGCTCTTCGCGGCGGTGCTGACGAAGCCAGCTCGCCCGGCCCAGCTCCTCAAGACACTGACGTCCGCATTGGGTCTACACATATCGACAGCGTCAGCACTGGGAGCCACGCCGCCGAGCGCCCCAGTCGACGACGACTGTGACAGCGGGAGCGCACCGCTGGTGCTCGTAGTAGAGGACACCGCTGTCAGTCAGCTCGTCGCTAAGCGGATACTCCAGAAGTTGGGCTGCCGCGTGCACGTGGTGGGCAACGGGCGAGAAGCCGTGGCCGCTGTGGCGTCCGTTTGCTACGCGGTGGTGTTCATGGATATCCAGATGCCCGAAATGGACGGATTCGAGGCGACTGCTGAAATCCGCAGACGCGAGAACGCACAGCCCGGGCTGTCACACCTCACGATCATCGCCATGACAGCCAATGCCATGGAGGGTGACCTCCAGCGGTGCCTGGCCTCAGGCATGGATGATTACGTCAGCAAGCCGGTGCGATGGCAGCAGCTGGAGATCGTTCTGCGGCGCTGGGTACCGTTTGCCAACGGCACAGCGCAAGCCGCGTAGTGAGCCCGGCCGCAGCTCACGCTCACCAACACCGGCCAGATGTGGCCCTCACCACGTTCACCACTGATCGGCCTGGCAGGTTGCCGTCATCTGCTCCCAGCGGCAGGCCACGCTCGCCGTAGCTCGCTCAAGAAACGGCTGCTCACCCACACGTGCAGCTGGCCCTGGCTGACTGCAAACAGCCAGCGCACGATTGGCGATTGGCTGCCGCGCGCGTGATAGCCCACCAGCTCCACCCTGGCCCAGACGTGCGGCCGGACACGCTCGAGCGCCAACGTCAGGCGCGCTGACGAGGCTGCACTGACCAGCAGTCCGCTGTCCACGGTCACGCTGATTGCTCGTCGCTCGTCGCTCGACTCGGTGCTGGCGCCACCCATCCGAATGAGCGGTACCATTAACCCGGCCACTACCAGCGTTGGCCGGCCGGCCTGCCAGTGGACTCGCACCAGCGGTCTGACACTCCGCTCAGCTACGGAAAAATACGCGTGCAGCAGGCGTTCGAGCATCTCTGGTCGCCCCCATGCGTCGAATGCCCCAGGCGCATCGGGAAGCTGGATGGACTGTACGGAACGTGTCGCACTCGGGCTCGGCTGGCCACTCACGCCTGAGCACGCCGCTGGCGCGCTCACCCTCTTTGACCACCCGTCAATCGACCCACGACCGACTCGAGAGCACGACCTGACCACGCCATATGGCCCTCTCGGCGCTCCTCCTGGATCGACCGACGTGCGCCCTCGTCGAACGTCAACAGGCGTGGACGCTCGATTAAGGCCCAGTACTCGCTGCTACGTGCCAGCAAATCATGCGTGAGACCAAGCACCAGCTCGCGCGCTACCGACCAATCGGCTCGGGTTATCAGCCGCACCCAGTGCGACGACAGGCCAGGGCTGAGCACGGGCACCTCGACCAGGGCCAGCCGGCGGTGCCCGAGCGCGCGCGCAGTGCGTAGCAAGATCTGGCGACCAGTGAGAACCTCGGCGCCTGGCAGGTCGTACGACGCGCTGGCGGTAAGTGGCAACCCCGCGCCTGCTGCGAGAGCGGCGACCACGTCGTCGATGGCGATCGGTTGCGAACGAGTCCGCAGCCAGCTGGGCAGGATCATTAGCGGCAGACGCGCGGCCAGGTCACGCACAATCAGCCAGGACGCGCTGCCATAGCCGACGATCATCGCTGCGCGCAGCTCCAGCGCGGGTACCTGGCCCGCACGCAGCGCTGCGCCGGCTTCCAGGCGGCTGCGAAGGTGCTCGGACGGCGCACCCTGCGGGGCCACGCCACCGAGATAGACGATGCGCTCGATGCCGGCGCGCTCGGCCGCCCGGGCGAACGTCTCGGCGAGTTCTCGCTCGCGCCGCAGCAAGCCGCCGGATCCCTCGCCGAGGCTGTGGACCAGGTAGTACGCCACTCGGCAACCGTCCAGCGCTCTAGCCAGGTCGTCTGCTTGGCTGAGGTCCGCTTGTCGCCAGTTCTGCTCGGGCCACCGTCGCGCAGCCTGGGCTGCATCTCGGCTGAGCGAACGCACGCGCCAGCCAGCTGCCAGCAGCGCTGGCGCTAGACGGCGTCCCACAAACCCGGACGCACCGGTCAGGAGCACTTCGGATTCCGGCCCGGTACCGTTCGACGCCGCAGCCAGCGGACGCGGCCCGTGGAGCGATTCTTCACCCACGGTCAGGCGGTGGCGATCACGAAATCGAACGTCGCGCTCTGGGCCGAGTCGGCAGTGCTCACCACGTTCAGCAGCAGGCTTGGGTCATAGATGCTGTCGGGTGTGTTCTGCGCCACGCCCGGGAAGTACAACTGCGTCGTGAGTACTGGCCCATTCGGGGCCTGGACTTTTACATGGATATGCTCTGTGCGGCCCGGGTACAGCCCGGGCTGGATGGTCGTCAAGGTGTAAAAGCCGTTCGCGTCGGTGTACTGGTGCCCGCGCAGAGTGAATCCCGAAGTATCGTAAGCGCCACTCGCATTGGCCTGCCAGAAGTCCAGCAGCGCATTCGCCACCGGCTGGCCGTTCTGATCCAGGACCTGTCCGGTAATCGTGATCGGCGTACCTCCCACTCCGTTTTGGACAAGGTTCGTCGTCTCGGGCGAGTTCGTCTTGTAGTACGGGCCCTCCGTCTCGGCAAGCGTGAGTGCCTGCTGGCCAGTCGTCTGGCCAGCGGTAGACGAAGCCGTAAGAGGTGCGGGTGTCGTCTGCGCCAGAGCCGCGGATCCAGCGCTCGAACCCAACACTGCCGCCGCCACGGCTAGGCCGAGGCCAAATCGGACGACGCGGTTGGAATGCTTGGGCGGGCGTGAGGGTGTCATATCAGAGCTCCCTGGCTTGGTTGATGGCACAACTAGTGCAGGGTTCAGCTTGGACACATCTGAGGGCAAGCTGTACGTTTGCTGAGAACGGCCTGAACTGGTCAAGGCGCTAGAATCGACTGAAGGATGCCTGCCTCGATCGGACCTATTCCGCTGCCCGAAACTGGCGCCAAGATCAGCGGCTACTTCACCTTCGACGACCCCCAGCTGACCCTCGGGAAATACGAGTGGCCGTACTTTGCGGTTGTCGGCGCACATGCTGGGCCGACGTTTCTGCTCACTGCTGGCATACACGCTGCCGAATACACCGGCATCCTGGCCGCCATCCGGCTTGGGCGCGGGCTGCAGCCTGCCGACGTGCACGGCACAATCGTAGTGATCCCGCTGCTCAACCGGCCTGGGTTCTTCGAGCGCTGCATCTACGTCAACCCCGAAGACGGTGAGAACCTGAATCGCATCTTCCCAGGTCGACCGGATGGGCCGTGGAGCGAGCGCTTCGCGTACCACTTACTGAACGACATCGTCGTTGGGTGCGACTACGCTATGGACCTTCACGCCGGTGACATGATCGAAGACCTGGAGCCGTTCGTGATTTTTAGCCAGACGGGCATAGCCGAGGTCGACACCAGGACACGTCGAATGATCGATAGCTACGGCGTGGGGTGGGCGACGTGCTCGGTGCCAACCGGGGAACGTCCGGGCATGTTGTACGCGGCCGCCGCCCAGCGCGGCGTACCTGCGATCATCGCCGAGTCCGGTCGATGCGGCCTGGTGGAGGAGGATGCGGTAGTGCGTCACGTCGACGGCGTGCGGAATGTTTGGCGCACGCTCGGCATTCTGAGAGACGCCCCACCCCGCCCGGTCGAACCGCCTCAAGTCCTCAGCCGCTTCGAGTGGCTGCGCTCGGAGCACGCCGGCATTTTCGAGTGTGGCGTGCGTGTACGTGACGTTGTTCACGCCGGGCAGTCGCTGGGTCAGATGGTCGACCTGTTAGGCAACCCGCTGGCAAAG
>JBPCIO010000196.1:0-5882 GCA_051006215.1 Chloroflexota bacterium
ACCCTGGGCCGAGCTGGTGCCGTAGCGCTGAGTCGTCGGCCGACTGGGCCGGTTCAAGAGCATCCATCCGAGGCCGAGTCCGACCAGGGCCGCGGGCATCGGATTGGCCTTGATTGTCTCGACCATGGATTGACGCAAGCCGCCGGCGCTGTCGTTTGCAGTGTGAGCCATGTTTTCCACCTTAACTTTCCCATTGTGGCTTTGGCCGTGTGCGATTACAACGCCGGTGCGCCGGCGCTGGCTGCGTCTCCGCCAGGTTTAGTTCAGACCCGAGCGCGCCCACCGGTGACTGCGCATGAGATGGCAATAACTACGATTGCGCCAATGAACGCGACGACGATGCTCTCGATGTTGAAACCGTTGACCATGTCGCGGCCAAGCAGCACGCCTGTCAAGAAGCCACCCACGATGGCGCCGATGATGCCCAGCACGATGTCGCCGACGAGTCCATAGCCGCCCTTCATCACCTGGCCCGCAAGCCAACCCGCGATGAGCCCGAGAACAATCCAGACAATAATGCTCATGAGGTACCACTCCCACACGTGTTGGTAAGGCGCCGTAGCTCGACGCGCATGCACTACAGGCAGGGATCGTGCCAGCCTGCGAGCGCCAACGAAGAGATATGAAGCAGCGCGCCGGTAGGGATCGGCTCAAGTGCTCTGCGTCAGTGTGTCTCACTCTGGCGCGGGTGCTACACAGGCGCTGAGCGGAGCCAAGGTAAACAATTCGCTCACGTCCTCCAGAATGCGGTCCAGCTCCTGCTGGTCGAAGCTGTCCAGTGTCACGACACCGGGTCCGCGCATCGTCGCGCGCTCGATGATGCCACGCCGCTTGAGCACTTCTTTGTACACGGCAACACCGTACATCGCTTCGATGTTCAGCAACGGGATCAGTCGATTGTGCAATTGGCGGGCGCGGACCAGGTCGCCCGCCTCGAGCGCATTCCAGATCGTGACGTCGACGTCGGTCACCTCGCACGCCGGCATGGTGCCGCAGGCACCCCGACGAACCTCATTGAACAGGTACCGCCCGGCCATACCACCCATAATGCCCTTGAGTCGGGGCCCGGACAGCAAGAACAACTGAGTCATGAGCTGCCCAGCGTGGACCGTCTCCTCCTTGACGTACTCCACCCCCGGGATGTGCTCCACCAGGTCGGCCATGAAGCGCGCCGACATCGGCGTGCCGACTGGCGGTCCGTAGTTCTGGATGAAGATCGGCAGTTCGGTGGCGGCCGCCAACTGCTGATAGAAGTCCACGATTTCGGCGGGGCTCGCCTTTTTGACGTACGGCGGCATTGCGATCACGGCGTCTGCGCCGGCCACGCGTGCGTGGCCCGCCAGGTCCACTGATTGACGCGTGGTGACACCCGAGACTCCGACCACGACGGGTATCCGCCGGGCGACGGTCGCCACAACGATCTCCGCCACCTGCTTGCGTTCGTCGTCGGAGAGCATCGGCGCCTCGCTGGCGTTGACTGGTGCCACCACGCCATGCGCGCCTGCGTCCACGCAGAACCGGACGCACCTCTCCAGCGACTGTTCGTCGAGGTCGCCGACTGCGTCGAAGGGTGTTACAGGGATGGTAAAGACACCCCGCCACTGACTAGCCATGGCCAGTCAGCCTCTCACGTGGGCCCGGAATCTGTCAATTCTGTGTTGTCCTGCCTAAGATCGCTCGATGCTTCCGACCAACCGCGCGCCTCGCAGCGGCGCCTTTTTCGGCGAGCGCGGCACCCCAGCCGGCTTCACCGCCCGTGCGTTCACCAAGGCCATGGGCTTTACCCAGGCCGATCTCGACAAGCCCGTTATTGGTATCGCCCAGACCTGGAGTGAATTCAACAACTGCAACCACCACTTCCGTGAGCTGGCCGAGGCAGTCAAACGGGGTGTCTGGCAGGAGGGCGGCTTCCCCCTCGAATTCCCGACGATCTCGCTTGGCGAGGTACATACCCAGCCCACCAGCATGCTGTTTCGCAACTTGATGGCCATGGACACCGAGGAGATGATTCGCGCCCAGCCAATGGACGCGGTCGTCCTCCTGGCGGGCTGTGACAAGACCACGCCGGCGGCGTTGATGGGCGCCGCCAGCGCCGACCTGCCGGCCATCCTGGTAAGCGGTGGCCCAATGCTCAACGGCCGCCACAACGGTCAGGATCTCGGCGCCTGCACCGACTGCGGTCGCTTTACCACCGAGCTCCGCGCTGGCACGCTTACCAGCGACGAGTACACGGCCATCGAAGATGCCATTTGCCGATCACCAGGCTCCTGCATGGTGATGGGCACCGCTTCGACGATGGCCAGCCTGAGCGAGGCGTTGGGCATGGCGCTGCCCGGCAACGCGGCAATTCCGGCACCCGACAGCCGGCGTCTACAGCTAGCCGAGATGAGTGGCCGCCAGGCGGTCGGACTGGCTCGCGCCGGCGGCCCACGGCCCTCGGAGGTGATGACGGCCGCTGCGTTTGAGAATGCCATTCGGGTGCTGTCCGCGATCGGTGGCTCGACGAACGCGGTGATCCATCTCGCGGCAATTGCCGGCCGTCTCGGGCTCGATCTGCCGCTCGACCTGTTCGATCGTGTGTCTCGGACGACGCCCTGGATCGTGAACCTGAAGCCGTCGGGCGCCTTTCAGATGGAGGAGCTTTTCGACGCGGGTGGACTGCCGGCAGTGATGAAGGAGCTCGAACCCTTGCTGATCCAGGGCGCGCTGACAGTTACGAGTCACAGCGTCGGCGAGAACCTGGCGCGTGCCCGCCCCTCGCGGCGGCGGGATGTCGTCGCCAGCCTGTCCGAACCGTTCGGCACGCAGGGCGGCATTGCAATTTTGCGCGGCAATCTGTGCCCGGACGGAGCGGTCGTCAAGCAAACCGCTGCCTCGGCGGAGCTCGCGCGGCATCGCGGGCGCGCGGTTGTGTTCACCTCCATCGACGACCTACGCCACCGCATCGACGATCCGCTGCTCCAAGTGGAGCCAGCAGACGTACTGGTGCTCCAGAACGCCGGTCCGGTTGGCGCTCCGGGTATGCCAGAGGTTGGGTTCATGCCCATCCCGCGCAAGTTGCTGGAGCGGGGTGTGCGCGACATCGTGCGCATATCCGACGCACGCATGAGCGGCACGTCGTACGGCACTATCGTCCTGCACGTGGCACCGGAGGCATCTATCGGCGGTCCGCTGGGGCTGGTTCGAACAGGTGACTCCATCTACCTGGACATCCCGGCCCGCAGTCTCACCCTCGAGGTGGGCGAGCCCGAATTGAGCCAGCGCCGCGCAGATTGGCGTCCACCTGCACCGAAATACGAGCGCGGCTACCGCCAGCTCTATCAGCGGCACGTCACCCAAGCCCCGCTCGGCTGCGACTTCGACTTCCTGCGCCTGCCCGCAGGCGCCCAGACCGGCACGTAGCTGTAGGCTCGTCACGGAGGAGACTACACATAAAGGTCATCCACGCAGGACGGTTGATTGACGGGACGGGGGCTGCCGTACAGCTGGATCGCGCGTTGTATGTTGAAGATGGGCGAATCGTCGGTATCCACCGCATAGGGGACGCGCCGGCCGACGCTGAGATCGTCGATCTGCGCAAGTTGTCAGTAGTGCCGGGACTGATCGACTGCCACGTCCACCTTGTGTTCAGCCACACCGCGTACCCGCTGGGTGACCTGCTGGCGGAGGACGACCAGCAACTCTTGCTGCGTGGAGTAGCCGGCGCGCGCCAGGCGCTCGGCGCTGGAATCACCACCGTGCGCGACCTGGGTGGTCGCGGTGGCGTGACGTTCCGGCTGCGCGACGCCATTGCCAACCACCTCGTCGCCGGTCCCCGCATCCTGGCAGCCGGCTCCCCCATCACCATCACCGGTGGTCACTGCCACCTCCTTGGCCTGGAAGCCGACGGAAAGGCGGGAGTCCGAGCTGCAGCCATGGGCCAGCTCAAGGCGGGAGCGAACGGTCTCAAGATCATGGCCACCGGTGGACGCATGACGCCGGGCACCAATATCGGCATGGCTCAGTACAGCGTCGCCGAGATTCGGGCCGCCGTCGAAGAAGCCCAGCGCGCACACGTCTGGGTTGCCGCACACGCGCTGGGCACGGCCGGTATCCGCAACGCGACAGCCGCCGGCGTGAACACCATCGAGCACTGCAACTGGCTGGGGGCAGACGCCAGCGTCGAATTCGACGAATCCGTGGCGCTGCAAATGGCCGAGCAGGGAACAGCCGTGGTGGCAACATTGGTGCCCCTGCAGAGGACGGCGTCCGCGGTGCGTGACGAAGTCATGCGCTCTATGCGTCGCATGGCTACCCTCGGCGTCCCATTCGCCGCCGGCACCGACGCGGGCGTGTCCCTGACCCCCTTCAATAGCCTACCAGCAGAGCTCGAGATACTTGTTTCAGAAGTTGGCCTCACACCCATGCAAGCCATCCAGGCTGCCACGGCGAATGCCGCCCGCGCGCTCGGCATGGCCACCTCTCTTGGCACGCTCGAGCCGGGCCAGGCGGCGGACCTGATCGCCGTCGAGGGCGATCCCTCGACGCGCATCGACGCGCTGCGTTCGGTGCGCGTGGTGATCAAAGGTGGTCGAAAAGTTGTCGAAAACGGGGTGGTGGTGGTTTAGCCCTTGATGCCGGACATGACGACGCCGCGGACGAACGAGCGCTGGCCGATGAAGAACAGGATGATCACGGGCAGGGTCATGATGATCGCGGCAGCCATGAGCAGGTGGTCTTTGGGGAGGTTGTCGCCGGGGTTGACGACAAAGTAGCGCAGGCCCACGCTGAGCGGGTACTTGTCCGGATTGTTGAGAATGATCAGCGGTCGCAGGAACGAGTTCCACTGATTGATACCCTCGATGATCGCCGCCGTCGCAAAGACCGGACCGCTGAGCGGCAGCATGATGCTCCAGAACAGGCGGGGGTAGCTTGCGCCATCGATGCGGGCAGCCTCGTCCAACTCCATCGGCACGGTCATAAAGAACTGGCGGAACAGGAAGATGAAGAAGGCGCTCCCGAACCAGTACGGCACGGTCAACGGCAGATACGTATTGAGCCACCCCAACTGCCAGAACAGCATGTAGTTGGGGATGAGCAGCACGTACGCTGGCAGCATCAGCGTTGCCAGAGTGATGGTGAACAGCAGATTTCGGCCGGGAAATTGGAACCTGGCGAACGCAAAGCCGGCCAGCGAAGACGAGACTACCGTGCCAGTGGTGGCGATCACGGTCAGCAGCACGCTGTTCCATACCCAGTTCGGGAAGAACCGGACGTGCCACACATCTGAATAGTTCACCCACTGCAGAACGCTTGGCCACCAGATGAGTGGGATCTGGCGGACCTCGTTCATCTGCTTGAGCGAACCAATGAGGGCCCAGTAGAAGGGCACCATCAGCACGATCCCGAGGAGCACCGCGATCACGTACAAGCCGAACCGGCGGCCGAGGCGTCCGGCGTGCAAGCGGGCCTCGCGCCTGGCGCGTGGGGCGACTACTCCACTGCCGATGGGAACGGCGTGCTCGACCATCAGCGTCCCTCGCCGGCGTAAAAGACCCAGTTGCGTGAGGACCTGAACTGCAAAAACGTGAACACCCCCAGGGTGACGAACAGAATCCACGCCAGCGTCGAACCGTAGCCCATATCGAAGAACTCGAACGAGGTGCGGTAGATATGCAGTCCGTACAGCCAGGTAGCGTAAGCGGGCCCACCCTTGGTGCCGATAAACGCCACCTCGAATGTCTGGAAAGCGGCGATGCAGGCCAGCACCGAGTTGAAGAACAGCGTCGGCGAGATCATCGGAAGGGTCACGTGCCAGAAGCGGTCGCGGGCTTGGGCGCCGTCGATCGAAGCAGCCTCGTACAACTCCTGGGGGATGCCCTGCAGTCCAGCCAGGAAGATGA
>JBPCIO010000197.1:0-6748 GCA_051006215.1 Chloroflexota bacterium
ACGAAATCCTGCGGGCTCGGGCGCGCGGGGTGAAGGTGATGGGCGAGACGTGCACCCACTACCTGTATTTCAACGAGGAGGATCTCGATCGACCGAACTTCGAAGGTGCCAAATGGGTCTACACGCCGCCGCCGCGCGGCAAGCACATGCCGGCCCTCATGTGGCAGGCGCTGGTGAACGGGAGCCTCGGGGTCGTTGCGTCGGACCACTGCCCATACAACTTCGACGGCCAGAAAGATCTTGGCGCAGGGGACTTCACCAGGATCCCGAATGGCGCTCCGGGCATCGAGGAACGCTTGATGTTCACCTACCAGGGCGTCAACGACGGCAAGCTGAGCCTGAATCGCTTCGTCGACATCGTCTCGACCACCCCGGCCAAGACATTCGGTCTGTACCCGAATAAAGGGTCGCTAGGTGTCGGTAGTGATGGCGACGTTATCATCTGGAACCCGAACGCTGAGATGACGATGACCCGGTCGGCGCTCCACGGCACGGTTGACTACACCCTGTACGAAGGTCAGCACCTGCGCGGCATGCCTGAGACGGTCACGCTGCGCGGTCAGGTTATCGTCGAGGACCGCCAGTACGTCGGCACGCCCGGCACCGGGCGCTATATCGCACGGAGTCGTTACAGTGCTTGATCTGCTGATCACCGGTGGCCAGATCCTGGATGGCAACGGCAACGTGGGCTTCTACGGCTCCGTAGGCGTCGAGGGTGAAACAGTTCGCATCCTGAGGGGCGACGTCAGTGAGGTCGAAGCCGCGCGCAGGATCGACGCCACCGGCCACGTCGTGTGCCCCGGCTTTATCGACTTCCACGCCCACTCAGGCCTGGTGATCCTGGCCGAGCCGCGCCACGAGCCTAAAGTGCGCCAGGGCGTCACCACCGAAGTCATCGGCATCGACGGCTGCTCGTATGCGCCGTTCAAGGACCCCGAGGACCTGAAGCGCTTCATCGATCTGAACTCTGGCCTGGACGGCCGGCCGATGTTGCCGGCGCCGTGGTCCACCGTTGCCGACTATCTCGCTCTGTTCGACAATAAAGTGGCCGTCAATATCTGTTATCTGCTCGGCAACTCGCCCATTCGCGTCAACGCCGTCGGCTGGAATGATCAGCCGGCCACTGCCGCCCAACAGGCTGACATGCAGGCCATGCTGCGCGAGGCGATGCAGGAAGGCGCCTGGGGTGTGTCGACCGGGCTGGACTATCCGCCGGGCGGTTACGCCAGCACCCAGGAATTAATCGGTCTCTCGTGCGAGGCCGCCCGGTTGGGCGGCATTTACCACACCCACGTGCGTTACGGGCTCGGCGACAAGTACCTGGATCCGTTTCGCGAGGCGCTGGACATCGGGCGGGGCAGTGGGATCGCCACCCACATCACCCACTTCTACCAGAACGCGATCACCAGCCGCGGCGGCGCCGATCGCCTCCTCCATCTAGTGGAGGACGCCCGCGAAGTCGAGCACATGGACGTCACGTTCGACAGCTACCCGTATGTGTACGGCAGCACTCGTCTGCTGATCGTGTTCCCCAACTGGGCCCAGGACGGCGGCCCGGACACCCTCCGGCGAGCGCTCGCCTCAACCGAGGCGCGTGCTCGAATGAAGACCGAGGGGCTGGCACCCCGCGGTCAATCCTGGCACGACATGTGGCTGACATACTTCAAAAAGCCGCACAACCACCGCTTCGAGGGCCATTCGGTGGCCGAGGTGGCGGAGCTGACAGGCAAAGATGAAATCGACGCCATGTGCGACCTGTTGCTGGACGAAGACCTCCAGGTCTCGTTCATCTCCGCGGGGGTGAATCCTTTGACATTGTCGAAGTTCATCTCGCATCCGATGTCCATGGTCGGCAGCGACGCGCTGCTCATCGGCGATTTTCCGAGTCCGAGAACGTACGGCTGCTTCCCGGTCATCCTGTCCGAGTACGTCCGCGAGGAGCATGCGATGTCGCTACCCCAGGCGATTCGCAAGATCACCTCTTTTCCAGCGCAACGCCTGGGACTGCCAGACCGCGGGTTGCTGCGCGATGGGATGAAAGCGGACATCGTGGTCTTCCATCCGGATAGAGTGCGCGCACCGGCTACCAAGCGCGACCCCAAACAGTTCCCGATCGGCATCGAGTATGTCGTGGTCAACGGCAAAATCGTCGTCGACCACGCGGAACACACCGGCGTGCTCGCCGGTCGCGCGCTTCGTCGCGGACGCGCGCACACGTAAGGATGGGAACCGACCGCCATCCGGTCACCCACCAACTCGATTCCGCGCAGGTGCATAAGGTGTGGGACAACTCGATCGAGCCGCGCTTGTGGATCGATTCGGGCGACAGCATTACCGTTGAGGTACGGGGCGGGGGCGACGGTGCGTTCACGCCGCACTCCACAGCCGAGGACGTAGTCCAGCACCCGTTCCTCGGCCACGCTCTCATCGGACCGATCGGCGTGCATGGCGCGCGACCCGGATCTGTCCTGCAGGTGGACATGCTGGCGCTCGAGACCTGGACCTGGGGGTATACGCTGATCGCGCCCGGTCGCGGCCTCCTGGTGGCAGATTTTCCCACGGCGTTCTTCCAGCCATGGGACCTGGCTGATCGGCTAGATGCAGCAATGCGACCCGGCGCGGTAATTCCGCTCGCACCTTTCTTTGGCGTCCTCGGTGTGGCGCCAGCTGAGATGGGCCAGCATTCGACCAGTCCGCCCAGACGAGTCGGCGGCAATCTCGACGTCAAACAGCTGACAGTAGGGTCAACACTCTGGCTGCCGCTGGAAGTCGATGGAGGCACATTTTCGGTTGGTGATGCCCATGCGGCGCAAGGGGACGGCGAGGTGTGCGTCACCGCCATCGAGACCGGCATGACGGCGGTGTTACGCCTGACGTTGCGGTCGGACATGCACCTGAGCGCTCCACAATTCAGAACCGTTGGCCCGGAGTCCGACCCAGCAACTCGCGGCCCGTGGCATGGGACGGTCGGTGTCGGGCCGAATTTGATGACCGGCGCCCAGGGTGCAGTCCGAGCTATGATCGATTTCTTGATGAAGGAGAATGGGCTGAGCGCCGAGCAAGCCTACGTGCTGTGCAGCGTCGCCTGTGATCTGAAGATCAGCCAGGTGGTCAATGCGCCGAACTGGACCGTTTCGGCGCTGTTGCCGCTGAGCATCTTTCGATGACGGCGTACGACCTGGTAGGAAACGGCGCCACCGTCGTTACCGCCGCCGGAGAAGAGCGGGCAGATCTTGCTGTGAAAGATGGCAACGTGGCCGCAATCGGCACCGGCCTTCAGGCCGGGCTACAGGTGGACGGCACAGGCCTGCATTTGCTGCCGGGCCAAATCGACATCCACGTCCACTTTCGTGAGCCGGGACTCACCCACAAGGAAGAATTCGGCAGCGGGACACGATCGGCGGCGGTGGGTGGAGTCACCACCGTGCATGAGATGCCAAATACTGCTCCGCCAACGGCCACTGTTACGCTCTTCCGCGAGAAGGTTGCAGCCGCGTCAAAGCACGCCTACGTGGACTTTGGGCTGTACGGAGTCATCCTGCCGGACAACGCAGCCGAGTTGGCGCCGATGGCCGCGGAGGGTGCCATGGGCTTCAAGCTGTTCATGGGCCAGACAACCGGCAACAACCCGTGTCCAGACGACGGAGTGATCTGCGCTGCGTTTCGGGAGGCTGCCGAGTTGCGCGCCGCCGGTCGGACTGATCCAGGTGCGCATCTTGACTCCAGGCCGGCATTCGTCGAGGCGGAGGCGGTTGGTCGCGCAATCGCCATAGCCAAAGGAGCCGGTAATTTGGTCCACATTCATCATCTGTCCACTGGAGCTGGTCTGGAACGAATCGTGTGGGCCAAGCACAAGGGCCTGCCCGTGACGTGTGAGGTGCTCGTCGCGCACCTTGTGCTTGACGAAGCGGCATATGCGGAGTACGGCAACCTCATTCAGTTGAATCCGCCCATCCGCGAGCGCCAGCATGTCGATGCGCTCCGGGCCGGCGTTCGGGCTGGCGATGTCGACTGCATCGCTACCGACCATGCCCCGCATTCTGTCGAAGACTAGGCGCGCGACAACGTCTGGGAGGCGCCTGGCGGCTTCATTGGTGTTGAGACGTTCCTGCCGCTCCTGCTCACGCAGGTGGCTGAGAGACGACGGAGGCTCCAACAGCTTGTCCGACTCACGAGCGAGAATCCGGCCCGCCTGTACGGCTATTACCCGCGCAAAGGTTCGCTGAACATCGGCAGCGACGCTGATTTCGTGCTGGTGGACCTCGAACAGCGTTGGCAGATCGATCAGACCCGCCTGCATTCAAAGCACTCGGTCACACCGTACGATCATTGGGGGGTGACCGGCCGGCCAGCAGCCACCTATCTGCGCGAGAGTGCATCGCCCAGAATGGGGCCGTACTTGGTCCACCCCGCGGCAAGCACCTCCGTCCCCTTCTTGCGGGTGCGCCTGAGTGAGCTCTCTGGACGACCTCATCGGTGACTGTACGCGGCGCTTTGTCGAAGTGGAGTTTCCAGGGGGCCGCCCGCTGGTAAGTAGTGGGCCGCGAGTGGCGGCTGTTGGTACCGTCGCTCCGATGGGGCTGGCGAGCTCCCTACTGCATCAGCAACTGGCCGCCGCCAACGTGCAACCGGTGGGGTTTCAAGCGTTTGACGATCCGGAGGCGTTATTCGCGGACAGGTCGTGGCAGCTTGCCCTAGTGTTCAGCCCGTACAAGCGGGCGGTCGTACCTCAATGCGCTGCACTGACGCCCATGGCCGTGGGGGCGTGGCTGACACGCTACTCCGTGCCGAGAGCCTCGTCGTGGGGGTGAATACGAACGCGTACGCTGCCGGAATGGCGCTGTGCCACCTCGCCGGATCGACGCCGCCCGAGCAGGTGCTGGTGATTGGCACCGGTGCCGCGGCTCGGTCCGTCGCGCTGGGTGCGCGGAAGATCTCCCCAGACGTGACCGTTTTGTTCGCCGGTCGTTCGGCGGACCGCCGTCGGCAACTCGTTGCCGATCTCGGTTTCGGCACATGCGTATCGGACCTGTCGTCGATCAGACCTGATGCCGTCATCAGCGCCACTGCCGTTGACGAAACTGACGACCGCGCCGAGCTCGCTTTCGATCTCCAGACGCTCTTTCGTCCCGGCTTGCGCTACTTGGACCTGAACAATCGACCGAGCGCGCTCCAGAGCAAGGCACTCGCCGCAGGCTGCGTGACCGCCTCGGGGGTGCTGATGCAGATCCTGACCAACGCCCTGCGCGCTTGCTTACTCACGACCAACCACTAGACGGCCGCAAGCTGGGGTAGCACCGCGGCCGATGATCGCTGGGGCGTGACGAACTGGCCGAACCCCGGATCCACTTTGATACTGCCGCGGTCGTATACGACGCGCCCACGGACGATGGTTTGCTCGATCCTACCGTTTAGGGTCTCGCCCTCGAGAGCCGACCAGTGTTCCCTGTAAAACAGGTCTTCGGAGCGTACCCTCCAACTCCCGTTCAGGTCAATTACCGCCAGATCGCCATCTGCGCCAACGCGGATAGTTCCCTTCGGGCCGTAGACCCCGAACACACGTGCGCACTGCGTAGAGGTGAAGCGCACGAACGCCGTCAAGTCCCAACCGCGCTTCAGGAGACCGTCGCTGATCAAGATCGGAATCATCGTCTGAATGCCGGGCATGCCCCAGCCGGCGTCCCAGATCGTCCCTTTGTCTTTGTCGGCTCGGCTATACGGCGCGTGGTCGGCCGCGATGAAGTCGATCTTGCCCGCCATTACCGCCTGCCAGAGGCGCTCCGTGCTTTCTGGTGACCTCAGGGGCGGCTTGCACTTGGCATATGCGCCCAGCCGATCGAGCGCGGTCCAGTCCATGTGCAAGTAGTGCGGACACGTTTCCGCGGTGACCTGAACGCCCTCGGCCCTGGCAGCCTGGATCAGGTCAGCTCCCTCCGGAATAGTCATATGCACGATATGCAACCTGGCGCGTGCGTACCGCGCCAGCACGATCGCGCGTTGAATCGCCTCGAGTTCGGCGATGGGTGGGCGGCCCTCGGCGATCGCTCGCGGATCACGTCGTCCCGCTCGCTCGAGCTGGTTGGTGAAGTACGTCGTGAGCGCCTCGCCTTCGGCGTGGACTCCGATCAGGGCGCCCAACGGTTGGGCCGCCTGCAGGCCGGCCAGCAAGTCGCCGTCCTCGACCATCGGGTATTCCGCACCCGCCGCGGACATGAAGCCTTTGAAGGCCACCGCTCCGAGCTCGTGCATCTCCGCGAGGTTGGGGATTGAATCTGGGATCAGCGCTCACCACAGACCCACGTCCACCACACTCTGTGACAAGGCGAGTGCCTTCTTGGCCAGAAAGGTTTGGGCATCGCTGGGTGGTGGCAGACTGAGCGGGTGTTCGAGCACGGTGGTCACGCCACCGGCGGCTGCGCTTTTGGTGCCGGTCTTGAATCCCTCCCGAGTCTGGCCTGTCGTTGGCTCGTCGAAGTGGCAGTGGGCGTCAACACACCCTGGAATGACCAGTTTGCCAGTGGCATCGATCTTTTCATTGGCGTCTGGACCGCGCGATTCGGCGTCTTCAAGAGAACTGATACGCCCGTCGCGCACGACTATCGTCCCCTTGAACACGCCGTAATCCGTCGCGATGGTGCCGCCGTAGACCACCAGGTCGGCTGCCGTCATTGGTTGTCCTCCGAATCGAACATCAGTCGAAGTCACGTACCGCCAGCACGCCCGCGGCGGCGCGTGCCATGCTCGGCGC
>JBPCIO010000198.1:0-36897 GCA_051006215.1 Chloroflexota bacterium
CCATTCACCAGCCGGTCGCCTTAGACTTCGCGGTACTCACCTTCGACGGTGCCTTGGGGTGCGGCTGGGCCACCCTGACCGTTGCTGCCGGGCTCGGTGGGCTCGTCAGTCGGACCACTTCCGTACACCGCCTGGCCGACTGCCATCATTGCTTGCTGCAGCTCCTCCAGCGCGGTCTTCATCGTGTCGACGTCGTTTGCATCGAGCGCACGCTTGACGGCGGAAGATTTCTCCGCCACCTGCACGCGAAGCTGCTCAGGCATCTTGTCGCCCTGGTCGCGCAGCATCTTCTCTGCCTGGTAGTGGGCGCTATCGGCGTGGTTGCGAACCTCGATCTCCTCGCGCCGGCGTGCGTCGTCGGCTGCGTGCTCCTCGGCATCCTTGACCATTTTCTTGATCTCGGTATCGCTGAGCCCGCTGGACGATTGGATAACGATCTTCTGTTCCTTGCCAGTGGCCTTGTCTTTAGCAGACACATTGAGGATGCCGTTGGCGTCGATGTCGAACGTCACCTCGACCTGCGGCACCCCTCTGGGGGCAGGCAAGATGCCATCCAAAATGAATCGCCCGAGCGACTTGTTCTCTGTCGCCATGGGCCGCTCACCTTGGAGCACATGCACTTCGACGCTCGTCTGGGCATCGGCGGCCGTGGTGTAGGTCTCCGTCTTGGAGGTGGGAATGGTGGTGTTGCGCGGGATCATGGTGGTCATGACCCCACCGTACGTTTCGACGCCCAGCGTGAGCGGCGTGACGTCCAGCAACAGGATGTCTTTCACTTCGCCCATGAGCACGCCGGCTTGAATGGCGGCGCCGATCGCCACGACCTCGTCGGGATTGACCCCCTTGTGGGGCTCCTTGCCGAAGACCTGCTTGACCATCTCCTGGACCGCCGGCATACGCGTCTGGCCACCCACAAGGACGACCTCGTTGATGTCGTTGGGACCGAGCCCAGCGTCCTTGAGGGCTTGTTGGACGGGACCCTTGGTCCGCTCGACCAGATCGCCGACGAGCTGCTCGAGCTTGGCGCGCGTCAGATTCAGCGACAGGTGCTTTGGACCGCTAGCGTCGGCAGTGACGAAGGGCAGATTGACCTCGGTACTCTGGGTCGAGCTGAGCTCGATCTTGGCCTTTTCAGCTGCTTCCTTCAAGCGCTGCAGGGCCATGCGGTCCTGGCGCAAGTCGATGCCCTGATCCTTCTTGAACTCGTCGACGATCCAATCGATGATGCGCTGATCGAAATCATCGCCTCCCAAAAACGTGTCGCCGTTGGTGGCCTTGACTTCGAAGACGCCCTCGCCCACAGACAGGATCGAGATGTCGAAGGTGCCACCGCCTAGGTCGTAGACCGCGATGACCTCGTCCTTACCTTGCTTGTCGAGGCCGTACGCCAGCGACGCGGCGGTTGGCTCATTGATGATGCGGAGAACTTCCAGGCCGGCGATCTTGCCCGCATCCTTGGTGGCCTGACGCTGGCTATCGTTGAAGTAGGCGGGCACGGTGATGACAGCCTGGGTGATCTTCTCACCCAGTTTCGCTTCGGCGTCTGCCTTGAGCTTCTGCAAAATCATCGCCGAGACTTCGGGCGGGCTATATTCCTTGCCGTTGAGCACGACACGGACGTCGCCATTGGATGCCTTGGCAACCTTGTACGGAACGAACTTCAGCGCCTTCTGCACCTCGGCATCTTCGAACTTGCGGCCCATGAAGCGCTTGACACTGAAAATAGTGTTTTCGGGATTGGTGATGGCTTGCCTTCGCGCGACCTGACCAACCAGACGCTCGCCGGTTTTCGGATTGACCGCGACGACGGATGGCGTGAGACGACTACCTTCGGCGTTCTCGAGAACGGTTGGTTCGCCGCCCTCCATGATTGCGACGACCGAGTTGGTCGTCCCCAGATCGATACCTAATACTTTCGCCATAGTCCTCTCCTAGCCTTTCTTGCTTGTCGGCCGCAGGCAAACGGTCATTGGGTGAATGTTCATATGAATGTGACTACTCCACTGCCCCGAGGGTTGCGAACGCCGCTCGCAGAGGCGTCTGGACCCGATGCCGCAGAGCCGTGACGTCGCGTGCCTGATCCAGAGCAGTCGCAATTTCGGCGAGCAATGCGGTTAAGTCTAGGGCCATCTGGACTCCGGCGAGATTCATCTCGCGCTCCTCGACCAGCCGCTTGATCTGGCGCAGGCGGCGAATGTCTTCAAGCGAGTACAGGCGCGTACGACCCGGTGTTCGGCTCGGTTCGAGGAACCCGACGCGTTCGTACTTCCGCAGCGTCGTCGGATGCAGCTCGACCAGCCGAGCCGCGACGCTGATTACGTAGAGCGCAGCCTGGGCCGAGCGAGTCCGTGGGCTTGAAACTTGATGCGACTCACGATACATTTTGTGTGCGTTTCATCATATACTTTGGACGATGTCCGTGCAATCCGACAATTTTTCCGAGCCAGTCCAGGCCGACCAGCCTGCGGACCACTCCGTCGACGACGGCAATCAGCCTCAGTCGGCTGACGACCTCGAGACGCTGCGCGCCGAGCTGGCCGAGCTCGAACACAAAGCTGACGACTACCTGCGCCTGGCGCAGCGGACCCAAGCCGACTTCATCAACTACCGCCGCCGCACCGAGGAGGAGCGCGCGCAACAAGCCCGCGAGTCCAACGTGAGCTATCTCCAGCGGCTGCTGCCGGTCCTGGACGATTTCGAACGCGCGCTGGCGAACGCCGCGCCCGAAGACCTCGAGTCCAACTGGGGAAAAGGTATTTTGCTGGTCGAACGCAACTTGCGAGGGCTCTTGACCGCAGACGACGTCCAGCGCATAGCGGCCGAGGGCGCCGAATTCGACCCGCGCGAACACGAGGCTCTGGGCAGCCAGCCGAGCGGGGCGGTTGCCGAAGGCCACGTCCTGCACGTGGTGCGCCAGGGCTATCGCAAATGCGACCGGATCTGGCGTCCGGCGCAGGTAATTGTCGCTGCTCGACCGGATTGATCGGCAGCAGCTACCGCTCCGGCGACGGCAACACCAGATAGCGCCCGGGGTAGCGGTCCACAAGGCTCAGCGCTACCGATTCAGCGGCTTTGCGGCTCTGGCGAGCCGACTCGCGCAATCGGGTGAACGCCGTTCCGAAATCGCGCGCGACAAATGCATCGGCGGCCGTGAGCAGCGGCTGGCCGCTCGCACGAAGCTCCTGGTCCACCAGGCCGGCGGGTAGCAGCGGGTTAGCAGCCGAGAGCATGGCGTCGACTTCGCTTCGGTTGCGGACGAGGTCCGCGGCGGCTCGAGGTCGGTCGCCGCCCGAGGCTACCGAGACCAGCCACCCCGTCTCGGCACGTACGCGGTTGGTGAGCCCGTCGCCGACCGGTTGTCCGTACGCTGGAGTCAGCTGCGCACCTAAGTCAGTGGCGTTCTCATCCGCGGCGCCCACAAGCGCCTCCAGGTCGAGACTCCGCCCGTCTGCTGCAGCATCGACCGCGGCGCCCGTCAGAAACGTATGCTCCTGGAGCAAGCGACTGAGAAGAATCCTCACGTCGATATCGAGTCCCTCAGTAGGGGCAGGCGCGGGCGTGGGTACCTGAGCTGAGATGGCCGCGGCTAGGGGTCGAGCAAGGTCGTCGCTGGTGGCCGCTGCCAGGCGAAGTCGTTGCGCCACCTGGGCCGCGTCGTGACTGACGATAGCGTCGGCCAGCATCAGCTGGGTCTTGACGCGCGCTCGCAGCAGGTCCGCGACGACGGCGGGTAGGAGCCCACCCAGGGCGAACTGCTCGGCGATGATCAGCGTGCGTCGGTCGAGGTCCGCACTGGCCGCGGATTGACGGCCTTGAGCGTACTGGATCAGGTCAGCCTCCAGGCCCCGCCAGTTTTCGAGCTGTGTCCGCGCGGCTGCATCGCCTTTCACCGCACCTACCACCTCGGCCAGCAGAATGGAGTTCTGATCGAGTGCCCCCGAAACCCCGATAAGCTCGTCCAGTCGAGCGTTCCTGGCCGCATCCATGGCAGCGGCGCTGAGATACAGCTGCTCCTGAAGCAGCAGGTTCAGCGTCACCCGCACGTCGGCCCCGCTGCGTCCAGCCAAGACCGACAGCGGCAACGCGACCGGGCTGGGCGAGGCCGCGGGGCGGACGAACAGGGCTGGTGGGCTGGATGCTCGTCCAGCGGTCTGCACTTCCACCGGGCTCGGTTGCGGGGACGGTGGGCTCAGCGCTGCAGGTGGCCGTTGCGTGGGCTCGGTAGGGAGGGCGGGGGCGCACGCCCCCACGAAGACCAAACAGGCGAGCGCCAGGCCGGCCGCCTTCACGCTAAGAGCGTAGGCGAGCCATCCTGGGCGCGTCCCGAAACGCATCTACCAGGCTGAACAGGGCTCGCGAGCAGAGGGTGCCCAGCGGCTTGACACACGGCCGGCAGTGATCTAGAGTCGCCCGCATGCGTGGAGCGGGGAACATTTCCGGGCAACGCTACCGCGCAGCTTAAGGCCCGCCCACCCCGGATGCGCATTGCAGTTGTCGGGCTAGGGCGCATGGGGCGCTTCTACGCGCAGACCATCGCGTCACTCGGTCCGGCCACGCAGTTGAGCGCTGTCGCCGACCTGGACCCCGCGGCTCGCGCGGCGGTCAAGAGCCAGCTTGGCGTACCCGTCGTAGCGGCCGAGCCAGCCGACGTGCTCGCCCGCGCAGACGTCGACGCCGTGGTTATCGCCACTCCGACCAGCACCCACGCTGAGCTGGTCGTCGCCGCTGCGCGGGCAGGCAAAGCCATCTTTTGTGAAAAGCCGCTGGCACTCTCGCTCGAGCAGACGCATGCTGCCTTAGCCGCCGTCCAGGGGGCCGGGGTACTACTGCAGGTCGGCCTCATGCGCCGCTTCGACCCGGGCTATCAGCACGCCCGCGCGTGCATCGACTCCGGGCGCATCGGTCGACCGCTCACGTTCAAAGCGGTTGGCCGCGACCCGAGCTGTCCACCTCTCGGCTACGCCAATCCAGCACACAGCGGCGGACTGGTCCTCGATATGGGTATCCACGATTTCGACCTGGCGCGCTGGTTGATGTCGAGCGAGGTCGAGCGCGTTTCCGCCGACGGCGCGCTGCTAGTCTGCAAGCAGTTTGCGGAAGTCGGCGACATCGACAACGCCGTCGTCAACCTTCGCTTCCAGAGCGGGGCGCTGGGCAACGTCGAAGTCAGCCGCACTGCTCGCTACGGCTACGACGTGTGGACCGAGGTGCTGGGATCTGAGGGCGCGCTAGTTGTCGGCCGCGATGCTGGAGCCGCCGCGACCGGAGTCCAGTTGTTTACTCCGGCTGGCAATCAGACCGACGAAACGCCACATTTCGTGCGCCGCTTCGGAACCGCTTATCGGGCGCAGATTGAGCACTTCGTCGAGTGCCTCGAGCAGCGTCGCCAGCCATCGGTTGGTGGAATAGACGCGCTGGCGGCATTCGAGATCGCCGTGGCTGCCACTCGATCTTGGCAGACCGGCCAGCCAGTCGCCATCGGCGATGTTCGCGAGCCGTCAGCGGTATGAGCAGCCTGCCCCGCGTGACCATGGCGCAGGCGCTGATCACCTTCCTCCAGCACCAGTATGTGGAGCGGGATGGTCTGGAGCAACCTTTCTTCGCTGGCTGCTTTGGCATTTTCGGCCACGGCAACCTGGCTGGGGTGGGCCAGGCGCTCCAGCAAGCCAAGAACTTTCGCTACTACCAGGCACGCAACGAGCAGGCGCAGGTCCACGTCGCCATCGGTTACGCCAAAATGAAGAACCGGCTCCAGACATTCGCGTGTACGTCGTCGATTGGTCCGGGCGCCACCAACATGATCACTGGTGCCGCGACAGCCACCGTCAATCGATTGCCCGTACTGCTCCTTCCGGGCGACATCTTCGCTCGCCGCAACGTTGCCCCAGTCCTGCAGCAGCTCGAATCCGAGCGCTCGCAGGACGTCTCGGTGAACGACTGTTTCAAGCCGGTCAGCCGCTACTGGGACCGCATCAGCCGTCCTGAGCAACTGCTCATGGCGTTGCCGGAGTCCATGCGCGTCTTGACCAGTCCAGCCGAGACCGGGGCGGTCACCTTGGCCCTGCCCCAGGACGTACAGACGGAAGCCTTTGCGTACCCGTCCACGTTTTTCGAAAAGCGCGTCTGGCGGGTACCCCGCAACCGCGCCGACCGCCAGGCGCTCGTCCAAGCAGCCGACTGGGTTCGAGCCAGTCGACGGCCGCTGGTTGTAGTAGGCGGCGGGGTGATCTACAGCGACGCGACAGAGGTGCTGCGGCGGTTCGTGGAGCAGACCGGCATCCCAGCCGCAGAAACGATGGCCGGCAAAGGCAGCCTGCGCTACGACCACGCCTTGAATATGGGCGCCATCGGGGCCACCGGGACGCTTGCCGCAAACCGGCTCGCCCGCGATGCGGACCTGGTGATTGGAATTGGTACTCGCTACAGCGACTTCACCACAGCCTCCAAAACCGCCTTCCAGAACTCCTCCGTCCGTTTCGTGAATGTCAATGTGGCTAGCTTCGACGCCGCCAAGCATGCCGCCCTGGCGCTGGTGGGCGATGCTCAGGTCACGCTTGGCGAACTGTGCGAAGCGCTCGCCGGCTATCAGGTCGAGTCAAGCTACCGCAGCCTCGCCGAAGGACTGCACGCTGACTGGGAGCAGGAAGTCGAGCGCATCTACGACGTGCGCCTGGACCCGCTGCCAAGCCAGGGCGAGCTGATCGGAGCCGTCAACGAGCTGGGCGACCCTGAAGCAATCATGGTGTGTGCCGCTGGCAGCCTGCCCGGCGACCTGCACAAGCTGTGGCGGGCCCGACACCCCAAGCAGTACCAGCTGGAGTACGGCTTTTCGTGCATGGGCTTCGAAATCGCTGGTGGGCTTGGCGCCAAGATGGCCGACCCGAGCCGGGAGGTGTACGTTCTGGTCGGCGACGGCTCGTACCTGATGATGCCGTCGGAGATCGTGACCTCGATCCAGGAGAACTACAAGCTGACCATCGTGCTGATCGACAATGCTGGGTTCAAGAGTATCGGCGCGCTGAGCCGCTCCGTCGGCCAGGCTGGCTTTGGAACACGTTATGTCTACCCGCAGGCTGGCACACTGCCTGGCGACGCTGAGGACGGTGAGGTGGAGACGCTGCCGGTCGATTTGGCGGCCAACGCTCGCAGTCTCGGCGCCCACGTGGTGGAGTGCCGCGGATATGCTGAATTCGCGGCTGCGTTGCACGCGGCCAAAGCCCAGACTCGGACCACAGTCATCTGCATCCACAACGACCGCTTGCAGGCAGTCCCCGGCTACGAAAGCTGGTGGGACGTGCCGGTCGCCGAAGTCAGCGACATGCCAGCGGTAGTCGCCGCGCGCCAGGACTGGGAAGCCATGCGCACCCGCGAGCGCTACTTTTTCGGAGCGCCACCAAAGGAGGATCCCACCGTTCGGTTATAGCGTCGGCTTTGAGCCACGTATTCGCCACAGACTCCATTCGGATTTCACACGGGGAGAACGCATGAATCGCTGTTTCAAGTTTTCACATCTCAAGTTGCTGGCGCCGCTCGCCGCGATGTTGTTTGTTCTCGGCGCCGGACCTCTCGCAGGCAGCGCACAACAGCAGAACAGCTACCGTTTCGTCGTCGTCACTCACGGCCAAGCGTCGGATCCGTTCTGGTCGGTGGTCAAAAATGGCGTCGACCAGGGCGCCAAGGACATGGGCGTCAGCGTCGAGTACCAGGCGCCAGGCCGATTCGACATGGTGGCCATGTCGCAGTTGATCGATGCCGCGGTTGCCTCCAAGCCAGACGGGTTGGTAGTGTCGATTCCGGACGCGAATGCGCTCGGGCCGGCCATCAAACGGGCTGTGGACGCTGGCATCCCCGTCATCTCGATCAACTCTGGTAGTGACGTGGCCCAGAGTCTGGGCATCCTGACCCACATTGGCCAGACCGAGTTCGAAGCCGGCCAGGGTGGCGGCACACAGATGGGTGCGGCAGGCGTCAAGCATGCGCTCTGCGTCAACCAGGAAGTTGGCAACGCCGCGCTCGACCTGCGCTGCAATGGTTTCAAGGACACCATCAGTAAGGCTGGCGCGTCCGTGGACGTCCTGGCTGTGGACCTTGCCAACCCGACGGATTCCCAGCAGCGCATTCAGGCCGCGCTGACCGCCGACCCGACCATCGACGGCATCATGACCCTTGGCCCAACCGGCGCCGCGCCTGCTCTCGCAGCGCTGACCTCGATGAATAAGCTGGGTCAGGTCAAGCTGGCAACGTTCGACCTGTCGCCCGAGGTTCTGGCAGCGGTCGCTCAGGGCAACATGTTATTCGCAATCGACCAGCAGCAATATGAGCAGGGCTATCTACCGATGGTGCTGCTGAAGCTGTACAAGTCCAACCTGAACACGATCGCCAATCCGGTGCTGATGACTGGCCCCGGCTTTGTCACCAAGGACACCGCTCAGCGGGTGATCGATCTTTCGAAAGCCGGCACGCGCTAGGCCGGCCGGAGATGCCCGTGAGCAAATCGCCTCGAGTCGCAGAGACGATTTGGCAGTCGTGGCCTGCGGGCCACTTCCTAGGGCTACTCGCCCTGGAGCTCGCGGGCGACAGACCTACCATTCAGCTCCCTCGACGGTCAGGACCTTGTCCCCACCGAGGTGCCGATGCATGAGTGTTTCTCAGCCCGCGATTGGGCGCCCGGCGGCTTCGACGGACGAACGCGTGGCTCGAACGAGCCGGTTGCGTCGGCTGCTGGTCCGCCCGGAAATGGGCGCGCTGGCTGGATCGATCGCGGTGTGGGTGTTTTTTGCCATCGTGGCCGGCCGCAACGGCTTTTTGACCGCGGCCGGCACGGCCACGTACCTGCAGGTGGCCGCCGAGCTCGGCATCCTCGCTGTCGCCGTGGCGCTGCTGATGATCGGGGGCGAGTTCGATCTGTCGATTGGTTCGATCCTGGGCGCCTGCGGCATGATCGTTTCGGCCCTGGCCGCCACCTTTGGCTGGAACCTGTGGCTGGCGATGGCAGTGGCCATGGCTTTTGCGCTTCTGGTCGGCTTCTTCAACGGCTATCTCGTGCTCCGGACCGGGTTGCCGTCGTTCATCGTCACGCTCGCCACGCTGTACATCGTCCGCGGCGCCACGATCGGAGCGACGCGGCTGCTGACCGGTCGAACACAAATTGGAGGACTGGACAAGTCGGTCGGTTTCGACAGTGCCAGAGCGGTGTTCGCCAGCACGCTGAGCTTCGGAGGAGCGAGTTTTTCGATCTCGATCCTGTGGTGGCTGCTAGTGGCTGGGGTCGCCACCTGGATCCTGCTGCGGACCTCATTCGGTAACTGGATTTTCGGGTGCGGCGGGAACATCCAGGCTGCCCACAATGTGGGTGTGCCCGTCAACCGAGTCAAAATCACCCTGTTCATGGGTACCGCCGCCGCGGCGTGCCTGGTGGCGCTGATCCAGGTCGTGACGTTTACCGGCGCCGACGTGCTGCGCGGTGACGGGCAGGAGTTCTACGCGATCATCGCGGTCGTGGTCGGCGGAACGCTGCTGACGGGCGGCTACGGCTCAGCCATCGGCGCCTTGCTGGGAGCCCTCATCTTCGGCATGGTCAAGCAGGGCATCGTCTTTGCCCGCGTTGATGCCGACTGGTTTCAGGTCGTTCTGGGTGTGATGCTGCTGATTGCTGTGCTGGTCAACCGCTTCGTGCGCGGCCGAGCGCTGAGAGCATGACCATGCAGCACTCCACCCGAACAACTCCGCTCATCGAGGTCAACAACCTCTCGAAGCAGTTTGACAATGTGATTGCCCTGGAGGACGTCTCGATGAGCGTCCAAGCGGGTGAAGTGATGTGTTTGCTCGGCGATAACGGCGCCGGTAAATCGACGCTCATCAAAATCCTGTCCGGGGTCCATCAGCCGACCCGCGGCACGTTCCTGTTCGAAGGGCGCCCGGTTCGTTTCGCATCCCCTCGCGCTGCGCTCGATCTGGGCATCGCTACCGTCTATCAAGACCTGGCCATGATCCCTCTGTTGAGCATCTCACGGAACTTCTTTCTGGGTTCGGAGCCGACTCTGGGATGGGGACCATTTCGTCGTTTCGACATTCGCTCGGCTGACCGGGTCACGCACGCCGAGCTGGCCAGGATGGGCATCCACCTGCGCGACACCGCGCAGCCCGTTGGCACCCTCTCGGGTGGCGAGCGGCAGTCGGTCGCCATTGCCCGGGCCGTGTACTTCGGTGCCAAGGTGCTCATTCTGGATGAGCCGACCGCCGCGCTAGGGGTCAAAGAAGCCGGCGTGGTGCTCCGCTATATCGCCCAAGCACGCGCCCGCGGGCTGGGCGTCATCTTCATCACCCACAATGTCCACCACGCCTATCCGATCGGCGATCGCTTCACCTTGCTTAACCGCGGCCGTAGTTATGGCACCTTCAACAAATCAGACGTGAGCCGCGAAGAGGTGGTCCAGATGATGGCGGGTGGCCAGGAGCTCGACGACCTATCCGTGGAGCTGGCCGAGTTCGCGCGCTCGGATCAAGCGACGTAGGCGCGCACGTGCTGAACATCGGTCTGATTGGCGCGGGCCGGATCGGGCGTCTACACGCCGGGCACCTCGCCCGTCAGATCAAAGGCGCGCGGTTAGTCGGCGTAGCGGACGTCGTCGAGGATGCTGCTCGCCAGTGCGCTGCCGAACACGACATCCCGCGGGCGACGACAGACTACCGAACCCTGCTCGACGATCCTGACATACAGGCGGTCGTGATCTGCGCTGCAACCGACACGCATGCGGGGATCATCGAACACGCGGCGCAGGCCGGCAAGCACGTGTTTTGCGAAAAGCCAATCGATCTCACTCTAGCCCGGATCGACGCTGCTCTGGCGGCCGTTGCCCGCGCTGGCACCAAGCTTCAGGTTGGCTTCAATCGGCGCTTCGATGCGAGCTATCGTCGGGTCAGACTGGCGGTCGAGCACCACGAGATTGGCCGCCCGTGGCGCCTTCACCTCGTCAGCCGCGACCCATCGCCCCCGCCCCTGGCGTATATCAAGGCTTCTGGAGGGCTGTTTCTGGACATGGCCATCCACGATTTCGACTTGGCCAGATATCTCATCGGCGGTGAAGTCGACGAGGTCTTTTCCACAGCCAGCGTGCTGGTGGATGAGGCCATTCGGGAATTGGAGGATGTCGACACCGCGGTCACCATCCTCAAGTTCTCGAACGGGGCGATCGGCACGATCGACAACAGCCGCTGCGCGGTGTATGGCTACGACCAGCGGGCCGAAATCCTCGGCAGCGGGGGCATGATCTGCACCGAGAACACCTTCCCTAACTCGGCAACGGTAAGCGATGGCCACAGTGTTCACCGCGAGCTGCCGCTGCACTTCTTCATGCAGCGCTACACCGAGAGCTATCTGGCGGAGATGACGGCCTTTGTCGCCGCAGTCCGGGACGACACGCCGCCGCTCGTGTCTGGCAACGACGGTCGGGTAGCCGTGGTGCTGGGCCTGGCCGCCCTGAAGTCATCGCGCGAGAACCGCCCCGTCCACATCACCGAAATCTCGCCCGTCTCGGCGTGAGAGCGGCCGACCACACCCTCGCGGGTGCGCGGCTTGGAGCGACGTCTCACCGGAACGAACGCTGCCTGCGCGGACCGTGGGCCTGACATGCTCTTATAGCCGGAGTGCCTGACTCAGGCTCCCCAGATTCAGCTACGCGCCATCCGCTCGCGGAACCCGTGTTCCGCGAACTGTGGTCCGCCAACGTCGTTTCGAACATCGGCACGTGGATGCAGACCGTCGGCGGCGCGTGGCTGATGACAACGCTGACCACGGACACACTATCGGTGGCCCTGATGCAGACGGCGACGACCCTGCCGGCGCTGCTGATCGGTCTGCCTGCCGGCAGCCTGGCCGACCGGGTTGATCGCCGCCGCCTGTTGCTGGTCACGCAGGCCTGGATGCTGGTGTGCGCCACCCTTCTGGCAATCCTCACCCTGCTGGGCGCGGTCAGCCCGTGGCTGCTGCTCGCGTTCACATTTGCGCTGGGCATCGGCGCGGTGATGAATAGCCCGACCTGGTCTGCCATCTTGCCGCAGGTGGTGAGCCGTCCCCAGGTGCCCACCGCGATCATCATGAACAGCGCCGGCTTCAACATCTCCCGCGCCGTCGGGCCCGCGATCGGCGGCTTCGTGGTCGCCGCCTTCGGTCCGGCGGCGACCTTCATGCTCAACGCGGTGTCCTTCCTGGCTACCCTAACCGTCATTTTTCGCTGGCGCCCGGCGGTAGCCGGAGTGGACAAAAAACTCTTGGCTGACGAGCCATTCGTGCGCACCATCCTGACCGGCCTGCAGTACGCCTGGCAGGACCGGTCGCAGCGCATCGTGCTTGCCCGGAGCATCATTTGGATGCTGTGCGCGAGCGCCTTCTGGGGGTTGCTGCCGCTGGTCGCGCGCCGGCAGTTGAACCTCGAGGCCACCGGTTACGGGCTACTGGTTACCTGCTTCGGCACGGGCGCGGTGCTCGGGTCGCTCATGTTGCCCCGCATGCGGCGGCGCTGGCCGACCAATTCCTTGCTCGTAGCGGCTATCGTGACGTTCGCCACCATGCTCATGGTTCTGGCGTGGGTGCGCTTCGTGCCGCTGGTGTGCGTGACCCTCGGTCTGGGTGGGTGGGCCTGGACGTCCTCCAACCAGAACTTCCAGATCACCGTGCAGATGCGCGCCCCGGGTTGGCTGCAGGCCAGGGCAATCGCAGCGTACCTGCTGACGTTTCAGGGCGGCCTGGCAGTCGGCAGCGCCGTGTGGGGAGCAGTGGCAGAGTGGACTGGCAATCCGATCGCGCTCACGCTCGCCGCCGCGGGCCTGGCGATCGGCTTGGTCGCGGCGATCCGCTGGTCAGTCGAAGACCAGGCTCCTTAGCTCGCGTCCCAGCAGAGCGAACCGGCCGAGCGCCTTTGACCGTACAACCGGTTCGCAGACGCGGTAGAACGAGGATGAATGCAACAACTCCTACCCGTGGCGAACTCGATTGCAAAGCTCCTGATTGATCGCAAGGAAACCATTGGGGTCGCCGAGTCCAGCGCTGGCGGCCTCATTGCCGCGGGACTGTTGTCCGTCCCGGGTGCGTCGGCGTATTTCCTGGGCGGCGTCGTCGTGTATACCCGCGCTTCTCGGAATGCGCTCTTAGCCATCCCGGAGGCGGCGCTTGAAGGCACGCGCGCGTCCACCCAGCCGTACGCGCTGCTGCTGGCCCGCACTGCGCGCGAGCGCTTGAGCACTACCTGGGCGGTTGCCGAAACCGGCGCCACTGGACCCACCGGCAACCGGTACGGCGATCCGGCCGGCCATGCGTGCGTCGCAGTGGTTGGCCCGGGTGAGATTGCAGCTGTTGACACGCTCGAGACCGGCTCGTCAGATCGCGTAGCAAATATGCGCGCCTTTGCCGCCGCGGCATTGAGCCTGCTGCTGGAGAACCTGCAGCAAGCATAATCGCCAGCTCTACGGGGTTTGCCTGTGGCATGTCGCCTGTTAACTTTTCTGAGACCACCGGTCGGACTATGCTTGGCGCAGCCGTCGTGAGCGCCGCAACTCTCGCCGATGCTGCACGTTCCGTCTCGCCTCGCGCGCGTTCGCGTCGTGAACTAGGTGAGTGGCTGACCTTCGCTGCTTTCGTCACCCCAAATCTGCTGTTGCTGGCGATCTTTTCGTATTGGCCCTTGGTCCAGAACCTGGCCCTCAGCTTCACGGAGTGGGACATGATCTCGCCCGACAAGCGCTTCGTCGGCCTGGACAATTGGGCAACCATTCTCACCAGCAGCCGCTTCTGGCAGATTGCGCTCAACACCGCAACCTTCACCATCGGATCAGTCGGTTGCACGCTCGTGCTTGGCCTGTTGCTGGCCCTCCTCCTCAACCAGCAGCTCCGTTTCCGAAACGGCGCCCGAACCGTCCTGTTCACGCCCACGGTGCTGTCAGGCGCAGCCGTAGCCATCGTGTGGTACTTCATCTTTGACCCCAACTGGGGCATGCTCAAGACCGCACTCGGCTGGGTGGGCGTGCCCTCGCCGCGATGGGTGGTCGACGTTCACTGGGCGATGACCGCCGTCATCATCGTGTACGTGTGGAAAACGGTAGGCTACGCCGCGGTCATCTTCCTGGCCGGGCTACAGGGGATCCCGCGTGAGCTGTACGAAGCCGCCCGCGTGGACGGGGCGAATGCCTGGGATCGATTCCGCTGGGTGACGTTGCCGGGGCTCGCGCCATTCACCTTCTTTCTGACGGTGACCACGATATTGCTGTCGTTCCAGGCCTTCGACATCATCAACGTGATGACAGCTGGCGGACCGGTGATCGCCACGACGACGCTGCTGTACGAGTATTACAACCGGGCGTTCGTGGCCTTCCACGCCGGTAACGCGGCAGTGTATGCAGTCATGTTGTTCGGGCTCATGCTAGCGTTGACGGTGATCCAGCTGCGTTACGTCGAGCGAAGGGTCACCTATGGTTAGCCGGGTGCGCGTGGCGCAGCCGCTGGGGAGCGGTACCGGGCTCATGCAGCCTTCCTGGCTCGGCTGGCTGGGGCCTAGCCGTACCTGGCGGGTGCTTGGCTACGTCTCGATGAGCGTCGCGGTGGTGGTGGTGGGACTGCCCATGTACTGGATGTTGATCGCAGCCTTCAAGACCAACCAGGAGATTTTCACGTCCCCGCCAACCTGGATTCCCGTCGCCCCCACGCTGGACAACTTTCCCGCCGCGTGGCGGCAGGCCCCCTTTGGGCATTTCTATGTGAACAGCCTGATATACACACTCGTCAGCGGCTCCGCCAAAATCATCCAGGCGGTCTTTTCCGCGTATGCCTTCGCGTTCGTGAGCTTTCCACAAGAACCTCGTGTTCATGCTGCTGCTCATGGCGTTGATGATCCCAGACGAGTTCACGGTGCTGCCAAACTTCTTGACCCTGGCGCTCGTCGGCTGGACGAATACCTACCAGGGCCTATTGTTGCCGGGCTTCGTCTCAGCCTTCGGGACGTTCCTGCTGCGCCAACACTTCCTCAGTCTGCCGCGGGAAGTCCTCGATGCGGCGCGAGTGGACGGCGCCGGGCACATTCGGACCCTCTTCAACGTCGTGCTGCCGATGTCTCGGCCGGTGCTCGCGACGCTGGTCTTGCTGACCGCGGTCTCGCGCTGGAATGACTACCTATGGCCACTCATCATCACCAACTCGACCGAGATGCGGACGCTCTCGGTGGGTATCGCGCTCCTGTTTCAGAAGGAGACCGGCACGCTGTGGGGAGTCGTCATGGCCGGCACGCTGTACGTGGTTCTGCCAGTGCTGGTGTTATTCCTCGTCGTCCAACGTCACATCGTCGAAGGCATTGCCGCAGGCGCAGTCAAAGGCTAACGACCCGTTTCCGCCTGACCTGAAATGGAGGGAATCTGCAATCACTATGACATCAGTGAATCGCCGCGACCTGCTGAAGGGAATCGGCGGCCTGACCGCGATGGCGCTCGCGACCGCGTGCTCTCAACCCGCATCTTCACCGGCCTCACCGGCCGGCGGGGGCGTTGCGACCACCCCACCCGCATCCGGCCAAAGCCCAGCGCAGTCCGCGCCGCCGGCGGTGTCGAGCACCGGTTCGGCGGCCAGCCTCACCTTCTGGGGCGCCTTCGGCGGGCACAACGCCGACGTGCTGCAGCAGCTCGTGGATCGCTTCAACCAGGCCCAGAAAGACGTCAACCTCACGCTCGAAAACCAGACCACATACGAGGATCTGGCCGCCAAGCTGACAGCCGCGCTGCAGGCCAAGAACGCACCCGAAATCGTGCTGCTCTCGGACGTATGGTGGTTCAAGTTTTATCTGAACAAAGCGCTCCAGCCGCTCGACGAGCTGATGAAGGCCGAGAACATCAACGCCAGTGACTACGTGGGTGTCTTCTATAAAGAGACCGTGCGGGCGGGCAAACAGGTGGTGTTGCCTTTCGCTCGAAGCACGCCGATCTTCTACTACAACAAGGAGGCCTGGGCAAAGGCTGGACTGCCTGATCGTGGGCCAAATACCTGGGACGAATTCAACGCCGATTTCGCACCGAAGCTGAAACCGCTCGCGCCGGTCGTGCATGGCCTGGGTGGCGCGGCGAGCTACTCCGCGTGGGTTTTCCAGGGAGTGGACTGGGCGTATGGCGGCGCGTACTCCGATCCGGACTTCACCATGCGAATTCAAGAACCGAACTCAGTCAAAGCCGGCGAGCTGTGGCGATCGATGATCTCGAGCGGCGTCGCTCAGGTATCGAAGGATCCCGCGACTGACTTCAACTCCGGCGCAGTGCTTTCTTATCTCGATTCCACGGCTGGCATCGCTGGGCATGAGGCGGCCGCCAAGTTCCAGGTAGGCACAGCGTTCTTGCCTCAGGGTCCAGCCGGGTTCGGCTGTTGTACAGGTGGCTCTGGCCTGGCGATCACCTCCGCAACGGCCAAGGACAAGCAGCAGGCGGCGATGAAGTTCCTCGCGTTTGCTACCGGCACTGACACGGTCTACTGGTCCCAGAACACCGGTTACATGCCGGTCCGCAATGCTGCCCTTCAGAGTGCAGAGATGAAGACCTTCTTCGAAGGCCACCCGAATTTCAAGACGTCGGTCGATCAGCTCCCCAAGACCCGCCCGCAGGACAGCGCCCGCGAACTGGTTCCAAACGGAGACCAGATCATCGGCAAAGGCCTGGAGCGGATCACTGCCAATGGTGAGGCAGCGGATGCCGTGTTCAAGGACGTAGCCGACCAGCTCAACACGGAGAAGCAGCCGGTCCTGCGCACGTTGAAGGACCTGGGGGAGGCCTGACGAGCAGAGTTCAGCTGATGCCTACGCGCCGACGGGCACGTCTCGTTGCAGCACCTCGATCCGGGTATGGTCCGGCCCTTCGACGAACGCGACATGCGTCCCTGGCCGGACCGTCCTCGGCTCCTGAAGGACCTTGACGCCTTTCGCGCGGAGCTCTTCGACCGCGGCTGTCAAATCCTGCGCGACGACTCCGAAGTGGTCGTACGTGTAGCGGAGCTCGAGGCCGTCGCCAGTCACCCGCTCGCCAGGGCGGGGGCTCCGAATGAAGAGGTTGATTCCGTCCAGCCGCATCTGCAGATTGACGGCCCCGATGGCTTCGGTGCGGGCGATCGTTTGCGCGCCGAACATCTCACGATAAAAGCGCTCCGATGCATCCAGGTCGCTGCCCACCAGGTGTACGTGATCGAACCCAAACTTCAAAACTGTCCCCTCTCGAGGCTACTGTACAGCAGCGCATGCGGCGGCCCGGCCGCGGCTTCACCATCACCCACGCCCGTTGGTCATGCTCGCCCAATCGCTACCAGGAACTAAGGTCGGGTGTCGCAGGAGCCGATAGTTGTACCTGAGCATGCGACAAACGAACGAGCGCCGTTGGTGGCAATTTGGATTGCTCGGTCAGCTTCTGGCTGCTTTCTCGACGGTGTGTGCGGTGCTTGCCGTGGTCGGGTTCATTGGCATTGCGACGGCTCTCAGCATCAAGGCAGGGCTGGACGAGGTTGGCAAGCACCAGGTCCCAAGCACGGTCCGCCTGGGAGCCACACGGCAAGCGTTGATCGCTGCACAGCGAGACCTGCTGAATGCGCTGTTGACTGACGACAACCTACAGGCTGCCAATCTGCTGGCCCAGGTTCGGCTTGATCTCAGCGACAGCCGTTCCAACTTTGCCACCTTCGTCGACAACGCGGGTGCCGACGATCAGGAGCAGCAGTTGATTCAGCAATATCTCGACGCGTCGCGCGCCTGGGAAGACGTCGTCCAGTCTGGACTGGCCGAGGCGTCAGTGCTTGCCGACTCCAACGCGCGTTCGTTTGAGACGCAGGCGGGCAAAAAGGCCGCCACCACGCTGGTGATGACCGGCGGTGCTCCGCGCTATGCGGCGCAAATCGACGCCCTTGACGAGCTCGTCGCTCTGCGTCAGTGGCGAGTAAACGAAGCTGAGGCCGAAGCAGACGCGACCTATGAGAAAGCCTCGCGCATCCTCGTGTTGGCGGTAGTCGGAGGCGTGGCCTTCGCCTTTGTGATTGGCTTGTTCGTGGCCCGCGGCATAACGCGCTCGGTACGGCGCGTCATCGACGCCATGTCAAGTGGTGACCTGCAGCGACGAACCGGAATTGACCGCCACGATGAAATTGGCGAGCTCGGGCGCGAATTCGATCATATGGCAGACCGTCTCGAGGCGAGCATGGCGGAAGCCCAGTCGATGGCCGGACAGCTTCGCCAGCAGGCATTCCACGACGCCTTGACCGGGCTCGGGAACCGCGCATTGCTGATGCAGCGAGTAGAACAGGCTCTTCACCGTTCATCCCAGGCCGGCGGCTGGGTCGGCCTATTATTCATCGATCTGGACCGCTTCAAGGTCATCAACGACAGCCTCGGCCACGCGGCTGGCGATCAGTTGCTGATCGAAGTGAGCCAGCGTCTCCTCGGCTGCCTGCGCCCCGGCGATACGGTAGCTCGACTCGGCGGCGACGAATTTACCGTTCTGCTCGATCCATTACACCGTGCGTCGGAAGCGATCGCCGTCGCCGATCGCATCCTGAGTGCGCTGAAAAGACCGATTCCGCTGGACGGACGTCAGACATACGCCTCGGCGAGTATTGGCATCGCGTGCGCGGAAGGAGCCCACACCAATCCAGCCGAGCTGCTGAGGGACGCGGACATCGCGCTGTATCGCGCGAAGGCCGCTGGCAAGGGCCGTTATGCCGTGTTCGACGCTCAGCTCGAAACCACGGCGCTCCAACAACTGGACTCCGAAACCGCCCTGCGGGGCGCACTCGAACGGGGCGAGTTCCGCGTGCATTATCAGCCCATCGTTGCGCTCAAAACTGGCGCCGTCGTAAATCTCGAGGCGCTGGTCCGCTGGTGCCATCCAGAGCGCGGGCTGGTGCCACCCGGCGACTTCATTCCCCTGGCCGAGGAGACTGGCCTGATCGTACCCATTGGCCAATGGGTACTCGAGGAAGCGTGCCGCCGGGTGAGCACGTGGCAACGCGAATTCGGGCCCCAGCTGGGTCTAAGCGTCAACCTTTCCGGCCGCCAATTCCAGCACCCTGAGCTGGTAGACGACATCCGGCGCGCTTTGTCGTCGGCCGGCCTGCCACCGCGGGCTTTGACACTCGAGATCACCGAGAGCGTTGTCATGCGCGACCCGGAGGCGGCTGTTGGGACACTCCTGACATTGCATGACCTTGGAATCCGGCTCGCGGTCGATGACTTCGGGACGGGTTACTCGAGCCTGAGCTACCTGAAACGCTTCGCCGTCGACACACTCAAGATCGATCGCAGCTTTGTCGACGGCCTGGGCAAGGACGGCACCGACACCGCGATCGTGCGCAGCATCATCGCCCTCGGGCAGGCGCTTGGCATGACTATCATCGCCGAAGGTATTGAGACACCGGCACAGCGAGCGCATCTCATGCGAATGCGCTGTGAGCACGGTCAGGGCTTCCTTTTCGCACGACCGCTCGAGTCAGAGCAGCTCGTTCAACTGCTCGAGAGCGAGGGCGGCGCTTGGCCTCGGGCAGCCTGAGGGCGCGGAGGCATGAACGTCCAGCAGCACCTAGCCGATAACCACCCCTCCGCGTCCACCGTTCCGAAGGAATTCAGCATGACCCGCTCATTGCATCGACTGCTTCCTCTTGTGCTCACGGCGTTCATTGTTCTCATCACCGGCTGCGGGTCACCGACCCAACCTCTCATCGCCAGACCAACCCCGCGCGCGGTGAGCACCAACCTGGAACCAACTGAGACCCCGTCGGTCAGTGCGCCGATCGCGCTACGCATCCTGGATGTCGGCGGTTCGCAGCAGCTGCTCAAGATGGCCACCGACAGTTACGTGGCGGCCCATCCCGACAGGGTCTCGAAAATCGAATGGGTTCGCGGGGCAGTGCCGGATCTCTTGAAGACCATCCAAGGCGAACAGGCAGCTGGTTCCCTGCAGACTGCCGTCGTTGCGTCCGGGCTCGACGGCTTGAGCCTGGGCGCCGAAAGTGGCTTGTGGATGCACCTCCGCCCAGAATACGCTGACAAGCTGCCGCGTCCGGAGGACGTGTACCAGGAGCCTGCGCTGCGCTTGAACGCGCTGAGCGATGGCCTCGGCCTGCTTACCGTCTACAGTCCGTCTGGTCCACTGCTCGAATATGCCCCAGCCAGGGTTCCGAACGCGCCGCATTCAGCCCAAGCCCTCCTGGACTGGGCACGCCAGAATCCAGGCAAGTTTATGTACGCCCGACCGGCGAACTCCGGCCCCGCGCGGAGCTTCATCATGGGCCTGCCCTATCTGCTCGGCGACGTCGAGCCACGGGATCCGATACACGGTTGGGACAAGACCTGGGCGTACCTCAAGGAGTTGGACCGGGCGATCGAGTACTACCCGTCCGGGACCGGCGTTACGATGAAGGAGCTCGCTGAAGGCACGCGCTGGATGATCCCAACCACCACCGGTTGGGATGTCAATCAACGCGCAATCGGTACGCTGCCACGCGACACGCGTGCCGCACTGTTCACCAGCCCGGGAGGCCACTGGGTCGCTGATGCGCAGTTCTTCCTCGTGCCGCAAGGCCTAGACGCCGGGCGACTTGCGGTTGTGTTGGACCTGATGCCCTGGGTTCTGCAGCCTGAGCAACAGGCCACGGCGTACGAGACCGGCTACTTTTATCCCGGCCCGGCGGTCCGCGGAATCGTACCCGCCATGGCGCCCAAAGACGCTCAACAGCTGATCCAGGAGTTCGGCCGACCTGAGGTGGACGAGGCCATCGCCAACCTGCCAGTAGCTATGCCGCTCGATTCCAAGCTGATGAGCGCCTTCTTTGACAAGTGGGATCAACTCGCCGGCGACAAAATCAAGAAAAGCTGAACATCGTGGCGCGCCACCATAGCGTCAAACACCGCTGGCCGCCGCGAGCCTCTCCACCGCCGCAAGCCCGCGGTCGACAGCACCGACCAGCTCTTGGACCTGGACTGACGTGATGGTCAGCGGCGGAGTCACCAGAGCGTGGTCGCCCAACAACCCGTCCGCGCCACCCTGGCCAGGGTAGACCGCGGCGCCCTCGTCGATGCACGCCCGCGCGAAGGCGTAGGCTACGCCAGCCTCGACCGGGAAAGGTTGTCGGGTGTGCTGATCGCGCACCAGCTCTACCCCTTGAAGCAAGCCCACGCCACGCACGTCGCCAAGGACCGCATGGCGGTCCTTGAGCCGCGTCAGCCCACGGGCGAGCTCGGCACCCCGCTCCTCGGCCGCCCGCACCAACTCGTGGCGTTGAAGGTAGTTGAGGACCGCCAGCCCGGCTGCCGCGCCGACCGGATTCTGCGTGTACGTATGGCCCGCGACAAACGGCATGCCACGTTCGCGCAGCGCCCGAACAATCGCTGCAGATGCTATCAGCATCGCCAGCGGCGCGTAACCGCCGCTCACGCCTTTGCCCGCCACCAGAATGTCCGGCACCACGTCCCAATGTTCAACCGCGAACCAGCGTCCGGTGCGGCCGAAACCGGTCATCACTTCGTCGGCGATGAACAGCACATCATAGCGATCGCAGATCTCGCGGATGCGCTGGAAGTACCCGGAAGGCGCGGGCACGCCACCCATCGTCGCGCCGACCACCGGCTCGGCGATAAAGCAGGCCACGTTCTCGGGGCCATGCCAGCGAATGGTGCGCTCCAGTTCGTCAGCGCAACGCGGGCGACCGGCGGCGCAGTCTTCGCAGCGATACGCGTAGGCCGGCGGAACTTTTGGCATGTCGCGCATCATCGGCACAAAGTTGCGCCGCCGGCCGGTGTGCCCACCGAAGCCACTCGCACCGAGAGTCATTCCGTGGAAGCCCTGCCACCGCGAGATCACCAGGAATTTGTCCGGGCGGTCGCGGGCCAGCCAGTACTGTCTGGCTAGTTTGACCGCCCCCTCCGTCACTTCTGAACCGCTGTTGAACAGCACCACGTGGTTCAGGTCGCCCGGTGAGAGCTCAGCTACCCGCTCGGCAAGTTCGCACACACGTGGTGTCTGGAATTGGGTCCAAGGCGTGAAGGCCAGCGTTCGGAGTTGCTCAGCCACCGCGTCCGCGACTTCTGCCACCCCGTGTCCGATGGCGGTCACGCAGCCAACACCACCCGCAGCGTCGATAAAACGCCGGCCCGCCTGATCGTACAGATAGACGCCCTCGCCCCGGACGATCGTGGGCAAGTCGCCCTGGATCGCGGGAAAGAAGGAGGGGTGCGAACTGGCAGCTGACGCCGGGAGCATGGGTGACGGCGGTGAGGAACAGTATCACGTGTTCGCAAGCGACGCCAAGGTAGCTAACCAGCACTCGTTAGGGGGCCAGGCACCGGTTCCCGAGATCCCACTGCTCGACCCACCCGACCGATCACAACAACCACAAGCCTACTTCTGGATCGGGGCCGACTCTGTTGGCCAGACGAATCGCGTCGGCCGCACGGCGCTCACCGCCAGCGGTGGCCCCGCCTGGGGCAAGGCTCGGCCAGCTTGCGCGTTGCCGTCGCGCACCCTAACGTGTTCGATCTCCTTGCAGTAGGGGTTCGAACGTTCTCCTTTGAAGGCACCGACATGCGCCGCTAGCCCATTCACGCCCTGCGAACCGCCCGGCTTATAGCCGACCGCTCGACAGGCGTTTCCAGGCGTGGGGGCTCGAAGTTGGCAGGACTCCGACAGCAAACTGCGCTATGCCAGCGGTGGACTGCTGGCTGGTCCGCACGCCAGAACAACCGGGCCATCTGGAGAAACCCACTTGAACCGTCGGAGTGTGCAGGCGGTCAGTGTGCCTGAACGCTAACTGTGCTCGATGTTCCACTTGATCGCGTCGCGGTCGATTTGAAAACCGAAGCCAGGCGTATCGGTAAGCTGGATCATGCCGTTTTGCACATCCAGCGGCGCGAGCATGGATGGGAGGGCAGTCTGCCGGCCGGCGTACATGCCCACCTCTACGATCAGGCCATTCTGCACACCCCCCACGCAGTGCGCGCCGACGTGAGGGCTGCCGTGGGGCGCCATCGGTAAATTGTGCGCGGCTGCATACGCGGCGATCTTCCGCCATTCCGTGATCCCGCCGCAGTAGAGTGCGTCAGCCTGCACAATGTCGCATGCCCGCGCGTCGATCATGTCGCGGAATCCGTACACTGAGCTCACGTTTTCGCCCGTCGCAACTGGCACGTCCAGCGCTCGGGCAACCTCCGCGCAGCCCTGGTGGTCCCACGGATAGACTGGTTCCTCCAGCCAGCCGATATCGTACTGCTCGACAGCGCGCGCGAAGCGGATCGCCTGCGGGGGCGTCCAGGCGTGGTTGGCATCAATCATCAGCCCAGCATCCGGGCCAATCGCCTCCCGCACCGCGGCGACCCGCGCGACATCCTCCTTGAACGCAGCGCCGCCGACCTTCATCTTGACTGCCCCGAAGCCATGTGTGGTGAAGTCGAGCATCTCGGCCACTAGCTCATCGATGCCCTTGTCGGCCATGTACATCCCACCCGCGCCGTATGCCTCCACCCGGTCCCGCGCACCCCCGATCAGACGCCACACTGGTTGCCCGAGCGCCTTACCCAACAGGTCCCAGATCGCGATGTCGACTTTACTGATTGCCATCAGGTCATCCATCTTGGGATGCCGCCAGCCCTGGAACAGTCGGTGCCAGATCCGCTCGACTTCGAGCGGGTTTTGCCCGACGAGCACTTCCTTGAGGTCGTGTTCCACCAGCGAGGGTGGCGCCGCGCCCGGGCAGAAGCCGGTCAAGCCTGCGTCAGAGAACACTTCGACGTACCCGAACACGCGCTTCTGGTTACGGTAGCCGCCGTCGCCGAATGGCCGTGGGCCAGGGCCATGATCGACGTAAACAGCTTTGACGTCGGTAATCTGCATGCGCTGACGGTATCAAGCAGCGTCTGCATTGTGCAGCGCCATGGGGAGCTCAGGCGAACACCCTCACTCGGCGTGCACGCCTGTTCTCGGCTCAGCGCCATATCGCCGCACGTGAACTGGGGAGCACCCCACGACTCCGATGGCGAGAATCTCCGGATCGTCATCGCTTACCCTCCAGCGGCCTATTTTGTTGCGGAGCATCTCGGTGCACCACAGCCCACCATCGGGCGACGACAATTCCCGCCAGGGAGTCTGTAGGGTTTCGGCAGGCGTCCTCATGGAAGCGGCCGTGCACTTCTGGGGTGGGTACTCGGTGTTCTGCCCCGACCGCTGACAGATGGGGGACGAGTGTGACAAAGATCGCAGAACCAGAAGGCAGGGGAAAAACGGGGAGGTGGGAAGAACTGCCGTCCATCTGGCCAAACTGGTGAGGCTCAGCCGGGCTTTGTACCTACTGCGGTACGAATGATGAAGCTCGCGTGGAACATTCCGCGCGAGCTGAGGTGTTCCAGGTCCTTCGCCAGGGCTTCGGCAATCGACGCGTCCAGCACCTCGGCATGCACGAACATCGGCAGTTGGCCGATCAGAAAGGACGACCAGAACGGGTGCGTGTCCAGGCTGTCCGTGTGCGCCACGCTGGTCTGCGTGGTGACGTCCTGCAGGCCCGCTGAGTGGAAGTGGCGAGCCAGATTGGCGGCAACTGTGTAGTCATTGCAGATCCTGCGGAACATTGCGTTCAGCGCCGTCTCAAGGTCGGATCGGTGGTGCTGAGCGCAAACTGCGGATACCACTCGATCGCCCCAACGCGCCCGCCCGGCCGAACCACCCGCACCAGCTCACCGAGCGCTGCCGACGTCGGGCCAGCGTGGATCAGGACCTTCTCGCAGAAGGCGGCGTCGAGGCTCGCTTCCCTTGTGACCGGCAGTGCCCGAATGTCACCGACCTGGTAGGTGGCGTGAGGTGCGGCGAGCCGCTGCGCCCGCTCGCGCTCGCGGGCAACGAACGCCTCGGTCGGGTCGACCCCCACAATGTTCAGATTCGATCCGCCTGCCTCGAGCAGGTCGGCCAATGCCACCCCGGTGCCACAACCGGCCTCAAGTACGCCGGTTGCGTCGTGCAGACGCAGGTCTTGCAGGACCTGCACGCGGGCCGCTCGGAATCCGGGTTCGGTTCCCATGGTTTCCAGAATGTCGCCGATGCCCGCCACCGGTTCGGCGGGTACCTCGTTCAACGTGCCGAAAAGTCCGAAGTCCAACCGCTCTGCGCCGCGTCGTCGACTGTGGTGGTCATCCTGGCCACCTCCTGCGTGTGAGATGAGCTCACGACAGGCCAGGACGACAGGCGCGCCATGTACACAAAGGTGTATGGCAGGTATGCAATTAGCCCCGCGGCAGGAGACCTCGTTCGACCAGCCAGACTGCAACCTGGGCACGTGAGCCAACGCCCAGCTTGCCCAGGATGTTGCTGACGTGTCGATCGGCGGTGCCTTCGGCAATGTAAAGCTCCAGCGCAATCTGACGGTAACGTGCGCCCGAGCGCTATCTAGCGAGGCTGTCGGACGTGGTCGGGCTGAGGGTGTCACAGCGGAGGTGAAGAATAGCGCGGGCGAATTCGTTCCAGCGCATGGCAGCCCGCTTGCTGGACCAGATGTTTGGCGCCGCCCTCGATCACGCCGCATTCATGCGCATCTAGGCTGGCTTACCGTTGACTACGGTGTGCGCTGTCAACCGGCTGGCGAAGGCTTCCACCGCTGGTACGATCTGTGGTGGAAGGTCGGTCAGTTCGAGCGTTGGGCTTCCTCGGCCCGCGCGTGGCCTAAGACGAGAGGGTGGTGGCGCCCAAACGGGTGGCGACCGAAGGCCGCTTCCACACTCTGGCGGCGCGCCGTTAGTTATCGAGAGACGGTGGGATGGGCTCGCCCAACGCGCCTCGCCCTGTCGGATGGATACCCGGCAAATGTCCAATCCGGCAGCGACTGGCGGGTGTATCCAGAGATGGGACAGGCGAGCGAGGTTCGGCTCCTAGTCTAGCAAGGTGCTCCTGGCTCGCCTGCCCACTCTTCGATGTAACTGAGAGGTTCCTCCCATGCCTTTGCCGTTCTCGGCTTCCGAGGTCGCCCTGTGGGCCGTCGCCAGGCACGCCGCTGTGGCCGTCACGCGCCTCGGCCTGGCAGCCAGTCTCTTCGCCACCGCGCCCGCTCCCGTCGCGGCTGAGTCAGCCGCCGCAACAGGGCCGAAGGCCTACGTTGGCCTGTTCAAAGACAACGCCCTGGCCGTTCTCGACACCGCCACCAATCGCGTGCTCAAGACCATCCCCGTGCCGGCCGGGCCGCACGGCCTGGTCATCAGCCCGGACGGGCAGCGGGTCTACGTCAGCAGCGACGGCGACTCGACGGTGTCGGTCATCAACACCGGTACCGACGAGCTCGCGGGTAGCATCGACGTCGGTCCGACGCCGCACGGCCTTGCTATTACCCCGGACGGCAGCCGTGTACTGGTGGCCGGCTTCGGGACCGACCAGGTCGAGGCCATCGACACCACCAGCAACCAGGTGACCTGGCAGGTGTCAGTGCCACAGCCGCACAACATCGCCATCACGCCAGACGGCCAGACCGCCTACGTCGCCAGCCAGAAGCAGGGAGCCACCGCGCTAGCCATTCTCGATCTGGCCAGTGGCGCCGAGACGGACATGGTCCCGCTCGACCACGCGCCCCGCGCCCTGTCGGTCAGCCCCGACGGCGCTGATCTCGTCTACACGTTGGCCGGCGTGGACGCGGTCCAGGTGCTTGACCTGAGCTCGCGCCAGCTGGAGACGCAGATCCCGGTCGGCGCCTCGCCCCACCACCCGCTGGTCACCGCCAACGGCACGTTGGGCATGGTGGTCAGCCAGCGGCCGGGCACGCTCGACCTGTTCGACCCAGCCAGCTACACCCGGACTGGCTCGGTCAAAGTCGGCACCATGCCGCACTGGATCGCCGCCACCTCAGACGGCCATCTGGCCTACGTGACGAACGAGAGTTCGAACGATGTCTCGGTTGTGGACCTTGCCGGCCACACGGTTACCGCCAATATCCCGGTCGGCAACGGCCCACGGAAGATCGTCGTGCAGCCCGGATCAGTGGCATCGCCGAGCGGTACCAGTAGCACCCCTCCGTCGGCCACGGCCGCTCCGACCGGGAGCGCGCCGCCAGCGCCGTCGAGCACGGCGGCGGCGACTGTCGCAATTGCGGGGTTCGCCTTCTCGCCGGCGGCGATTACGGTGAGGGCTGGCGAGTCGGTGACCTTCACCAACAACGACGCAACCGCTCACACCACTACTGGCGGAGCCTGGGATTCGGGCGACATCGCGCCAGGAGCGACCTTCACCGTCAGCCTTCAGCAGCCGCAGACATATGCGTACCACTGTGCCATCCACCCGTTCATGCAGGGCACGCTGACGGTCGAGAGCTAGGTGGCAAGAGAACGAGGTGGGACGGGAGGTCCAGCGCCATCCGGTGGTAATGCGACTCCCGCGCCGGTCTGGTGGCCGGCCGCCGGGCCCGTTGCGTGCGCCAACGGGGGCACGCAGCTGACACACACGCTGTATGGTGAGCCGGTGCCGAATGTCCGGCTCGACGGCACGCGCACCGACGAGGATCTCATGCTTGAGCTGGCGCGCGGGCAGCAGGAGGCGCTCGGGCCGCTGTACAGCCGGTATGCCCGCCTTGTCTTCAACCTCAGCGCGCAGAGCTTGGGTCGCGCCGGGGCGGAGGAGCTGGTGCAGGAGGTCTTCCTGACGATCTGGCGGGGTGCAGGCGGCTTCGACGCCGCGCAGGCCCCCTTCCGCCCGTGGCTACTGCGGCTGACGCACTGGAAGATTCTCAACGAGCTCCGCCGCCGTCGTCGGCGCCCCGCCGAGCAGCCTGGCGACAGCGACGACGCCAACGCCAGTCTCGAGCACGTGCGGGATGCCGAGCCAGGCCCCAAGGAGCGCGCCTGGCAAAACCAGCAGGGCCAGGTGCTGCGGGCCGCCCTGCAGGGACTGCCACCCAAGCAGCGCCAGGCGCTCGCGCTGGCATACCTGGACGATCTGACCCACGAGCAGGTGGCCCAGGCTCTTCACGTCCCGCTCGGCACGGCCAAGACTCGGATTCGTTCCGGACTCCAGATCCTGCGACTACGCCTGGCACCGATGGCGGCGTCCTTGCTCGGCGTCGCCTTGACCGTGGTCGGGGTGCGCTACCTGCAGAGCCAGGTCGCCTATGAGCGCGACGAGCGCGCCCTGCGCTTGGTCACCACCAGCGAGCTCGTGCCGCTCCGCCTGACGCCAGCCTCGGCCGACGTGCCAGCCACCGCTCACGCCAACTACCGCGGCCGCGCTGGTAACACCCTGATCGTCCTGACCGCCGAGGGCCTGCCAGCCCCGCCGGTGGGCCGCACCTACCAGGCCTGGGTGCGCCACGCCGACCGCTGGACCGCGCTCGGGACTCTCGTGCCGAGCGCCGATGGCAGCGCTCGCCTGATTGCCGAAAGCCCCGAACTGGCGAGCCCGCCGGATGCGGTCGAGATCACGCTCGAGCCGGATACGGGCAGCCCGACCTCGAGCGCCCCCGCCGTTCTCGTCTGGCCGAACTCATGATCAACAGGAGTGTGCGGGCACCTCTGCCAGGGCTTCAGGCTCAGCACGCGGTGACACGCTGCCTGTGCTTCTCGGTCACTTCGCGACGCGGGCAATGTTCGCCGGGTTCGGTAGCGTGCGCCTGTGGTCCTGGATGGAGTCGATCCGGACTCCGTACCAGTTGCGCTCCGGCCGGCGTAACGGAGCCTCGGGGACGATGAGGCGCGTGAGCTGACGCGCTCGGTTACCGACTGACACCCATCAGAAGTTGGTTCAATAACAAGGCATAGACTCATCTACTCCACACGGCGACGACCATTCGCCGCCGCCTCCTGCTCGGGGAATTCGACTCGACTGGCGGGCTGCTCCGGTGCGGATTCGTGGAGCCGTCGAGGAGTGGGCAGGTTGCGCCGTCGTGCACGCCGCATCACAACCGACCGGGTTCTCACCAGGCGTTGCCGCGCGGCTCCACTTGGCGGATGGTCGCACGGTGTTCGTCAAGGCCATTGGTCCCATACCGAACCCTGATAGCCCATCGTTTCACCGTCGCGAGGCGCAAATTGTGGCTGCCCTACCGATGACTGCGCCGGTCCCTCGCCTACTCTGGTCATACGACGAAGGTGACGGCGGATGGGTGGTCCTGGTCTTCGGAAACGTGGACGGCCAGCATCCAGCCAAGCCATGGCACACCGCAGAACTTGATCGCGTCGTCGATGCTCTTGCGGCAATGGCCGCCTCGCTGACACCCTCGCCACTCCCGACCCTGGCCGTCAGCAGTGCCAGCGCTGCGTTCGGCGGACCGCTGCGTGGCTGGCAGCCGCTGCGGGCGGGTCGAGGATGCCACTTCGCGCACCTGGACGCGTGGTCGGCACGCCACCTCGACCGATTAGCCGACCTCGAGGTCACCGCCCCTGCCGCAGTTGCTGGCGAGACACTGCTGCACTTCGATGTGCGTGCCGACAACATGCTGCTCACGGATGATCGGGTCTGGTTTGTCGACTGGCCCCACGCGTGCGTCGGGGCAGCGTGGGTTGACGTGGTGTGCTTCGCACCAAGCGTGACGATGCAAGGCGGACCGCCTCCCGAGGCAGTGATCGCACGCCATCCCGCATGTCGTACCGCCGACCCCGCCGCAATCACGGCTACGGTCGCAGCTGTGGCTGGCTACTTCACACACCGGGCGCTGCAACCTTCACCACCCGGCCTACCGACTGTGCGCGCGTTTCAGGCAGCGCAAGGCGTTGTCGCGCGCAAGTGGCTGGCGCAGCGCACTGGCTGGAGCTGATCGCAAGGAAGCGAATGGATTTTGGCTCGGCACCGCTCCATGCGTTGAGGACCGAGCTCTGAGTGAGCGGACAGGCTGGCGCAACGCCGCCAGGGTTGCTGCTCGCGCTGACGGTAGGGCGGTATCTCGGTGCATCCCAATTGAATCAAGTGTGTCCCTACGCACCTACCAAGGGCCATTCCCCCAGACGCACTGGACCAGCACGTGGAGCATCGCCTAGGTACAGCCCAGCCCATGACGTTTGTTGGACCTGGTGCGAGGGCGAGAGTGCCTGAGTGGCCAGCCGAGATTCAAGCCACCTGTCAACTTGGAGCGTCACTCCGGCATCATCAGCGTCCCCTCGGTGGACAAATACGCCCCGTTCGGGGGTTACTTCGCCACAAAAATTATACGATAGTCGACCCCATAATTTGGGTGGGTTTTCAGCAACGTATGCGCAGCTGGACTCCCACGAGGAACATCGGTGTGCTGCGAGCACATGAGTCGTGTCCCCTGGCGTGGGTGGCGTCGTAGCCGTGCACGTCCTGGAGGAATTCTGGAGGTCACGATGGTAGGTTCATTTTCAAGAGCCGGCGCGTCAAAGGTTGGCGCCTTCGGCGGTGTCCTGCTTGTCTGCTTGTGTGTAGCGTCCCCGGCCGTCGCGCAGGTGCCGCCCGTCTCCACCGGCGCTTCCGGGCCGGTGAACGTCAGCGCACCGACCAACACCCAAGTGTCGTCGGTTACCCAACCCGCCTCGGCAACTGTGGCGGGTGCAGCCTCGAGCGCCCCTAAAGTAACCGCGCCGACAAGCATCAAAGTCAATCCGCCTGGCGGCGGAACGACCACGGCTTCGGCTGGGCCGAGCGGCTCAAGCGCCTCCACTTCAGGTCCGCCACCTGCCCCACCCGCACCAGTCACGCGGGCCGCCCCAGTTCCAGCAGTGGTGTCTGCGGTTGCCAACACTGCGCCGGTTGTGAGTGCCCCGGCCGATACGGGCGCGGCACTCAGCGTCACCGTGCCAAATACGTCCGCTCCGCCTACGTTGTCGACGCCGCCTACGGCGCCAGCTGCTTCGGTGTCCACACAGGCGACAGCCGACCCGGAAGCAAACGTCCCGGTGGCGAGTGCAGCTGACGCGGTCGTCGCTCCCGCCATCATCGAACCAGTCGTTTCGGCCGCTGCCGCCGATGCAACGGACCCGACCATTAGCGCACCGACCGCTGGCGATGCTGACGTGGCGGCCTCACCCGACGCGGTGGGCGCTGCCGCAGTGGTAGCCACCGACCCGTGTGTGGTGCTTCCGGCCGGTGCGGGACTGGGCGTCAACAGTCCTGCCAGCGCAGCCGCCCGCGGCGTCTGTGGATCAACGCCCGCTGCATCCAGCGAGTCCGCGTCAGATGCGGTCGCGAACGACATTCCGGTCGCAGATGCTGCCGCGGCGACAGCACCGGTCATCGCGGCTCCCAGTCGAGCCGCGACAAGCCTGCGCGTGGTCCCACCAACGGCTGCTCGACCGGCGGCTGTCACCGCGGCAGTGAGCGGTGCGAGCGATCCGTGCGTGATGGCCCCAACAGCCGCTGATGGCGCGCTGGGAGGTGGCTCCAGCAGCACCGCTATCGGCTCGTGCGCCGATCCCGGCGCGTCTGGCATCACCGAGCCCGTCGGCGGCAGCGCTGACAGCAGCGTGCCCGAGGGTGGCCTGACTGCCGACGCCGTGCCTGTCGTGGCTGCACCTGTCGATGCGATAGCCAGCGGCGATCTCAGCAGCGCCGTTGCCGACGTGGCAGCTACAGCCAACGGGTCGGTCGTGCCGTGCGTCGCCGCACCCGTCGGAGCAGGTATAGGTCTGGGTGGTCCTGCCTCGAGCAGCGCCACTGGCGCGTGCGTCGCGCCAGGCGCGGGCAACGGAGTGGGCATGCCGGGCGGTGTGGCTGGAGTGAATGTTCCCCCGACCGGCCTCGGCATCGAGGGCGTGCCCACCGGCACTGCGCCTACCGATGCCAGCATGCGCGATGGCATCGCCGATCCGACCGGGCCCGGCACAATCGCAATCAATGGCGCGGGAGGCGCCAGCCCATGCTTTGCGGCACCGACAGGCGCAGCGCTTGGCGTCGGCGGTCCCACCGCAAGCAGCGCGAGTGGCGCCTGTGGTTCCACTGCTGCACCTGGGCAGCTCGGCGTGCGCGAACCTTCGGGCGCGGGCGGGGTGCCTGTTCCGGCTGACGCGGGCGAGCCGGGAGGAGACGCGGGCGTGGTCGCACCCTCAACGGAGCCGCATACGACCGGCGGCAGCCCACGGGATCGCGGGGATGCTGGCTCCCTTGCTCAGCAAGCGTCAGACACGAATGCCGTGCTGCCATCGACTGGACCGGTCGACACGGCCAGCATGACGAGCACCGATGGGAGAAACGCTGCTGCCGCGGAGGCTGGGGATGTCGCCCCCACCGTCGCCCGAGTGCCGAATCCTTCTGCCGGGGGCACCGAGTCCAATCAGGTCAGCGCCATCAATCTGCCCGCTTCCGGCCAGGGATCTGGCGATCAGCCTTTGTTCTCGGTGGCTGGTGTCGCTCTACCGAGAACCTTCCTCGCCTCGCTCCTGCCAGCGACCGGCGAGCCGGTTGGACTAATGGTCCTTGGCCTGCTGGGTGTCGCCGGCGTGGGTCTCGCCCTCAGGCGGGCCACTCTCAGGCGGAGTTAGCTCGATTGTTTGATGCGGAGGGTGGTGTGTAACCGCCCTCCGCACAATCACTCCCCATGCGGAAGCTTCTCTCAGCGCTGGGCGCCCTTCTCATTGTCCTGAGCCTGTGCGGCTCGGTGCTGCTGGTGATGCCGCCTTCCGAGGCGGCGCCGGAGCCCTTGCGCTCCATCGCCGCTTTCGTCACGCGGGTCGAGGGGGCTGATGCCCCGTCCAGCACTATCCCAGTGGACACCGGAGCCGCAAGCGTACGGCCGATCACCAGGCTGGTCATTTCGGACATTCAACTGGACACTCAAGTCGTACCTTCGCCACTGGTGGAGCGTGACGGAGTTACGACGTGGGACGTGCCGCCTATCGTCGCCGGCCATGCCCAGGGCACACCCGGCGCCGGCGAGTCCGGCAACGCAGTCCTGCTCGGCCACGTGACAAGCCTGCATCTCGGCAACGTCTTCGAACAGCTCAATCAGCTGCAAGCAGGTGAACTGATCCTGGTCTACAGCGACCAGCAGAGCTTCACCTACCGCGTATCGGACGTGAGCAGCGTGGCTCGGACAGATACAGGTGTGCTCGACCCAACCTCCACACCCACGCTAACACTGATCACGTGCACCGGTCTCTGGCTTCCGGCTGCTCATGACTACGCCGAACGCTTGATCGTCCGCGCCACATTGACCAACGCCGGGCTCGGCGAATAATGTCGCCAGCCAACTGACCAATTCGGACTGGAGCGCGACGCCGACCACCCCTTGCACCTTCATCAGGGTCGTATCGCTACGCTCGCTGCGTGTTTTGTGCCAGACCGACCGCTACCGGGCCTCGGCCTCAGGTTCCTCAAGTCTCACCCCGAGTCCTCTCTTCGTGAAGAGACTTCACACTGCGGTCGCGTTCTTCGGCCGCAGCAACTTCACCGCGAGCCCGATCTAACAGGTCCGCCCGCTTCTCGCGGAGCTGATCCGCGCGTGTGTTGTCAGGGTCATGCGCGGCAGATTCGGCCAGCAACGCCGTCAATTCGCGATCAGCCTCGGCTGCCTTGTCGGTGGAGGTAGTCGACCTATTTCGGTGCTCAGCGGCCAGCCTCCGTTCGCGCTGCTCGTCGGCAGCCAGCGTGGCCGCGTTCCTGGTCTTCATCGATACCCCCACGCTCACGATACCCGCGCCTGGCTGTACCGGCTACGTCGAGGGATACATTGGTACACCCGCCGCTGCCTGGTGGGCCGCAGTTGCGGATCATTCCGCCAGCGATGCCCATTCGGAGAGCGGCCACAGGCACGAGGCCATTCATCACCTGTCTGAGGGTGAGAACCTGTTACATTGCCAACCGCACGCCTGGGGTCGACCGCCTGCCGCTGTCGGCGGCGGACACTTCAAGGTGGCGGATCTCCACAACGGCGAGCGGCGCAGCCTGGATGCTTCCTCCGCCGTCCGAAGGAGGGCCGCGACAACACCTTCCTGGTCGTGGCACACGGCGCGAATGACCAGTAGCTCGGTGGTGATGGTCGGCGATTCCGAGCTACATGAATGCCGCAGCCTTACCATGGGTACGCAACAGCAAGATGGCGGGCCTGTAGGAAAACACCATGGCATACGCCATCGGAAGGGCAGAGCATGGCAGTGGCATCGGCAATTCGGGTCGATCTGGAACGCTTTGAGCGGGAGGGCTTCCTCATCGTCGAGGACGTGTTTGACCCGCCAAACGATCTGGATCCTGTCGTGCAGGAATATGCGTCACAACTCGACGAAACGGCCGCCGACTGGCACGCCAAGGGGCTGATCGACTCGACCTATGCGGACCTGCCGTTCGCGGAGCGCTTCGCCCACGTGCTGAATGACGCAGGGCCCGATGGCTACCGGCCGTTCGACATCACCCTGTCAGGCCCGATCTCCGAGGATTCGCCGATGCATACGGGCTCAGCCGTATTCAACCTGATTACTCATCCGCGCATGCTGGACGTTGTGGAACAGATGATCGGCCCCGAGATCCTGTGTAGCCCCATTCAGCACGTGCGTATCAAACCGCCCGAGCACCTGCTCAACCAGAAATTCCAGGGCAAGAACACCATGTTCAGCGCCACCGAATGGCACCAGGACCAGGGAGTTGCCACGGTCGACATCGACAATACCGAGGTGCTCACCGTGTGGTTCCCGGTCTTTGATGCGACCATCAATAATGGCTGTCTGTGCGTGGTCCCACACAGCCACAAACGGGGCTTACTGGTGCACTGCCCAAGTAAGCCCGGGCAGGTGTTCGACTTGAGGATCCCGGAAGTGGTTCGCGGATCGAGCGGGATACCGGTCGAGATGAAGCGGGGCAGCGCTCTGTTCATGCACCGCCTGACGATGCATTCCTCGCTGCGCAACCTTAGCAATGGTGTGCGCTGGAGCTTCGATCTACGCTACCAACCTACCGGACAGCCCACCGGGCGCGACTGGCTGCCGGCGTTTGTCGCGCGCAGCCGTAAAGAGCCGAATCAGGAGATCCACGATTGGCGCCGCTGGGCCGACCTGTGGTGGCAGGCACGAACGTACGTCGCCGCACATCCGAACGCCCAGAAACCGCGCCGCTGGACAGGCTCTGAAGCAGCATGTGCCTAGCGTAAGCGAGTCGCCGACATCACCAACTTCAATCGACGTCCCAAGGACCACCATCCGATAAGGACTCCGAGAACGACGTCTTCTCGCACAACCGCGTATCTGTCGTTGGGGCGCCGTGTTCCACTCCGTCAGATTTCTCAGGGCCTCGCGCCGCGCGATTGATTCGGGGACGCCAGTCCATCCCCAACTCGCAGGCGGCAGCAGAACCTGCGGGGTGCGCACTCGCGATGCGGAACAGCCTACGTGGTCGGGGCGGGCAGCTCGATCAACGGCAACAGCCGCGAGTCCTCAACCGCAGCGGTGCGGTGACCAAGCCCAGCGAGGTACGCCTCATCGGCGGCGAAGGCGAGGAAAGCCTTCACGCTGCGTTGGCGCACCAGCATGGCTTGGTCCCACCGCTCCTCCTCTGGGCCAATGAGGACGCCAGCCCCGGCACCCAGGAACACCAGGTTGCCACCGCTGGCGCGCAGCAGGGGCAGGGTAGACGCGGCGTACCGTGCGAAGGCCTCAGCGCCGCTGATCGGCGCGGCCGGCGTAAGCTCGGGCGTGGCCGCATAGTCCGCAACCGCGCGGAACCGCAGCAGGTTCAGCATCACGACGGGCCCGGTTATCCCACGCTGTAGGAGAGCCCGGCCTGCTCTCTGAGTGGGCTCCACGTAGTGACGTCGCGCGATGGAGTCGAGATCTGGCGACACGCACAGAATCGTACGAACGCAACCGGCCCGTCGCTGACACGTGGGCAGATCATCATCAGCCGTATGTGAGGGCCCTGGCAATCAACTGGCCTGACGCTCAACATGTCCGGACAAACCTGCCTCGAGCGCGCAGCCGCCATGAAAAGGCCCAGGCGCCCCTATCAGCGTTAGATGCAATGGCAGCGGCGCCGGTTGCGACGTTTACCGCGCCCTGTGCGCTGAACCATGGCTGTGGACCGACACGATCCGACGACGTGACGCGGCGATCGCGGACAGTTGGTCGCGCCCGAGCCACCCCGGCGGAAGCAGAAGCCTACGCTCGAGATAGCAACACAGCTAGTGGCCGAACCGTTCCTGTCGATCTGCGCAGTTTAGAGCGAGCGGCTGGGCTGGCTGGCGCGACGACGTGACCCTGAGTTGAGCCGATGCCAAATTGTCGATCGTACGGGTCAGGCGCCGGCCCGGGAAGCCAGGACAGACGGCACTTCACCGCGGGGCGCCAACCGGCCTGGGTCATGTGCCGTCAAGGGTGGGGTTGCGTGCTGTGGTTCCCAGCAGCGGTGATCGCTAGGCTGCCTCGACCGGTGATGCAGTCAGCAGCGTGTCGGGCTCGGGAGGGAGCGAAGCTTCGCTAACGACTCGGTGGTGAAGTAACGCCGAGCGATCTGCCATTCGTCATTTTGTTCAGTCAGGATGGCGCCTACTAGGCGAATCACAGCGCGGTCGTTGGGGGAAGATGCCCACAACGTCAGTGCGGCACTAATTCACATTGAGTAGCCCGATCTGCTAGGCCGAACGCTTCCAGGGCTGAGATCCTCCAAGCGGCTGACCAGGCGGGACTCGACAACGTCCTTACTCCGCCTCCGTGCGGGTTGGACCGCGCGCTTATCTGTGGCGGCGATCTTCAGCCTTGCTACGCAACTATCGCCCAGACCGTCCCGCGAGCGCTGACTCGCTCTTCGATCAACACCACCGCGCGCTCGACCCCAGGCAGCGCCGCCATAGCATCGCGCTGTCGACGCGCGTTGCTACGGTAGCTCGAGTTGTTGAGCAGATCGAGCGCGGCAGACCTGACGGTTGCCGGCAAGAGGGTTGACGGGCCAACAGTACGGGCGACGCCGAGAGCGGCGCACTTCTTCGCATTATCAGGCTGATCGGCGCTCAAGGGT
>JBPCIO010000199.1:0-5356 GCA_051006215.1 Chloroflexota bacterium
ACGTGGCGTCGGGACTGGTCATGACCTCCGAATAGCCGCGGTTTTCTAGCACGATGAGGAAGACGTGGCCAAGTCCCTGCCACGCGGGCACCTCGGTCGGCGACGCCACCGGCGCAGTTGGTTCAGGCTCGCTAGTCGCGCCCGCCGGCTCTGTCGTGCCGGCCGTCAGCGTCGATCTGCCCGCGCACGAAGCTATCGTCAAGGCCAGCACCGCAGCTATCAGCCACACCCCGCGCTTCGGGCGCTGCTCGGGAGCAACAGCCCGCGCGACGAACAACCAACACGCTCCGGCGGGGCCCATGATCTAACGGTTTGCCTATTGGGTAGTGTCGCAGAGTGGCAGTCGTAGAGCAACAAAGTGGATGCCTGGCGGCGGCCTTACCGTTCAGCGTGGCGATGCCAGCGCGAATGGCCATTCGACCACGCCGCGACCGCCGGCCAGACCGTGGCGGAGGTGGCGATGGTTAACCACGGAATCAGCGGAACGAGTTGACGCAGGTAGGCGCTCAGCGCCGAACTGCCCAACACGGCGATGCCAGCCACCATCGCCAGGCCCCCAATACCTGGAAGCACTGGCTGCCGCCGGCGAGCCATAAGCACGATTGACCAGGCCAGCAGAACAAGCACGGGTGCGTTCATGAGCGCCACGGCCACCGAGCGAAGGTTGAACGGTGTGCCCGTGTAGGGAAAATTCAGCACCAAGCGGCCAAGATTGTCGATCCAGTTGAACGCGTACTTGGCGGGGTGACTGGCGATGTTTTCAATCGCGGCCGCTCGGAGGACGTCGTCTCGGTCAAGCTCATTCAGGTTCTGGATGCGGGCGTACACCGCCGCGTGGTTTGGCGCCAAGCGTGGATCGTTTTTCATGGCGTCAATGGGAAACCAGTCGCCGAGCTCGCCAGGGTAGGGCGAGGACATCCAGTACAACGACAATCCGCCTGAGGTTCCCCAGTACAAGGGTCTGCCCGTGACGGAGTAGGTGTACAGCAGGTACGGGCAGCAAAGCAGCAGCGCCAGCCCGAATGCGGCCGCCCAGCGGCCGTAGGCCGACCTCCGCCTCAGTGCTAGCAGCGCCAGTGACGTCGCCAAACTTGCCACGAGCACCCAGCCGAAGAACACCTTGGTCACCGCCAGGTAGGCGAACAACGCTGCGGAGATCACGCCCAGGAGCACACCTCCAGAACCCCTCGTAGCTGGTCCACTAGGGGTCGGCAGTTGCATTCTGCAGAACGCGTACATCCAGGCGCTTGCCAGCAGGAGAGCGAGCGACTCAGTGAGCAAGTACGGCAACTCGACGACGGCGGGCACATACACAGCCAGGTACACAGCTGCCACGATGGCTATGCGCCGTGGCATGAACAGGCGCGCTGTCCAAAAGCCGAAAACACTCGCGCCAAGCATGAAACCAGCGTTGAGCAGACGCATGGCGAGCACCGGCACGTCAAGCGCGACAAACGGCGCGAGCACCAGTGGATAGCCGGGTCCCCACCAGAGGTGAATCTGTCCGGGCGGCGAAAAGAAGCCGTGCGTCAGATTGTCTGCGAGTTGGAGGTAGGCGGCCTCATCTCCCTGGAACTGGGCGGGGGCAAGCCAGACGATCAGGCTGACGTACAGCACGCCAGCCATCAACACGAGCACCGCCCAGCCGTTCGGCCGCTCACGGCTGCTTCCTTGCGCGGTTGTCAAGCGGATTAGCGAACCGAAACGCTGCCCAGCGGGTAGCTGCCGTCGGGCTGCCGTGCATCCATTGCCAGGTTCAAAGGCGGGCTGATCTGGCCAGGATCAAGCACCTGGATGTCAAGCGCGTACGTTCCGGGACTCGTCCCGTCGAGAGTGAATCGGTCCGACCAGCTGGTCGGCGACCCGCCTGTTGGGAGGAGCTGTCGGAGGTCAATGCCTGATCGTCCTTGCCACACGATGGCATCATCGGCGTCACGCAACTGATACATGACGTTAAAAGCCAGGTAGGCCGGAGCCACATTGGTGTTCTCCCACTCCGCCTCGATCGTGAAGTCGGCGCCTGAGGGGATCACCCTGGGCAGACTGAGTTTGGTCAAGGCGAACCGATATCCGGCCAGTTTATTGGCAGCCATGAAGCCGTCTTGCTCAGCAGGCAAATAACCGTTCAGGTGCCCGGCGTCCGTTTTCACAAAGTTTCCACTGCTCAGCATGGATACGTGAAACTCCTGCACCTGGGGCACCCCGAATGTCTGGAACAAGTTTGTGCTTGGGGCAATTGTCGCGCACCACTCCGTGACGACTGGCGCGGTTTTCCAGCGATCTGCAGCGACATCCCACACTTTGGACAGAGCCTCGCGGTCGCCCTCCATCGCCGCGCCGCCACCCAGGCAGTCCAGCCTCAGGCCCACGTGTGGTGATCGGCTGAACGCATACCGTAGCGCGGCGCTGTTCGCGGTGCGGATGACCAGCAAGTGATTGTTGGGCGGAAACGCTGCCAGGCTGGCCTCCACGATGCGTTGGGCATTTCGGTCGCTGAGCGGCATCTGGCCGCGAGGGCCCGGGTACTGCTCCGCATACGGATAGTCGTGCCACTCGCCCCAGTTACCAGCCCCACCAATGTCGATAATGCCGATGCGCGGATCGTTGGCATAGCGCGTACCCAGGGCTGCCATCAGGGCTTCCCAGCGCGTGAGATAGAGATCGTTGTTCCAATCGGGGATGAGAAAGCGTTCACCGCCGACCGACGCGTACCAGGCCCCGCTGGAGCTGGCCAAATACTCCGGTAGAGCGGTCTCGCCCTCGCCGCACCCGGTGCACGCCGACATCACTCGAAAACCGAAACGGCCACCCCGCGCGGCAGCGCTGGCAAGCTGCGCGTCGATGCGGGAGAAATCGTACGCTCCAGGCGCCGTCTCGAGCTCCTTCCAATATAAACGCGTGTACGAGTCCTGGAACGGCCATTGGGGTGGGGCGACCGGGTCCCCGTACCACTCGTATTCACCCCGCAATGGGTTGGGCAGCTCGGGTGCGGTGACGGGGATGCGCCTCGGGGTGAGTGCCTGGACCGACGTGCCAACATCTCGGGTGGCGGCGCCAGTAGCGATCTGGAAGTGTTCGGCTATGCGCGAGGCGGTAAGCGCGGCCGGGTAGATTGCCACCTCGTTCAACGAACCCGCGCCGAACAGATCGGTTCCGCCACGTGACATGAGCGACAGCACGCCGTCGGCAAAGCGATTCTGACCTGGCGCTGGGGCGCGAGCGTAGTCGGCCGGCTGGGTGTAGCTGACCTGCACACCGTCTACGTACGGCACGATCTGGCGGTCACTCGGCGCCGATCGATCGAGGAGGATGGCGTAGTAGTGCCAGTCGCCGGCTGTGGGACGATTGAAGAGCACCGTGTTGGAGGAGCTTCCGGAGCCGTCGCCGAGCGAAACTTCAAAATGGCCCGGGAAGAATGCGCTATTCGGGTTGACCAGGAAGCCGTCGGTCGCTTGGTAGGTGCCGGTTCCAGAGGTCAGCTCGAACGCTAGCCGATCATCGTCGGCGAAACTATCCCAGGCCATCCAGAACTCCAACGTGATCGCGCTGCGGCCGGCTAACTTGAGCGGCGCGCTCGCGCTCGAGGTTGCTCCGTCGAAACGGAGCCCGCCGGGGTCGTCCTGGACGGGACTATCGCGTGAGCGAGAGAGACCGGCACTACCTGAAAACATGCCTATGCCGCCGTGGCCACTCGTATCCCACATGCGCGTGAGATTCGTGTCGTTCATGCGCCAGTACGCCAGCGGTCCATCCGCCAGAATGAGGTCGGCATACGCGGGCAACGGATCCGCGGGTGCGGGTGGAGGCGCCACCAGCAAGATGACTAGCCCCGCCGCGAGGGCAGCGCTGCGCAGAGCGCTTCTAAGGGAAAAGCGACTGGCGACCCGTCGCGCTGTGTCAGTGTAGCTCGTCATCTCCTGCACCCCGGCACGCACGGACGCAGGTCTGCGGAGGCGCCGGGGCGAGCATGCTAGTGGCAATAGCAGCGCGGTCGCAAGTAAGCCTCTGCCGCAACCCGTTGCGGGCAGAGGCTTCAGCCAGACCCAGTCAGCGGGTGCGGAGCGGGGTGGGCCGCAACTTCTTGAGCGCGGACAGCCCGAACCTGGCGCCCATGACAGCGAACGGCAGCGGATCATCACGTGCGAACCACGCGGCTTCCTCCACGCGCTGGAACGAACGAACCCACTGGCTGAGCGTTAGCCTACCATCACGCATGTACCGTATCGACGAGGGAACGTCATAGTTTTCGACCAGCCACTTGCGGCCCCAACGTGGCGCAGCCAAAGGCACCCGCTGACCGGTGAGATCGAGGTACAGTGCTCGCACGACGTCCATGCCTTCCATACCGACGAAAAGACGGAATGTGCCGCCGATGCGGGGGTTAACGTCGAGCAGCTTATATTGACCGTCGCGCGCGTCATAGCGGTATCCCATGTCGACGATGCCGCGGTAACCGACGGTTTGCATGAGCTCGTGTGTCATACGCTCGACGCCCGGGTTCGGGAGGCAGATGCCCAACGTTGTTACACCTGTGTAGGGCGGGTATTGTCGAATCTTGTGGCCAGTGAAGCTCGCAAGGCAGGCTGAATCATAGTCAAAGTACCCGTCGAACATCCAGATTGTCTCGGCCGATCCCGGAATGTATTCCTGCAACAGTAAATTAGGTGATTCGACCACTTCCATGTGGTCGTACGCGTCGATCAACTCGCGAGCATTGTGGGCCACCAAGACGCTCTTGGCGCCGGGGCGTTGGCGGAGCAGACGAGCGTCAATGCTCTTGACCACCACCGGAAATAGTGTGCCATCGATAAACTGTAGGACGTCGTCACGGGAGCGCGGAAATGCGACCTCCGGCGTCGGGATGCCAAACCGCTTGCAAAGTAGATACAGCTCTTTCTTGCTCGAGAGCGTATCGGCCAGCCCCCTGGGTTGGTCCGGAAAACGAAATGCAGGCTTCAACACGTCCGCGTGTTCTTCGACCAGCAAGGCTGCCAGGTCGTCTGTCGGTATCAGGACGGGCCGCCGGCCCAATCGATCCGAAAGGCCCAGCAGTCGCTTCAGCACGTCGTCCGCACCCCTCTGGTTGGGGCGGGTGATGACTGCAGAGCGCGAGAATCGAGACCATGCGCCAGGCGTCCAGCGATCGTCGCAGAAGGCGTGCACGGCAACCCCCAGGCGGCCCAGACTGCGAACGATGCCGAGCGTGCCGTGATGGAATGGATTTGTCACCAATTGCAGAACGACCACCGGAACCGTGGTGTCCAGGTCCAGCACCGGCCGTGCGCCGAACGAGGCAGCGACAGTGACGTGTCGCGTGGTCATGGCGCACCAGTCCCGAGACGAGCGCTTGCAGACG
>JBPCIO010000200.1:0-7658 GCA_051006215.1 Chloroflexota bacterium
GCTGGGCCGGCCACAGCCTGCGCGCCGGCCTGGCCACCAGCGCCGCGGCCGCCGGTGTCGAGGAGCGCAAGATCGCTCAGCAGACCGGGCACCAATCGCTCGTCATCCTCCGCCGGTACATCCGGGACGGCGACCTGTTCCGCGGAAACGCGGCGGGGGCGGTTGGACTGTGAAGAACCGCTACAGCCCTGCGGTGCCGCACCATGCCGGCGACGTTCCGTATGTGCGTACCCACCATTGCAACCATTCGGCCTCCAGCAGCTCGGGGACCTGGATCAGCAATGGATAGCCCGAAATAAGGCGAAGTTGGCCGACCTGGTCATCGCCAATGCGCCGTGGCGCGCCACTGCGAGGTTCATCCAGCAGGCCGGGCACGGCTTCGGCGATGAACCGCGAGCGCCACTTGCCAACCGTCCTCCGACCATAAGCACCATTCACTTGGAATTCGCCACCGGTGTCAATGTTGGAGATTGGGCCTGTTCAGCATCAGCACGCGGTGAGTGTCCTACAGCGCCCGCGAGGATCAGCCGCGGCGGTCAGGTTGCGGTGCCGCCGGCAAGCACTCGATCGTACGCGCGCCGCGAATGGCGCGCGTGGCTGGCCATGGGCGGACCGGCCCGACGATCCCAGCACGCACTGCAGCCCGATTCCGCGGTCCGCTGGTGCGTAACAGTACGGTCGGCCCACGCTGGGTTTCTATTCCTTGAATGGAGCCAAAGCTGAATCCAATGAAACATTCCCCTTGGACGTCATCATCGCCACAACGTAGAAGTTCTTGGCGAAGTACGGTGTATGGCTGTCCTCGAGACTCTCGATCGCCGCCGACCTGGCTTCCGGAATCCAAAGGCAACGATCTCAAAGGACATCCCGGCTTCTGGCAAGACGCTCAGAAGCGGCACGCGAAACGATTTGTAGCCGCTGTAAGCGCGTCGGACATGTTGGAGCCACCGCCGTGTCCCGTGTCGTCGATGAGTATGAGTTCGCTGCCTGGCCATGAGTGAGCGAGTTCCCAGGGCGTGCCCAGAAGGTTGCCAAGATCGAGACTCCCCTGGACTAGGACGCCTGGAATGCCTGCCAGTGAACCGGCGTCTCTCAGGACGACCCCCTCGTCAAGCCAGGAGCCGCTCCGCCAATAGTGAGTCACAATGCGCGTGAACGCCATCCGGAACTCAGGTTGCTCGTACCGCGGGTTCGGTCTCGGGGACGTTGGCACGATTGCTTCCTCCCAGTCGCACCAGTCCCGCGCGGCCCGCTGACGTACCGCGGGCTCGGGGTCGCAAAGGAGGCGGTGATAGGCGTCGGCGAGGTCGCCGTCGCGATCAGCTACCCGGACCCCATCGCGGAAACGCGCCCAGGCCTTGGGGAACAACCGCCCAAGACCCCGAGTGAGTAGGTCTGTCTCAAGTCGTCGGCCGGTGGCGACGCCGAAGAGGACCAGTTCCGAAACTCGCTCGCGGTGTTGCTCCGCGTACAGGAGTCCGAGGACCGACCCCCAGGAGCCGCCGAACACCAGCCAATCGTTGATGCCGAGACCGTTCCTGAGGAGTTCCAGGTCGGCCAGCAGGTGGCGGGTGGTATTTGAACTGAGATCCGTCGTGGGATCGCTCGCGTGCGGTGTGCTCCGTCCGCAGCCACGTTGGTCGAGGAGCACGATCCGGTACAAGTCAGGGTTGAAATAGCGCCGCCATCCAGGTGTGCAGCCAGACCCAGGACCGCCGTGCAGCACGAGGGCTGGTTTGCCCAATGGGTTGCCACAAACTTCCCAGTAAACGAAGTTGCTTTCGCCCACGTCGAGGAAGCCGTGCTCGTGTGGCTCGATCTCTGGGTAGAGGGGCATATGTCTACTGACGCTCTAGCACTGCAGCAGCTCGCTCGAGCGCGGTTTCGTCGGGCTGAGAATAGATCCGGACTGTGTCAAGCCGTTCGTGACCCAGCCATGCAGCGACAGTCGGTAGATCGACCGCCTCGACGAGGCGACGACCGGCGTCGTGGCGGAAGCGATGCGGATGCACGATCTCGGCATTGGCCGAGTATGGCTGGGTGCCCAGCCGGTTCGTGGTCAGGTCGGTTCTGGACGTCCAGGTGCTCGAGAACGGGCTCGGGGGCTGGCGGCTGACGGAGCGGCGCCTGGACGTCCCGTACGAGAAGGACTACGACCATCTCGAGCCGCCAGCGCGTTGGGCGAGGCAGTGGGACCTGGCGAACTGGACCATCCTGGCAGCGTACGAAGGAGAGAGCCGTGCGCGCCTCGGCGGGGCCATCCTGACCCACCGCACGCCCGGTGTCGACCTGCTGGAGGGGCGGGAGGACCTCGCGGCGCTCTGGGACATCCGCGTCCATCCGATGGCGCGCGGGCGCTGCATCGGGCATCAGCTCTTCGTGGCCGCGGTGCAGGCGGCGCGGGAGTGGGGCTGCCGCTGGCTGAAGATCGAGACCCAGAACACCAACGTGGGCGCGTGCCGGTTCTACGCGCACCAGGGCTGCCAACTGCGCGGTATCCACCCAGGCGCGTACGCCGAGTTCCCCGACGAGGTGCAGCTCCTCTGGTATTACGACCTCGCCAATGGACCCAGCCCGTCGCCGTCGCTGAGAGAGCACGCCCGCGGCCTACCAGCGGCAGCATCAGTACATACCGTGAGACCATCGGGTCGGAGTCCTAGGTGAGCGAGGATCCTGCGGAGGTCTACGCAGCCGGCAGAACACAGCTCGAGCCGGTCATGCGCCAAGCCCTGCGTTGCAGCACGGCCCGGTTGCGCGGTTGGGAGTGGAGCGTCCTACCGTATCACTCCGTCTTGCCTGGCAGGACACTTGCTCGCTTCACCGGTTGGGCAGTCGATGACATGGATCAACTTGTTCCCTGGTCCAGCGTGCTCAAGGTCTTTGGGCATGAGGCGCTCGAGCGTCGCGGAGTGGACATATCGACTGGTAGACGCGAGATCCTGGCGTATCGATCTTCGCTGCTCGTCGACCTCCCCGGCCCGCTACGTGCGCCTCGGGTCCTTGGGATCGATGAAAACGAACAGGGTACGATCTGGCTGTGGTTGGAGGATCTGACCGACCTGTACGCGCGCCGCTGGCCGCTCGAGCAGTTCGGCCTGGCGGCGCGACACCTGGGCGCCTTCAACGGGTCGTATCTCGTCTCGCGAGCGCTTCCGACATACTCCTGGCTCAATCCCTGGCTGAATCGCCATGGGGCGGGGGTCGAACAGGTTCCAGGGTTCCTGCCCGAGCTTCAGCAGGTCACTCAGCTTCCGCCGGTACAACGTCTATTCGGAACCAACATTGGTCTGAGAGCAGCCCACTTGCTGCAGGACCAGGGGCTGTTTATGCAAATGCTTTCGCAGTTGCCGCAGACACTCTGTCATCACGAGTCGTCGCTAGCCAATCTGTTCGCCAGGCGTCGTTCAGACGGCGAACTGGAGACGGTCGCCGTTGACTGGGAACAGGTCGGACCGGGCCCGGTCGGAGCCGACATCGCCACGCTCGTGTTCGGAACGATGCGGCGCGGTGAGTTTGATGCTGAGCGGGCAATCGAGTTAGACCGAGTCGTCTTCGCTGGGTACGTTGCGGGCCTGCGCGATGCTGAGTGGGACGGCGATGTCGAGCAGGTGCGTCTGGGCTACACGGCTGCCATTGCTGGCCGCTGGAGCGTTCTCGCAAGCACGTTACGCCAGTTGGCTGATGGCGTACCGCAAGTTCAACATCCCTCGCAAGGCTGGCAACTAACGCCAGATACGGCCATCAGGCAATGGGTCCGGTTGATCGAATTCTTGCTGGACCGAGCCGACGAAGCACGGCACCTCGCCCTTGGTAGCTCAGCTCGGTAACACGGCCAAACTCACGGCTGCAGCGTCGCGCCGACTCACCGCCGCACCTACCGTACTGTCTCACTGTACTGCCGCGGAACTTGACCCACATTACTCGGAAGGCCCTGGAACTTACTTCGCCCGGAGCTTGGACGTAGCGCGGCGAAAGTCCAGAGATAGCCGACCGCGGCCAAGCGTTGGTTCTTGACGGTCCGGTGGAGGACCACCAGCTTCTTGCCGTTGGCACGGGTGACTGGTGCAGCACCGGCATACGCCTTGAGACCACGTGCGTCGGCGAAGCGAGTAGGATCGTCGCCGATGTCGGCCAGGAGGGCGAGCCGAAGGAATATCGCCCAGCCCAGGTTCCGTGGAATCAAAAGTCAAGGATCATCGACTGGGTGGCATAGCCAAACTGATGGAATCGCGGCCGGTGGACTGAGGCCATGACTCTTTCGGTGGCTCACGCTCAGCAGACCTGTGCGAACCGCCCGATGAGATTCAGGCACCGGTGGAGCTTGCGCCTGCCTCCAACGCGGATGCGACCACGTCCTCCAGGGTTGGGCGATGGGTGTGCAGCCACCGCAGCCGCTGCATCTGAATCTCGTCGGCCCTGCCAACGCGCTCCATGCGTACGTGCATCTGGAGACCGCGGCCTACCAGATATAGCGGAATTGCTCGTACCACCGTTGCTGGTAACGCCCGGACTTTGTGGTAGCCCTTGACAAATGCGCGAATGCGGTCGTCGTCCAATGTCACGGCGGGCTGCTCGGTGCGACCGATAACCCACAGCGCGAAGCTGATGTCGGCCTCGGGCGGCCCCATATGCGCGAGTTCGAAGTCGATCATCGCGACCACCTCGCGCTTCTGCTCGTCAATGAGCATGTTCGCAGACGTGCAGTCGCCATGCAGGACGCACCACGTTGTATGGAAATAACCCACATCCGCAAGATCCTCGTGGAAGCTACGCGCGATACTTTGCGCGGCGACCGGATGACATTGATCCAGTGGCAGCGCCTCTGGCCGCTGCTCCGCCGGCGAAAAGGTCAGCGAGGCTAGGTGAAAGCGCGCCAGGAGTGCGCCGGCTGATTCCAGCGGTACGGTTGGGGTCCAAACCAAGCGTTTGCCGGGCAGCAAGGACAGGACTTCCCAGACCGTGCCGCCTAGCAGCGCCAGACTGGCACCGCCCAGCAGCGGCATCGGTCGCGGCGCAGGAAACTCCGCCGCAGCAAGCCGAGCTAAAAACCGGTGCAGCCATTGGACGTGCTTGAATCCAGCGCGTGAGCGGCGCAGAACCGCCTGCCAATCGTCTGTTTCGATCAACCAGGGATGCCCCCGCGGATCGAGCGGGCTATAGCGGACGTGGCGGAGGCCAAACGCCTCCAGAACTGACTCGGGGCCGGCAGATTCCACCACGTCAGATCAGACCGTGTGTGAGAACGACATCTCGTCGACGATGCTGTTCTTGCCATCGGAAGTAGTCCCCATCGTGCGCGGACGACTGTCGGCCACGACGACCCAGTTTAGCGCCAGCAGCTGAGCAGCTCAGATACGGCAGCTAGGTTGGTTACCATCCGATCGGCTGCGCTGGATTGTGGCCACGGTTCTTCGATGGCGACTCGTATGGCTCGCAACCCGAGTGCGACCGCCGGTTCGATGTCGTTTTCCTCTGAGTTGCCAACCATCACGCACTCCATAGGTGCACAGCCGGCAGCCCAAATGGCCGCCTCGAACACTGCGCGGTGAGGCTTGCGGAATCCAACTTCGAGCGACGTGACGACAGCATCGACCAAGTGCGCGATGCCGACATCTTCGAAGTCGCGCTCATACTCGAGGGCTCCGCGGACTTCGACGTTGCTTACGATCACGCACCGAAGTTCGCGCGATTTGAGGACGTTGAGTAGCTCGGAGGTACCCGGATACGGTCTCAGGCTCGAGATGGCGGGCACACACAGTGCACGCCTGACCGACGCTGGATCAGCTTCCGGTTCGCCGGAATAGAGGCTCCGGAGCGCCTCAGCAAGCAATTGATGCGGGTGTTGCTCCAATCCAGTGTCGCGCCGGACGTGTTCGAGAAGGACGGCCAATGCGCGCGTGGGTTCCAAGGCCGGCAGCAGACGCTGGAGGGCTTCTAAACGCGGGTCGAGACCGACGCGAGGCGGGTGTTGAGGCCACAGAGTGCCGCCCACATCGAGGAGCACACCGCGGAGCACGAGTGCATTTCACACGACCTGTGCCGATGCCGCTAGCCGCACAGTCTGAGGTCATTGGGATCTACCGGTAGGTGCCTATAAGTTGTTGCCGGCTTGGTGTGCTCGAGAGGCCGGGGGTTTCGAGTTAGACGTCTCAACGACCCATGCCGGAGAAATTCGCGAAGTACTCGCCCGTCGGTTGGAGGTTGAGGATGGCGACACGCGCCGCGAAGCGCTTATCGGCCTCGCGCGTCGATAGGGCAACCACGGCCTGGCTTACTCCGACGTGCCATGAACAAGTCCTTGAACTGCCTTGACACTTTGACGTAAAGCTGTCATATTAGGTACATGCCGCCTTCAGAGTCTGTCACTTTTTCGATCGCAGAGTTGGCGGCGCGCACTGAGCTCACTCCGCGCACCATCCGCTACTACGTAGCCCAGAGCCTGCTGCCGGTGCCGAACGGTCGCGGCCAGCGACGACTCTACACTCGCGAACACCTGCTGCGCCTGGAGTCGATAAAGCGCCTCAAGGCCAACTACCTCCCTTTGTCTGAAATTCGACGTGCCCTGACCGGCCTGTCACTGGTCGAGCTCGAGCAAATCAGCGCTGGGCCGACGCTTACAACTGAAGCCATTGGCCACTTCCAATCGAGGACTCCAGAGCAGTCCAGCAACTTCCAAGCGCGGACTCCAGAGCAGGCCAGCAGTTTCGGGTCAGCCAGCGCCGGTCCGCTCCGCGCTCAGTTCGGATTTGCTGGCGAGACTCACCGCGACGTACACCCGTCGGCCGTCGACATCAAGCTCGAGGTACCCTGGCGGCGAGTCACGCTTGCGCCAGGTATCGAGCTGCATTATCAGCTCACGGGCGAAGCCGAGCGCGAGGCGATCATCGGCCGACTGATCCGCGCCGCGGCGGCTCTCTTGTGAACAGCGATTTCGTCAAGCTCTGGGCGGGACACAGCATCTCGCTCTTCGGCGACCACGTCGGCGGTCTGGCGCTGCCGCTGACGGCGGCGGTGGTGCTCGGAGCGACTCCGATGCAAATGGGTATGCTGACGGCAGTCCAGCTGGCACCTGTGCTGGTGCTCGGGATGTTCGTCGGCGTGTGGATCGATCGAGTCCAGCGCCGTCCGATGATGCTGCTCGCCGACGTCGCGCGAGCGATTCTCCTGGCGTCCATCCCGGCGGCAGCCCTCCTGGGGCGACTGCACATCGAGCACCTATACGTAGTCGCGTTGCTGGTCGGCGTGTTATCCATATTCTTCAGCGTCGCGAGTGCGGCTTACTTGCCTAGCCTGGTGGGCCGCCACCTCGCTGCGACGAAGCGACGTGGCTGACACTTTGAGAATCAGTCGGGCGTGAGCGTCGGCGTCTTGCCCTTGGCGCGGTGCCCCTGGTGCGGCGGATGCCGTTGTGGACGGCGCGCCCTCGGCGGCTATCAGCATTCACAATCCAACCCGTCTCATACACAACCGGACGAGCGCAGTCTTCAGAAGCCAATCGACCTGCATGCTAAGGCGACCACGGATATGGCATCTAGTTGTTCACCAACACCGGCATGCGCAGCGCTGCAGTCCACCATCACCCAGTTCCGCCATTCGGTGTGCACATACGGTGCCGCTACTATCGCTAGGTATGTCGGGTCGTTACCGACCAATGTCTT
>JBPCIO010000201.1:0-6307 GCA_051006215.1 Chloroflexota bacterium
AGAAAAATACGAGATCCTCACGCCGTGGATCCGAGCATGGGCCTTATTGCCTGCGACCAAGGACGATCTATGCGTGAGCTCGGGACCATGCTACATGCGACTTACGACCTCAGAGATAATCCTCTATCCGGGACCGGCGCGGTCCTTCCCGTAAGTGAATCGCCTGCGGTTCGGGCGTACGCAGCCCGCTCAAGTTGTCATTATCTTCCCAATTGCTGCTCTAATGCTCATGGGAATGGCCGCCATGGCAATTGAGGGTGGGAGATTGTTCCTCGGGCGGCAGGAGTTGCAGAATGCAGCAGAGGCGGCCGCGCTCGATGGAGCCGGTACGGCTGCACAGTGCAGCTGGGTATCTAAGCCGCCACTCTGTTCAAGTCCTCCTACCGCTGACCCGGCGAGCAATGACCAGTTGGTTCAAGACACCGTGACAGCTTCAATTGCCAGGAACCTTGGGATAGCTGCGACCATTTGCCAGGCCTCACCAATGCCGCCTCCGATCGTCGAGTATCGAGGAGAGACCATGCAGAGCCCCGACGCCAATGGCGTCCGCACGAACGTCAATGGCGTCTACGTCCACGTCAGCTGCAACGTGCAGTTGGTGGCAGCCGCGATTATCCGAGGAGTGCAGCCGCTGTCCATCGCTGCCGACGCGGAGGCTGTACTAGGGTCTGCTGATCCGTTGACGGGGCAGTTTGTACCGTATCAGCCGACACTGGACCCCTACCCGCGTGTGCTCCCTGTGCCAACGCAGACCTCCTAGCTCAGCACGTGATAGGGTCAAGGCGCGTCAAGTTGTGGAAGTCTGTAGCTAGTAGACGGGGGCGGTTGCGGCACAGGCTGCGCGCGCAGGATCTCGTAGAGTATGGACTGATCGTCGCTGTCGTGGCTGTGGTCGCGATCGTCGGTCTGAATAGTCTGTCGGCCGTGGAGGCAGGCTACTTTGGGGGACTTCAACCCAGCCTCGCCATTACACCAGCAACAACGGGTGATGTTCGTCCGAACACGTCACTCACATTGAGTTGCCCACCAACAGTCACGGCCGATGGGACACCGGTCACCTGCGTCGCCTATGTAAAAGACATGTCAGTTGGTACGACGAATCCACCCTTTCAACCCAGCGGCACTGTCAATTGGACCCTTACGTACATGCTTACGCCGAACCCTTTGCCGTGTGTTCTCAGTACGCCCACTAGCTCCGACACCACCAGTTGCTCCGTGGACATCGTTCCGCAACCTGGCACGATCTGGGTCTCCGGGGCGTACGACCCAATGAACCCAAGTTCGTCGCAATTCTTGCCAAGCTTCGGAAACACCTTCCCCGTGGACGTCCAGCAACCAACGGCGACCCCGACCCCGACGCCCACCTCGACACCGACCCTAACCCCCACCCCAACCCCCACGGCAACGCCAACTCCGTAAAGAGGACCTCCTGAATCGGCCTGGGTTTGTTGGAGGCTCGGCGGCTTCTTCTCAAAGGCCCTCGTGACTTGCAGGTGTTGGGCGAGCTCGTGGCGGATGTGGTTGGTCTATTTGGCGGTAACCCGGTTCCTCAGCTTGAGGGCTGGTCATCGCGCCATCCACAGCCTGCTGTGGATCGTGGACGGCGAAGCGAGATGGTCGCGTGGAGGGTGACCTGGCATGAGCTCGCCCTGGCGGCGATGATCACCCTCACGCCTGACAGCACTCGAAGCCAGAACCATCGCGGCCAGGTTGAGCGGCCGTGAACGCCGGGGTGCCTTGTGATTACTCCTGAGCGGCTAGTTAGAGCACATCCATTGCTTGCTGCAAGTGTTCAAGGTCATTGACGACCGCACGAGTGCGGGTGCGCTCATCACTGTCTCAAGCGGACGTGTGCCTGAGCTCGCACTCGAGGAACTTCAGAGCTTGGCGGTCGGTCGAGACGAGAGCCGGATCATGTCGCTCAGGTTGCGCTTTCGGCGGCCGATTGTGTCCAGTACCTCGGCTGTACACAATCACCCTGAGCTCCCGAAGTGGGCCGGCTCGCTCACCAGTTCGAGGGTTGGCAGGCGCGAATGGTACGCAGGCAGGCGTCCAGATCGCCCGCCCGCACGGTGATGATTCGGACCATGGCCTCGTCCAATCCGTGTGCTAGCCGCTTCAGTGCAGCCGCGGCACCGGATGGGTGGCCGAAATAGCCGACCTTGAGCAACAGCTCGGCCGGAACCGCATCGACAAGTTCCGCCAGCGGGGTGCCGGCGTCGTGGCGCGTCTCGAGCTGAGTCAGGACCTCCTCAAAGCCCATGCGACCGAAATGCGCACGGTAGCCCTTATCCCTGGGCTGGCCTGGGCGCGCCATCGCATACCCCAACACCTGCGTGGCGAACGCCCGCCGCGCCGCCGGTTCGTCCTCGTCCACGCACACGCGAATGTACTGCGCAAACGGAACCTCAGATATGTTGCGTCGCGCGCGCCGGGCGCCCTCGGCAACCTGCTCGCGCAGCCACACGATCTGCTCTGGCGAGCTCCAGTTGGGGGTGACGCCGTCGGCGAGCTCTCCGGATAGCCGTAGCATCTGCGGGCCCATGGCTGCCAGGTACACGGGTACCCTTGGCGCCTTAAACGCTAGCGAGACACCGTGCAGGCTGACGCCTTTGCCGGTGTACTCGACCCGCTCGCCGGCCAGGAGCCCGCGCAGGGTCACCAGATAGTCACGCGTCAGCGCCACCGGAGGCAGCATCGGCAGGCCGAAACTACGGCGAAACGAGTCGGCTGGGTAACTTCCGAGTCCAATACCAAGCACGAATCTGCCGCCAGTGATCTCGCTGACGGTCGCCGCTTCGGCGGCCAGGGTCGGCACAGTCCAGCCCGGAAACGGCACCACGGATATGCCGATGCGGAGCCCGTCGGGAACCACGTCTGCGCTCGCTGCCCACCACTCGATAGCACTCTGAAACACGCTGCGGCCGGTGATCCCGGCCGGCATCCAGAGACGTTCATAGCCCAGCCGGGCAGCCTCCTGAACGAGAGCGCGCCGGTCCGCGCGCGCCAGTCCCAGCCCAGGATCGATGCCTACTCCTGTTTTCATACCGCCCCCATGCTAAGGCGGGGATGCGCTGGTAGCGCGTTGATGGTTGATCGCGCTGACCACGGCCTTGAGTGAAGCTGACGAGATGCTCTTGTCGACCCCCACGCCCCACCGCACGGCCTTGTGGCCGTCCGTGAGCTCGACGTACGCCGCCGCGCTAGCCTCGTTGCCGGCGCTAAGAGCGTGCTCGGCGTAGTCGATGACGTCCACTGCGAGGCCGAGACTTCGCTCGAGCGCGTCCACGAACGCAGCGATTGGGCCGTTGCCTGTACCTTCCACGGTTACCGGGTTGCCGTCAACCAACAGGTGCGCCCTGATCTGAGCGCCGTCGGTGCCCTCGGTCACCTCGTGATGCAGCAGCTGCAACCGTGGATTCGAGGGCATATATACCAGGCCGAAGGCACGCCACAGGTCGTCTGGCGAAATCTCGGTCCCGCTATCCTCGGCGATCGTTTGAATGGTCTTCGAGAACTCGATTTGCAATCTTCTGGGCAGGTCGAGTCCGTGCTCACTCTGCATGATGTAGGCGACCCCGCCCTTACCCGACTGGCTGTTGATGCGGATGATCGCCTCGTAACTGCGGCCAAGGTGCTTGGGATCTATGGGCAAGTAGGGCACTTCCCAGCTGTGATAGTCAGGCGGTAGCGCTGCCATACCCTTCTTGATAGCGTCCTGGTGCGAGCCCGAAAAAGCGGTGTACACGAGCTCGCCGACGTACGGGTGGCGCGGATGGACCGGCAGGCGATTGCAGTACTCCGTTGCACGACGAAGCTCGTCGATGTCCGAGATGTCGAGGGCGGGGTCGATGCCCTGGCTGAAAAGGTTCATGGCCAGGGTGCCTACATCGACGTTGCCAGTGCGCTCGCCGTTGCCGAACAGCGTGCCCTCGACGCGGTCCGCGCCAGCCATGACGCCGAACTCGGCCGCGGCAACCGCGCAGCCGCGGTCATTGTGTGGGTGCAGACTCAGAACGAGCTTGTCCCGATTGCGGACGTGCCGATTGAACCACTCGATGACGTCGCCATACACATTCGGCGTATACATCTCGACGGTGGCTGGCAAGTTCAGGACCAGCTTTCGGTCGAGTGTCGGCTTGATCACCTCGGCGACCGCTTCGCAGATCTCGAGGGCAAACTCCGGCTCGGTGCCAGTAAAGCTCTCGGGCGAATACTCGTAGCGAATGCGCGTGCCGGGCAGGCTGCTCTCGAGCTCGCGGCACCATCGCGCCGCATCAGTAGCAATCTGGATGATGCCTGGTTTGCCAAGGCCGAACACGACCCGGCGTTGCAGCTCGGACGTCGAATTGTAGAAATGGACGATCGCCCGCTGAGCGCCCCGCAAGCACTCGAAGGTGCGCTCGACCAACTCGCGGCGACACTGCGTGAGCACCTGAATCGTGACGTCGTCTGGGATCAGGTCCTCCTCGATCAGCAGTCGGATGAAATCGTAGTCCGGCTGCGAGGCGGCCGGGAAACCGACTTCGATTTCTTTGAAGCCGACCTTGAGCAAGACCTCCCAGAAGCGCCTCTTGCGCTCCGGATCCATCGGGTCGATGAGCGCCTGATTGCCGTCCCGAAGGTCGACGCTGCACCACAACGGCGCACGCTCGATGCTTCTATCAGGCCAGGTGCGGTCCTTCAGTTGAAGAGGAAGACTGGGCCGATACTTTTCGAACGGCATCCGCTTGGGGATGACCGGGCTGGGCGGCATGTGCGCAATGATGCCATCCCAGCGGGGGTGTCCGCCGACGCACGCACACCGGGCAGCGGGTTGGAGCCTGTTGCACACCCCGCAGCCATTGGAGCTCTTGCTCGCCCGCGGTAAACACGAAGTTCTCCGCGCACAGGCTGCACGCGAACTACTGGTCAATACGCGACGACGTCATGGCAACACCCCAACACCCAGGCGATAGTAGTCTCTGAAGGATCGGCACCCGTGCACGACTTCAGCAGGGGTATGGTGTCCTGACACGTGATCCGAGTCGGGACGTCGGGCTATCAGTACCCCGCGTGGTGGGGCCGGTTCTATCCCCACGGGCTCGCGCAATCCGAGATGCTCGCCTTTTACGCCGCCCGGTTCGATACCGTCGAGATCAATTACACCTTCTACCGCTTGCCGACGGTGCCGTCGCTGCTGGGCTGGGCGGCCGCAACTCCGCCGCGGTTCAAGCTCGCGCTGCGCGCACCACGCCGCATCACCCACATCCTGCACTTGAAGGGAGCCTCGGCGACCACCACTGAATTCCTCCGCCGTGCCACCGTGCTGCGAGACAAGCTGGCAGTCGTACTGTTCCAGATATCAGCTGAGCATGAACTGGACGTTTCGCTGTTAGGCGAATTCCTGGCTGGGCTGCCACCGCGTCCGCGGGCGGCCTTCGAGTTCCGCAACCCGGATTGGCTCACGGACGCCGTTTTCGACCGCTTGCGCCAGCACAACGTCGCGCTGTGCGTCTCACACAGCGAGACCCTGCGTACACCCGCACTTCGGACGGCCGATTTCGCATACTTCCGCCTGCGTGACGTGGCCTACCAGCAGACCGACCTCGAACGTTGGGCAGCCGTCCTACAGGAATGGGATGCGGGCGGATGCGAAGACATCTACGTCTACTTCAAGCACGAAGCCACCGGCACCGGACCTGAGTTCGCGAAGCGCCTGGTGGAATTGGTGGGGCTACGCTGAAGCGCTAGTTCAGCCTGGTCGCCTGCGGCAAGACGCCCTGGGCGATCTCCCGAATGTGTTCGAGATCGGACATGTCAAGCACCTGCAGGTACACCCGCTGGGTGCCGACCTCGTGATACTGCGCTAGCCGTTCAACCACTTCGGCCGCCGTGCCACACAGACCCTGCTCGCGCAGCTGAGGTATCTCCCGGCGGATGGCCGCCGCGCGCTTGTTGAGCGTGGCTGAATCCTTGGCGCAACATACCGTGAGCGCCGCCGAGTACACCAGCGAGCTCGGATCACGTCCGACTGCCTCACACGCCTGGCGCACTCGCGAAAATCGCTCCGCGGTTGTGTCGGGGCCCTGGAACCCTACGTTGAAGTCGTCGGCGTAGAGCGCTGCCAGGTGCGGCGTACGCTTTGGGCCGCCCCCGCCAATCACAATCGGCGGCCGTGGCCGCTGGACAGGTTTCGGTAGCCCTGGCGAATCGGTAACCTGATAGCACCTGCCCGCGAAGGAGAACGGCGTCCCGGCCGGAGTCGTCCACAAGCCGGTGATGATCGCCAGCTGCTCCTGCAATCGATCGAACCGCTCCCCAAGCG
>JBPCIO010000202.1:0-27659 GCA_051006215.1 Chloroflexota bacterium
AGCCACCACGGTCCGGGCAGTTGATTGAACGGCCCGGTCCAGCCGCCGAAAAACAACGTCGCGGCGATAGCCGACACGGTCAGCACGCTCACGTACTCGGCGATGTAATACATCCCGAATCGAAAACCGCTGTACTCGGTGGAGTAGCCAGCTACGAGTTCCTGCTCAGCTTCGGGAAGGTCGAACGGAGCCCGATTCGTCTCGGCGACAGCCGCGGTGAAGTACAGCACGAAGCCGAGCGGCTGCAGGATGACGAACGGTACCGAGCGAGCTTGCTGAGCGACGATGTCGCTGAGCGACAAACTGCCGCTGACAAGCACGACCCCCACCAGCGCCAACCCGAGTACGAGCTCGTACGACACGACCTGGGCGCCGCCTCGGAGCGCGCCGAGCAGGGAGTACTTCGAGCCAGATGACCAGCCACCCAGAACAATCCCATACACCCCCAGCGAGCTTGCGCCAATCAGATACAGCAGTGCGACGGGCATGTCCTGGACGATCAGGTCGATGGACCGTCCGCCAATGGTCAGCGTCGGGCCGATCGGGATGACGGCGAACGCGGCCAGGGCTGCAACGAGAGAGATCCCGGGCGCGAGCGGATACAAAAATCGATCGGCCAGGCTCGGGCGCACGTCTTCCTTGAAGAACAGCTTCAGCGCGTCGGCAACCGGTTGGAGTAGCCCGGCCGGTCCGACTCGATTCGGGCCGATGCGCACCTGCATGCGGCTGATGGCGCGCCGCTCAAACCAGGTCATGTAGGCCATGCCAGTCAGCAGGGCGAAGATGATGACGAGCGAGCGGACGACGTCGATCAGGATGCTAAACACGCGCGCCCAAAACCTCCTCGCTCAGGGCTGCCGCGTGTGACGGGTACTCCTCGGCCATCAGCGAACGAATCAGCTCCAGGTTGTCGGCGCCGGAAGCGGACCCGAGTCGCTGGGCCAGGCCAGCGATAATGCCCCAGTCCGCGCGAGCGTGCGGCAGCGGCGCCGCGCCACCTTCCTGGCGCTGAACCCGGCCCTCAAGATTCGTCAGCGTCGCCTGGCGTTCATAGGCGTGTGCCATCGGCAGGACGATGTCGATCCGAGGATCTTCAGGCACTGGCTGCGCAGTAGCCAGCACGAGGCGCGTCGCGGGTATCGTCGGCCACGGTGGGTCACCAATAACGAGCAGGCCGTTCGAGCCAAGGACGCGATCGACTTCCATATTGACCAGATCGGGTGCAAACTCCTGCGCGCCCCGACCGTTGGCGCCTAGCGCGGGCGCTCCCAGCATGCCCGTGCCGCCAGCCACCCCGAGCGCAGTCGCAAGCTCGTCCAGGAGCGCACGGCCGTTCGGCACTAGGGACGGGTGCGCCAGGAGCGCGGCCGGCTGGACACCCCGCAGCGCTTGCGCCGCCGTGGCAATCGCCGAGCTACCCCCTGAGTCGTCGTTGTGGAGGGCCTCGATCAGGGGCCCAACCAACGACATGGGGTCGCCTTGGAGCCAGTGCGCGGTATTGCGCCACAGTCCGTTGCGCTGTCCGAGCACGACCAGTTTCGCGCCCGCCTGAACCGCCTTGCGAATCCACAGCGCCAGGACTGGAAGCTCGTGCCAGGCGTCCAGCCCAACCAGGACGATGCTCTTACAGCGTGGCAGGTTTGCCAGGGCCCCCTGAACGGGCCAGGCGCCTTCAGCAGGCGGCCACAACCCGCTGCGCAGGCGTGGGCTGAGGCGCTGGAGCAGCCAGAAGGCTTCGTTGGACAAATCAGCTGAGGCAACCACGCCGCCGTCCCCACCAAGGATTTCGGCTGCCTCGCCGAGCGCCTGGTCCCAGGACACGGGGGACAGCAGGCCGTCCCGCTGGCGCAGCATCGGTTGCGTCGGTCGTCCGCTCTGGGGTGTGGGCAGACTGCCGAAGCGACCCCGATCGCACAACCAGCCATCGTCGACGGCCGGATTGTCCCGCGATACGAGGCGCAGCACAGTTTCGGTGCGACTGTGGACCTCGACATTGCAGCCAACGGCGCAGCCATTGCAGACCGACGGCGTGCGGACCAGGTCCCAGGGGCGAGCCTTGAAGCGGTACTGACGGCTGGTCAGCGCGCCCACGGGGCACAGCTCGATCGTATTGCCCGAAAAGATGGAGTCGTACGGTTCGCCGTCCAGCGTGGCGATCTCACTTTCCGCGCCACGCGGGACGGCTGCCAGGGCTTCGTCACCGGGGATCTCCTGGTGAAACCGGACGCAGCGGTAACACATGATGCAACGCTCGCGGTCGAGCACGATCCGCTCCCCGAGCGGAAAGGCCTTTTCTTTGTGCCGCTTCTCCTCGGTGAAGCGTGACGAGCCCGGGCCGTAGGCAAAGGTGTTGTCCTGGAGTGGGCATTCACCACCTTTGTCGCAGATCGGACAGTCGAGCGGGTGATTGGCGAGCATGAGCTCGAGCACACCGTTCTGGGCGGCGACGACGTCGGTGCTGGCGGTGTGCACGATCATGTCCGCTGCAACGGGCGTCGTGCACGCGGTCTGGAGTCGCGGCAGCTTTTCGATTTGCACCAGACACATGCGGCACGCGCCGACCGGCTTGAGCTTGGGGTGGTAGCAAAAGATCGGGATGTTGAGCCCAACCAGCTTGGCCGCCTCGACCAGCAGCATCCCCTTCGGCGCCACGACGGGCAGGCCGTTGATGGTCAGGCTGACCGTGTCAGGCGTCGGTTGCGTCATCTGCTCACACCCACCCGCTCACGGCGTTGGCTGCCGGCCGAAGCGAAGACGAGCGGCATCGGCCGGGCACGGGACAGCGCTGAGGTGCTGCGAGCAAGCTTCAGCATGGGTGGCAGCGGGCTCCGTTCAGCGAGGCCCACACGAAGGGCAGAGGCACACCGGCCGCGCCGAAGAAGGCCGCAGCTCTGGGGGCCCGCGAAAGCTTCACCATGGGTCGAAGGGACACTTCTTGTCGGTGATATGTTGTACGTATTCATCCTGGAACTGCTTGACGGTGGCGACCACGGGACTCGTGGCGAAGTCGCCTAGTGCGCACAGGACTTTGCCGCTGATCTCGCCAGACAGCGACAGGAGCAGATCCAGGTCGCCTGGCGCACCGCGGCCTTGCTCGATACGCGTCAGGATCTTGAATAGCCACGAGGTCCCTTCACGGCACGGCGTGCACTTGCCACAGGATTCATGGCGGAAGAAGTCTTCCATCAACGCCGCCGCGCGGACAATGCACGTGTCTTCGTCCAGCACGATCAAGGAAGCCGAGCCGAGCATTGAGCCGGCTGCCTGCACGGAGTCGTAGTCGAGTTTGGTGTCCAGCTTGTCTGGGGTCATGATGGGCGCCGAAACGCCCGCGGTGAGCACACCCTTGACGGCTTTGCCGCCAATGACCCCCCGCCCGTAGTCGTCGATCAGCTCGCGCACCGTCACGGCCCCGAGCGGCAGCTCATAATTGCCAGGCCGATTTACGCGGCCCGACAGACAGAAGATCTTGGGCCCGGTATTGCGTGGAGGCGTCCCGATCGAGGTGTACCAGCTGCTGCCCCGCTCGACGATGCCCGGCACGTTGGCCAGCGTTTCGACGTTGTTGATGACAGTCGGCCGGCGGTACAGGCCCTCGACTGCCGGAAAGGGCGGCCGCGAGCGCGGCATCGGTCGACGACCTTCCAGCGATTCGAGCAGCGCGGTCTCCTCACCGCAGATATACGCCCCCGCGCCCCGAAAGACGTGGATGTTCACGTTGACTGGAGTGCCCAGGCAGCCCTGGCCAAGGAGATTCGCCGCCTCGGCCTCGGCGATCGCCGCTTCGAGACGGTCAGCCGGCTGAACGTACTCGCCGCGGATATACACGAACGCCGTCTGTGCCCCGATCGCGTAGCAGCACAGCGCTACGCCCTCGAGAACCCGGTGCGGCTCGATCTCGATCAGCTCGCGGTCCTTGAACGTGCCCGGCTCAGATTCGTCGGCGTTCACCGCCACGTATTTGGCCCCAGGTGCCTTGGGGATGAAGCTCCACTTCATGCCGGTTGGAAATCCGGCCCCGCCGCGCCCGCGCAGCCCGGAGGCCTTGACCTCCTCGACTACCTGCTCGGGCGTCATCTCGGTGAGCGCTTTACGCCAGCCGACGTAGCCAGCCTCGGCCTGGTACTCGGCCAGGCTGATGGGGGTCGTCCGACCAGGATGCGTGAGCAGCGTCGGGGCATAGTTCACCGCGGCCGTGGTCATGTGTGCAGCCCGTCGCCGACCACGTTGTGTTGCGCCCCAGCAATCAACCTGCGCACCTCGTCGACGAGGCGGAGGCGCCCTTGGTCATCCAGGCTCTCGCGGTACTCGTCTCCAAGCCGCGCCATGGGTGCCCTGTGGCAGGCGCCGAAGCACTCTGTGGTTCGCTCCACCTCGACCAGGCCTGCCTCGATCTCGAGGTGCAGACCAGCGTCCAGGTCGCGGATCAAACCCTCCGCACCCCGCAAGGCGCACGGCAACTGGGCGCACACCACCACTCGCGTATCAGGCACCGGACGGGTGTGCAGCATGGTGTAGAACTGAGCCAGCTCCAGAGCCGCGGAGTGCGGCACGCCGACCACGTCCGCGGCATCGGCTATGGCCTGAGGGGACAAGTAGCCCACGTCCGCCTGAGCCAATTTCAGCGCCGGCAGGAGCGCTGTCCGGCGCTCGGGGTACAGCGCGGCGAGTCTGCCAATCTCGGTGCGCGTGCTCTCCGACAACACCCCCGAACCCACACCGGTGAGCCCTGACGTCTCGGTCATCGGTCGACTTCGCCCATGATTGGGTCCATGGTCGCCATACAGGCCACGACGTCCGCCATTGTTCCGCCTTCGATGATGTGCGGCAGGGACTGCAAGTTGGCAAACGAGGGTGCCCGCTCGTGGACGCGAGTCGGCCGGCCCGAGCCGTTACTCACGATGTAGAAGCCCAGTTCGCCTCGTGGAGACTCGATGCCAACATAGGCCTCGCCAACGGGCGGGCGGATGCCCTCGGTCCACAGCTTGACGTGGTGGATGACCGATTCCATGCTCTTGGCAAGCTCTGGCCGTGGCGGCGGCATGACTTTGCGATCAGATGTTTGCACCGCTCCATTCGGCATCCGGTCCAGGGCCTGGCGACAGATGCGCAGGCTCTCCCGCAGCTCTGCCACGCGCACGAGGTAGCGGTCGTAGCAGTCGCCCACGGTGCCTGTCGGCACCTCGAATGCGTAGCCTTCGTAGCCGCAGTAGGGATTCGCCTTGCGCAGATCCAGGGCTACCCCGGAGGCGCGCAGAATTGGGCCGCTGACGCCCAGCGCCAGCGCGTCGTCGCCGTTCAGCACGCCCACGCCCTCGGTCCGCTCTCGAAAGATAGGGTTGCCGGTGAGCAAATCCTCGTAGCTGTCGACGTACGCTGGCATGCTATCGACGAAGCTCGACATGTCGGTCAGCAGGCTGGGGGCGAGATCGCGCACCAGGCCTCCGGGCCGAATGAACGAAGTCATCATGCGCGCACCGCTCATGCGCTCGAAAAAGTCGAGTATTTTCTCACGCTCACGCCAGCAGTAAAGGAAAGGTGAGCTAGCGCCCAGGTCGAGCGCCATCGCTCCGATAAACATCAGGTGCGAGGCTATGCGGGTGAGCTCGGCCAGCACCACACGCAAAACCGTCGCCCGCTCGGGGATCTCGCAGCCCATCAGTTTCTCGACGGACAGCGCGTAGGCGAGGTTGTTGCCGAGCGGGTTGAGGTAGTCGGTCCGATCAGTCAGCACCACGCCCTGGACATACGTCTTGGACTCGAAGGTTTTTTCGATGCCCGTGTGCAGATAGCCGATCACTGGCCGGCAGCGGACGACCAGTTCGCCGTCGAGGACCAGCTCCAGGCGTAGCACCCCGTGCGTCGACGGGTGCTGGGGACCCATGTTGATGGTGAGGAGCTCCCGCTCGGCAGTGGGCTGCGAAATCACCTGCGTGGGAAGATCAGTCAGAGCCATACACCTTCCGCGTGACCGTGAAATCGACCGGCTCGCTGCCCAGCGGCTCCGTACGTTGCAGCGGGTGGCCCTGCCAATCATCCGGCAGCATGATCCGCCGCAGGTCGGGGTGACCCTGAAACTCGATCCCGAACAGATCGAAGACTTCGCGCTCGTACCAGTTTGCGCCCGCCACGAGCGGGGTGATGCTGGGGGCCTGATGGTCAGTGCGCGATTTGAGCCGCAGCCACCGGTGTTGTTCGAGCGAATAGAACAGGTAGACCAGCTCGAAACGATCCTCGCGTGTCAGATGGTCGACAGCAGTGAGATCGACGAACCGTGCGTGGCCCAAAGGGCTCCGTATCCGCTCGACCGCTTCCAACAGGCCCGCCAACGCCACGCGTACGGTCGGGATGCCGTCGGCTGGGAGGCTGATCTGACCCGAGTCGAACACGGCCTGCAGATCTTCCGCGACGGCCATCAGCGGGCGTTTGTTCCCGACGTGTCGCGATGCACGATGCTCACGCCAGTGCCGGTCTCGGCGCCGTGGCGCACGTTTCGGCTCCCGAGCGCGATGCGCTGCTTCAGCTTGATGAGTGAATCGAGCAATGCGTCAGGCGTAGGCGGGCAGCCTGGGACGTACACGTCGACCGGCACGATCTTGTCGACACCCTGGATCAGGGCGTAGTTATTGAAGACGCCGCTGCACGACGCGCAGTCACCCATCGCGATAACCCACTTGGGCTCGGGCATCTGGTCATACACTTCGCGCAGGACGGGCGCCATCTTTTGTGAGACCCGCCCGGCGACGATCATCAGATCGGCCTGGCGGGGTGAGGCGCGGAAAAGCTCAGATCCAAAGCGCGCCATGTCGAAGCGTGAGGCCCCAGCGGCCATCATTTCGATCGCGCAGCACGCCAGACCGAAGGTTACCGGCCAAATCGAAGATTCGCGCGCCCAGTCCTCCAGTCGGCTGAGGACGAAGCCTGGCGAGCCGGATTTGTTGTTGTCTTCACTACCAGCAGTCATTGCCAATCCAATGCACCTCGCGCTCTGGCGTAGATATACCCGACGCCGAGCACGACGAAGAAGCTAAGGACCTTGACGATGCCGCCCCAGCCCAGTTCGCGCAGGACGACGGCCCAGGGATAGAAGAACAGCGCTTCCACATCGAAGATCAGAAACAGCATGCCAACCAGGGCAAAGCGCACTGGCCAACGGGTTCGGGTTGAGATCGGTTCCGAGACGCCGCTTTCGTACGGGCGACTCTTGGCCGCGTTGGGCACGCGCGGCGACAGCCGGCCTGTGAGCAGCAAGAGCGCTGCGACGAGCAGGATGGCAATCCCGAGGTAGCTGACAAGCGAGGGCGGCGCGGTTAACGGCACACTGTTTGGGCTCAGCGGGCTCGAGTACGAGTACGAGAGCCCTGTTGGTCAAGAGTTCATCCAGCCTGGCGACGCGTCGGGCATGCGGCACGCCTGGCGAAGCGCCGCTGGGTTCGTCCAGTATAGAGGAACGCTCCTGTTCAACCCGGGCCTAACGTTGGAGTACGCTTGGTGGGCAACCCACTCGAAGGGGCAGGAGGGGCGGCCATGAAGGTCGGCGAGATCATGACGCCGAACGCGATCAGCGTCGGCCAGGACGCGCCGGTGCGCGAGGTAGCACGCGTGCTCGCCACGCGCCGCATCAGTGGCGTGCCAGTGTGCGACGAGCACGGGCATATGGTCGGGCTGATAAGTGAGTATGACCTGATCGCGAAGCCTGACGCAGTTACAGCCAGTGACGCCATGACACGCGACGTGGTCAGCGTGATGGAGGACACCAGCGTCGACCAGGTGCGCTTCCTACTGGTCCATCGCAAGATTAAGCGCTTGCCGGTCCTGCGGGGTCTGAAGCTCGTGGGCATCGTCAGCCGCGCCGACCTGGTCCGCGAGATTGCCCTGACGTGGGTGTGCCAGGTCTGTGGTGACCACGACCGGGGCCGCAAGCCGCCCGACCAGTGCCCAAAGTGCGGCACGCCGAGCCCGTTCGAACCAACCATCAACCCGCCGATTGGCGAAGGAGCCGAGCTTCCCAGCCCCACGTGCCCCACGTGCGGCCAGGAATTACCCAGCTGAGCGAACGGCTGTCTACCGTTCGGCTATCGGGATGACCTTGCGGTCCCTGGGACCCGTGTATTCACCCCGTGGGCGAATGAGCCGGCCACCTTTTAGCTGCTCCTCGATGTGGGCTACGTACCCAGCGGTGCGGGCCGTGGCGAAGATGCTCGTAAATAGGTCGCTCGGAATACCAAGGGAGTGGTACAGCCCGGCCGAGTAGTAGTCGACGTTTGGATTCAAGCCCAGGCCCTCAGCCGCGACGGTCCTGACGGCTTCCTGGATCTCGGCGATAGCGCCTTCGCCGCGCAGCTCGGCGACCTCGCCAGCGAGTTTCCGCAGGATCCGCGCCCGCGGATCCCAGGTCTTGTAGACGGCGTGGCCCATACCCGGGAAGCGTAATTCTGGCTTCGCGCGCTCCTCGCGGGTGGCCGCCTTGTAGCGCTGGAGGCGGTCGCGCGCCCACGCCTCGGCCTGCTCCGGCGAGCCCACCTCTTCAATCATTTCGATGACGTCTTCGTTGGCCCCGCCGTGCCGCGGACCCTTCAGAATGCCGAGCGCAGCGGTCATGCAGCTGTGCAGATCGACGTACGTGCCGGCCGCCACACGCGCTCCAAAACTCGAGGCGTTGAACTCGTGCTCGGCGTGCAGGGTGAATGCCACGTCCATGGCGTGCCCGATCATCTCCTCCGGCTCCGTGCCAAACAGCATCCACAGAAAGTTCGAGGCGGCTGACAGATCGGGTCGGGGTGGGATGGGCTCCTTGCCATCCCGCAAGCGCGCACGCGCGGTCACCAGCGCGGGTACCTGGCCCAGCAAGCGCTCGGCCTTGGCGCGGGTCGCCTTGGGGTCCATCGATTCTGACTCTGGGTCGTAGTGGGCCAGCAACGACACGCCGCTGCGCAGCGCCGCCAGCGGGTGCGCGTCGGGTGGCATCAGCCGCAGGTGATCGATGACGATGTCCGGCACGGCCCGACCGTCGGCCAGCCGCTGCGTAAACGCGTCAAGTTGCTGGCGATTTGGAAGGCCACCTTCCCAGAGCAGGTACACCACCTCTTCGAAGCTGGTGTGCTCCGCCAGGTCTTCGATGGAGTACCCGCGGTAGACGAGCTTGCCTTCGACGCCGTCGATGGTGCAGATCGCGGTTGGGGCCGCGATGACATCCTTGAGTGACCCGGCCGAAGCATCGGACGGTTTCTGAGTCTGGCTTGCGGTAGCTGACGTCATTGTGAGCGTCCCCCTTTTCGTCAAGCCAACCATACGACCCTGGCCATGCCGCCGCCTCTCACCGGCCTGCCACTTCACGTTCAGCCGTTCGGCGTGGTCGAACCAGTTGGGCCCGCTTTGGGCGAGCCTACGCGTATCTCGACCTTGGCTACCATGCAAGCATGGACGCGGCTTTTGCCGAGGCCGTGCGCGAGCTACTGTCGGCGCTGGCTTCGGGCGGCGAGCCGAGTATGCCTGGCGGTGGCGGGCTGAGCCGCGTGTTCCGCGAGACGGGCGCGACCTCGCCTCGCGGCGCGGTCGGGGCTCTGGTCGAACGCTGGTTTCGAGCCGCGCCGGTTCAGGCCGGGGTCGATCTGGCCGAGCCGCCCCTGAATCGCGCGGCGCTCAGCGAATCGGAGAAGCTTCACGCCGCCTTGCGCGACCACGTGGTCGACCAGCGCCGGTGGCAGGAGCTCTCGCACAACGAATCCACCTTTTACCGCTACCGGCGGGCGGCCATAAGTGCATTTTCCGAGCGCCTGTGGGCGGAGATCGTCGACCGTCCGCTGCCAGCCAATCGCCCGCCTCCCGAGTACGGCCGGCTCATCGGCCGGCAGCAGGAGGTGGCGATCCTGCTGCGCTGGCTGGGCGAGCCTGGCGGGACAACCGTGGGCATCGAAGGACCGGGTGGCTCAGGCAAGACCGCATTGCTGCACGCCGTCGTGGACGCCTGCGAGGCCGCCGGCCGGTGCTGGCGGCCGGTGCCTGTGCCAAGCATTGCTGGTCACGCGGACGGATTCAGCAGCACAGCGGCGCTGGCCGTGCCGGTGTTTGATGCCTGCGTTTGGGTCGCCTGCACTGACGGCAGCGGTGTGTCGACGCTCCTCGAGGCCGCGGCTCGCACACTCGACTATCCTGGCCTGCTCGCCCGCACGCTCGAGGACCGCCGCCAAGCTGTGCGGGACCTGCTCCGCCGACGCGCCGTGTTGCTGCTGGTCGACGACGTCGATCGCGGCGATGCCACCGTGATGACGTTCCTGACCGATTTGCCTGGGCGCAGCCGAGCGCTTGTGGCGGCCCGCAGACGCCTGCCAAGCGAGGTCCGAGCATTGATGCCGGAGCCACTAGCGCCTGAGGCCGTCCGCGAGCTGCTGCTTGCCGAGGCCGAGCGCCAGGGGGCACCAGAGATGGGCCGCGCCCTGGCCGACAGTTCCGATCTAGCCCCTGGCAACGTGCCCCGACCTTTAGAGCGAACTGCCTCGGACGTGAGTCCGCTGGCCGCAGCCGCTCGCTATCCGTTGTTGGCCGGCTGGGCGGTGGGACAGCTGCGGCGCGGCCAGACGGTCGAGCGTGTGCGCGAGCGCCTGGCGCGTGCTGAGGGCGAGGTGTTCGGCGAAATGTTCGCTGCGTCCGTAGCCGGCCTGTCTGCGCCAGCCCGCGACCTGCTCGCCACGCTGCCGCTCATGGCCGCGCCGACCGACCGGGCCACGCTGCTGGCCGCAGGTGGGGAGGCGGCCGAGGTCGCGCTGGACGATCTGCTCGAGACGTCGCTCCTCGAGTCGAGCGGCCCTCCAACCGACGAGGCCCGCCGCTACGAGCTGCACGCCGTCACACGCAGCTTTGTCCGGGCTCACCTGCCGCTGGCGCCTGAGCCCGGGCGATGCGCCCTGGCCCGCCTGGCCACACACTACGCCGAGCTAGCCGAGACGTGGGGCGGCGCAGCCCCAAACTGGCGCTCGTTCGGTCGCCTCGAGCGCGAGCTGCCCAACATCATGGTCGTGGTCGAGTCTGGGAGCGCGGTCGCACGCGAACGTCTGGCCGATCCGCCCGGCGCCGTGCTTGATCGAGCCATCCTGAACCTGGCGCACGGTTTGCGCAACGTCTTCTCTCTCGGCGGAGCCTGGTCCGAAGGACTGGTGCTGTTCCATCGGGCGATCGAGGCTGCGCGTCGGCTGGCGGACGACCGGGCCGAGGGTTGGAACCTGTATCGCCTGGGGGTACTGCACTACGAGCTGGGCACGGGCGGCTATTCCGAGGCTGCGCAGCGGGCTCGTGAGGCTCTGGAGATGCTGGGCCAGGCAGGCGATCTGCGCGGCCGCGGACACGCGCTGCGGCTGCTCGGCCGAGCCACGTGCGCCCGCGGCCATCTCGATGACGCGGAACGCCTGCTCATGCAGGCCGAGGCTTTGCTAGCCCAACACGGTCACGGCGACGACGTGGCCATTGCACGCGCCAGCCGCGCCGACCTGTTGCGGCTGTCAGCTCGCCTCGAACCGGCCTCGACCGTGTACGAAGAGGTCCTCGCCATGCGACTCGAAGATCCCGTTACCGAAGCCAACGTGCGCAAGGACCTCGGCGAAATAGCTCTGGCCCGCGGCGACCTGGCTGGGGCCCAGGCAAGTTTCGAAGCGGCTGAAGCGCTGGCGATTCCGGCTGGGGCAAGAGCGATCGTCGCCCATTCTCGGCTAGGCCAAGCGCGGGTCGCGCAGGGCCGCGGCCGATGTGGGCCGGCGGCGACACTGGCCGAAGATGCGGCCGACCTGTTCGACCGCCTGGGCGACCTCGACCGAGCCTACGAGGCGCGCGCGGTGGCCTCGCCGCAACGTTCCCACGACGAGACCGCAACCGGGCCCTAACTGTCCCGGCGTTGACTGAGGCTGCCGGAACAGCGGCTCGGTGCCAAGCGTCACACACTTTCGAATTGTAGAAGGTCTGTGACGGCGCACACCCGCTTCGAGGCCAGCCTCCAACCTATAAGGGTTTAGGACCCGCGTTCTGGACACACCGTGCCCGCTGTCAACTCGACGCTCCCCAACCATTTAGCGCGAACGCTCTGCGATCTCGGTCGCGTCGAACGCCTGGCGCAGCTTGGCGCCAATGGGCCGTTGCTCGCTTCGGCTGGCGCCAACAGCCTGTTTCACTGCTTGTTCGGGCGCGACGCCCTGCGGATGGCAGACGACCTGCTGGACGACTTCCCCCAGCTCGGTCACGCAACGTTGCTCGTTTTGGCCAGGTTACAGGGCGTTCGACACAACTTCCGCAGCGAAGAGGAGCCGGGTCGAATGCTGCACGAGTTTCGCGCCCCGGATGACCTGCACGCCGTGCGGCTTTCGGCCCTGGGGTGGGACTTCCCGTACTACGGCGCGGTGGATACCACACCCCAATGGGTTAACTTGTTGGGTGCTTACTGCCGTCGCCACGGCGTGGGCATCCTCGACGAGAGGCTCACCGACCGCCTGGGGCGGTCGATCGCCCTGCGCGATAGTCTGCTGGCGGCACTGGCCTGGATCGTCGGCCGAATCGACGACCCGATCGGGGGCGGCTATCTGTGGGTCCGACGTGCCGGACCCCACGGTATCCCAAACCAGGTCTGGGAAGACTCGGGCGATTCGCACTACCACGCCGACGGTAGCCTCTTCGACTTCACGCGGCCGTACGCGCCGGTGGCTGTTCAGGGCTACGCGTACGACGCCCTGCAGATCGGCGCGGACCTCCTGGAGCGGTCGCCCGGCCCACTGCCTTTCGAAGCCGGGTGGCTGCGAGCCCGGGCCTGGCGGCTGCGCGAACAGGTTCTGGCACAGTTCTGGCAGGCGGATCTGGGGACGTTTGCTCAAGCGCTGACGGTCGAGGCGAACGGGCAACTGCGCCCGGCCCGAGTCGTGGCTTCCAGCGCTGGGCACCTGCTGGCGAGCAGACTCCTGGATGGCCGCGATGTGGCTGCGCATCGAGCTGTGCTGGTCGCGCGTCTCGGCCAGTCGGACATGCTGGGCGCCGCGGGCACTCGAACAAAGTCGAACACGGCGCCCCGCTTTTGCGCTGGGGCGTACCACAACGGGTCGGTCTGGCCGATGGATACGGGCGTGATTGCGGACGGGCTGCGCAGGCGTGGCGCGCATCGCGCGGCCGACGATCTCGACCAGCGCACCCTGAACGGGTGCCGGCTGGCCGGGGGCTTCCCAGAGTTCTTCCGCGGTGACGCTGAGGGAAGCCTGCGCGTGAATCGGGAGATCGTCGACCGGGTGATCGACGGCGTCCCGAATCGGCTGGAGCAGCCACCCCAGACCAACCAGGGCTGGACCGCAACACGGGTCTGGCGCATTCTCCGGCGCCGCGGGCACATCTCCCGGTTTCAGCACTGAGGCACCCACCCAGACACAGGCTCGGCGTCGCTTTGCGGTACGCTACGCCCGAATCCGTGAGCCGCGAGGAGGGGGACCCCGAGGCGCGCCCGGGCGGCGCGACGATCCGGGATGTTGCGCGCGCTGCGAACGTCTCGATCAGCACCGTCTCGCACGTCCTGTCCGGCAATCGGCCTACCAGCGGACAGACCCGCCAGCGCGTCGAAGAAATCATCGAACGCCTCGGCTACCGCCCCAATCGCGTTGCTCAGAGCCTGGTTTGGCGGCGCACCTTTGCCCTGGGGTTGATCATCCCTGATATCCGCAATCCGTACTTCCCGGCGTTCGCCCTGGGCGCCGAGGACCGCGTCCGCCAGGGCGGCTACACCCTCGTCCTTGGCAACAGCGAGTACGACCCCAGGCGGGAAGCGGCCTACCTCGAGATGGTCCGCTCCCAGCAGCTTGGCGGCGCCATCTACTGCATGGGCGACGAAACGAGCCCCATCCTGCCTTCGCTCCAGCAGGCGGTCAAGGACGGCCTGGCGGTTGTCCTGGTGCACAGTCCGATGCCGAGCGTGCCAACCGTGTGTGCCGACAATCGCCAGGGCGGCCGCCTGGCGGCGCGTCACCTGTTGGATCTGGGGCACCACGCATTCGGCATCGTCAGCGCCCTCCCAATCGACGAGGGAATGGCCGACCGAGAAGGCGGCTTCCTGGACGTCTTGCGCGAGCTCGGCATGCCTGTCGACCGAGCCTCGGTACCCGCAACCTATGGCGATCATCAGATCGAGGGCGGTCGGCAGGCGATGGCCGATCTTCTGGCGCACGCACCCGCCCTGACCGCCATCTTCGTGTTGAACGACCTCATGGCACTGGGCGCGCTCGAAGCCGCGAGAGCTGCTGGACGGCACGTGCCAAACGACCTCTCACTCGTCGGATTCGACGATATCCCCTTCGCAGCGATAGCCAATCCGCCCCTGACAACCGTGGGCCAGCCGATCCGCGAGCTAGGCCGCCATGCAGCCGACCTGTTGCTGCAGGTCATCGAAAAAGGAGTGACACCAGCCATCGAGGCCTATGTCCAACCGAATGTCCTTCTGCCGAATGAACTCAGGGTCCGGCAGACGACCGCGGAGGTGCGTTCTGCATGAGCGACTTTCAGCTGGGCTTTGCGCCGATCACCTGGAACAACGAGGATCTGCGGGGCGAGCTTGCGCCGCCTGTGGATTACCTCACGGTCCTTGACGAGATCGCCAGGTCAGGGTACGCCGCTACCGAGCTTGGGGACGGGTTCCCGCGTGAGGTCAAGACGCTGCGCAATGCGCTCCAGGAGCGTCGGTTATCGCTGCCGTCTGCCTGGTGTGGACTTGGCTTGTTCCAGGTCGATACGGCTGTTGATCTGGAACACACGCGGCGCGTGTGTGGCTTCCTTGCCGAGGTGGGCGCTTCCTTCACCAATCTGGCCGATCAGGGCACGCCCGAGCGCAAGTCATTTGCCGGGCGCGCCAACCACCCGGAAGCGCCTCGCCTGAGCCCATCTGAGTGGGATCGGCTCGCCGAACGAGTCTGCCGGGCGGCCGAGATCGTGCGCGAGCACGGGCTCCAGGCGACCTTTCACCTGCACGCCGGTACCTGGGTTGAGACGTTGGAGGACCTGGAGGAGCTGCTGCGACAGGCGCCCTTGCCGCTGCTCAAGTTGTGCTGGGATGTGGGCCACGCAGTCGTCGGCGGCGTGGATCCGGCGTCGGTGGTGCGGGCTCATCCAGAGCGCATAGCGTATGTCCATCTGAAGGACGTCGACGGCGAGGTTCTGGATGAGGCACGCCGCCAGGGACTCACCTTCGACGACGCTATTCGGCGACGGGTGTTTACTGAGCTTGGCGGCGGACGGCTGGATGTGCCTGGCCTGCTGGCAGCCTTGCGCGACATCGGGTACTCGGGCTGGCTGATGGTCGAGCAAGACTCGACCTGGCTCGCGCCAGCCGAGAGCGCCCGCACCAGTCGCGAGTACCTGCGCGGTCTGGGACTCTAAGTTCTGGCATACCATTTCGGGCATGCCTACCTCACCGAGCATCGTGCAGGCGGTCCAGGCGGCCATCGTCGCCTCTGCTCATCTGGCGGCCTTCCAGCATGTCGCCGCGGCGGCGGAGGCGTGCACGCGGCTGGGTAGCCTGACCGGCGGTCGCTGGCGGTCCGCCGCGCGCGACCTCGACAGGCTTGAAGAGGACCTTCACGTGGCTTTCGCTGACGCAGCCGAGGTGGTCGGCGTGCAAGCTGAGGAAACTAGCCTCGCGGAAGATGCACTGTGGTCGGTCGGCGACGCTGCAGGCACGCTCGACCTGTTGCGTTTGGCAGCGCTCGAGGAAGTCGATGCGGACAGTCGAGCCGCGCGGGTGCTGCAGGGCGAAGTGCTATTCGGGGCCGCGTTTGTCGAAGAGCCGGAGGTACCCGACCGTGGCACGACACTCCTGTTCGGGTGGCCCGAACCGATGGCGCCAGCTGCCTGGCCGTGGCAGGCCAACTGGGTAACAAGCGACGGTGTCGATGGCGAATCGAGCGAGCTCGATCTGTTCGAAGCTGGCGAGCCCGAAGGCGAGGAAACGCTGCTTGCCGAACTGGCCGAAGAGCTGAGCTGCACTCCACACGAGGCGCGCACGGCCCTCCGCGAGGCAGCGCTCGCGCTCACCCGAGCCTCGCTCTTAGCTGGTGCTGCAGACGAAGAATCAGACGCGGACGATGCAGACGAAGAGCCCGCCAACGGCGAGCCGTAACACTCCAGACGCCGCCAACGCTCTGGCTTGATTTCGCTTGCGTACCGCGTGGCTGTTCAACCTGGGCGCTGACGTCTACGGGTGGTTCACTGCCCAGCCGGCGTGGCGCGCTAGCTGCGCAAAGATGGCCTCACAGCTGGCAGATCTCGGCCGTGCCAGCATTGCCGACCTCGGCTGTGGGCCTGGTGTATCGACATTTGAGCTGGCTCGGCGCTTACCAGCGGCGCGGTTGATCGGACTGGATCTGGCGCCGCGGATGCTCGATCAGGCGCGCCGGCGACGCGACCAGGCCGGCGTGCCCAGCGCTCGAATCAGCTGGCTCCAGGTCGATGCCGCCCAACTTGGCCTGAAGAGCGGCAGCCTGGATGCTTGCACCGGCCACAGCTTCCTGTATCTGGTAGCCGATCGCCGCGCGGTGCTCGCAGAGATTCGCCGCGTGCTCAAGCCAGGCGGCAGGCTCGTGCTCATGGAGCCCAACGACGGACCGTCAACCATAGCCCGCACGCTGAGCGTGAGCCGTGACCCGCGCCATCTGGTCTCGGTGAGCCTGTGGCGGCCGTTCAGCCGCCTACATGGCCGCTTCACGCCGACCAGCTTGCAGGCGACATTGGAACAGGCCGGCTTCGTCGACTGCCACACGCAGGCGACACTGGCAGGTCTGGGCCTGCTCGCCTCGGCTGTGTCGCCCGGCCACTGATCCACATCGAGTGACTGGCAACCTGAGGAGCCTGGTCGTGCACCTGCGGTTGCACTTCCAGCTCTTGCTAGCCCCAGTTTTCCTGTGGGGCTGGTTGATCGCCGGAGGTGGGTTGACCCCAGCCATGCTCCTCGGTTTCGTCTCGTTCCATGGCTTCCTGTACTCGGGCGCGACCGCTTTCAACTCCTACTATGATCGCGACGAGGGTCCGGTCGGCGGCCTGGAACACCCACCGCGGGTGGTGCCGGCGCTGCTGCCGTTTTCACTCGGCATTCAGGTAACCGGCTGGATCATGGCATTCTTTGTCAACTTGCCGTTCTGGTTGGCCTACGGCGGGTTTCTCGCGCTGTCGGCGGCTTACTCGCACCCTTGGCTGCGTTTGAAGGCGCATACCCTCGCTAGCCTGGCGGTCGTCGGGCTCGGACAGGGCGCGCTCGCATTTCTGGCGGCCTGGGCGGCCGCACGCGGCGAGATAGGTTCAGTCTGGGACCTGGACGGTGCGCTCGGCATATTGTCGTCGGTGCTGCTCATTCTGGGGCTGTACCCGCTGACGCAGCTGTATCAGAGGGACGAAGACGCCACCCGCGGGGACCGCACTGTCGTCGTTGCCTGGGGCTCGGGCCCATCTTTTATCTTCGCCATGACGTGCACGCTCGCCGGTGGAACGCTCATGCTAGCGCTGTTGGCCCGTCGCTTTGGCGCCCTGGACGCACTGCTTGTCGGACTTGGGCTGGCCCTGCAGGTTGTCAGCCTGGCACGGTGGGCGCGTCGCTTCGATGTGCGGGAGGTGCTTGCGAACTACCGCCGAGTTATGCGGCTGAACGTGCTCAGCGCTACGATGCTGGGCGGCTACCTGATCGTCCGGCTGGCGCTGAGCTGGTGCTAGACGGCTGCCAGCACGAGCGCAGCGTTGATCCCCCCGAAGCCGAAGGCGTTGTTGATGACCAGCCTCGGCTGTTGAACCAGACCCGCTGGACCGATGAGATTGAGGGTGTTGTCCGCGTCCGCCTGGGCGAGATTGGCGGTGCCGGGCAAGCGGCCACGGGCGATCGCCAGGGCACAAATGGCGGTCTCGATCGCGCCAGAAGCTCCCAGCGGATGGCCGTACAGGCCTTTGGTGCCACTGACTGGCACCCGCACGGCATGCTCGCCCAGCGCGCATCCGATCGCCCGGGCCTCGGCCCGGTCGCCGATTAGCGTCGCGCTGGCGTGCGCGTTGACGTAATCAATCTGCGCCGGCGCTACGCCCGCTTCGTCCATCGCCAGACGAATCGCACGCGCGGCCTGCTCACCCTTCGGCTGCGGCGCCAGCATGGCAAAAGCGTCGTTGGTCATGCCGTAGCCGCGTACTTCGGCGTACATCCTGGCGCCGCGCTCCAACGCGTGCTCGAGCGACTCCAGCACAAGCATGCTCGCCCCTTCGCCCATGACAAAGCCGTCGCGCCCCACGTCGAACGGGCGGCTCGCACGGCAGGGCTGGGCGTGGGCAGTCGACATGGCCTTGATCAGCGCGAACGAGCCAAACGTCAGCGGCGCCAGCGGCGCTTCGGCGCCGCCAGCCAGCATCAGCGAGGAACGACCGTCACGGATGAGCCGGAACGCCTCGCCAATGGCGATTGCGCCTGAGGCGCACGAGTTGCTGTTGGCCATGCTTGGGCCGTGCAGGCCCAGCTCGATGGCGACATTGGTTGGCCCCGCCCCACCGAACACGGATAACGCCAGCGAGGGGTTCACGCGCGCTATGCCTTGCTGCATGAAGGCCTGGTGCTGCGCTTCGGCGAACGCCACGCCGCCGAGGGCACTGCCCAGGTAACACCCAGCAAAGGCCATCGTCGCTGATCCAGGCGTCAGTCCGGCGTCGTCGATCGCCTGCAGGCTTGCGGCCACCGAAAGCTGCGAAAAACGATCGAGCCGTCGCGCTCGACGTGGCTCCAGGTAGACGGCCGGGTCAAAGTCGCGGTCGTCGATCTCGGCTGCCAGCCTGGAACGAAACGCCGTGGCGTCGAAACGCGACACCTCCCGTACGGCTGACTTGCCGAGAAGTACCCCGTCCCACAGCCCGTCGGCCCCACACCCGATTGGCGTAAGGGCACCCAGGCCAGTAATTACCACGCGCTGGGGCGGGCGCTCACCTCGCGCGGCCGTCCCCAATTCGCCTGCGGGGCTTGGATGTAACGTCAAGCGGAAGTCAGGCTCGCACCAGCGAGTGGTCGAGCTGACGCAGCAGGCGGAGCAGCTCGCGCTTGTCAGACTTCGAGAGCGCCTGGAACTGCTCCGCCAATAGCGCGTCGTGATGCGGGATGACCTCTTCGTACACCTGGCGACCCTGCTCCGTCAGGAACAGACGGTTGACGCGTTTGTCCGGTCGACGCTCGAGCAGACCGTTGTTCTCCACCTTGTCCAGCAGCTGGCAGACGTTGCCTTTGGTGACCAGCAGCATGTCGGCCAGCTCTTGCTGGCTGATGCCCGCTGACGCGCCGACGTTGGCCAGCACATCCACTTGGGCCGGGGTGAGCTGGCGACACCGCAGCGAATCTGTCGAAGCGCGGTTGACCTTCTGGAAGACGCGAACCAGGCGCAGCCAGGCCAGGAGGCTGGCAGTGCGAAGGTTTCGCGTCGGCACGGCAGACATTGCGCTAAGTGTGGCATCCGAAGGGCCTGTGTCAAGGCTGTTTCGCGCGCCCAGCTACCACGGCTTGCGCTTCGGCGAGGTCGCCGATGTGTCGCAGCGTCCGGGCGGCTACGCCGTTCACGAAGTACTCGCCCACGATCAACCGCACTAGCGCATCGGGGACCGCCCAGCGGGGCGCGAACACGTGCCGTATCTGCACCAGCAGCGTCTCCTCACTCGGCTCCATGGTCCACGCAACCTGCATACCGCGCGTGATGCCGTGCACGTGCTCGAACTCAATCCGATGCGCGCGCTCGTCGATGCTCTGGATAGCGGTCCACCGCAAAGGAATAGCCAGGCCCGGACACACGTCGCGCCTGGCTGCCATCGCCACCACCCGCCTGCCATCGGGGTGGCTTGCCAGCACACGCACCCACTGGTAGTGAGGCAAGATCCTCGGCCAATCCTCGACGGCTGCGGCCAGGTGGAAGACGATGGCCGGGTGTGCGCGCATGTGGCGGCTAATGGATGTGTCCATGGCAGCCCTCACGGCTCAGGGCCCGAGCAGACTCGAGGCCAGGCTCAGGCGAGCCGGACGCAGGTCGCCGAGCACGCTTCCCAGATCCCGCGCGACCTGAGGTCGACGCTGAAGACGCTCGACGGCGAAGTCCATCAAGCGCGGCGTTTGTACGAAGACTTGAATCAGTGCCACCAGCCGCTGCTTGGCTGAAAAGGCGCGTGCGCGGGCCCGCGCGTAGTCCGCAGGGCAGGCTGCCACGAGCTCGGCGCCACGCAGGGCTCGGAAGATACCCTCACCGGTGAAGGGATCGAAGAACCCGGCTGCGTCCCCGACGAGCCGATAACCGGGTCCGGCGCAGGCTGTCACTCGATTCGCCAGGGGGCCGACGCCGCGGACCGGACCGGCTAACCGACCACGGCTCAGGCGTTGGGACACCTCAGGATACTTCGACAGGCCAGCCTCGAGCGCCGCTGCCGAAGTGCCCAGCCGGCCGCTGGGCATCCGTCCGACCAGACCCACGCTGACGCTGCCGCGATCGTCTAGCGGGGCAATGCCGACGTACCCTTTTCGCCCGACCAGCATGCAGCCGAAGTCTTCCGGCCAATCGACGTGTTCCCAGTGCGACACGAGGCCCAGGCGCCGTGGCCACACCGCCGGTTGGCGCGCCCTGATCTTCCGGGCGACCACGGAGTGCAGTCCGTCAGCGCCGATCACCAGCTCAGCCGTCAGACGTTCCCCGTTTGGGCCGAGGACTCCACGAACGTGACCGTCTGCCTGCCAGATGTCGCTGACCCGAAAGCCCTCGCGCACCTCAACGCCGCCGGCCCGCGCCACTTCGAGCAAAGCCGTGTCCATGACCAGCCGAGGCACCGACAGAGCGTGGCGAGGGCTGCCGTCGGCAGAGCGGTATTCGATCAAGTGCCGGCCGCCACCTGGGGCGCGCAGCTGCATGCCGCGGAGCCAGCGGTGCGTGGCGGCGGCTTCGATTCGATCGAGGGCGCCTAGGCGAGCGAGAATTTGGACGCCGCCTGGGCTCACGTACTCGGCGCACGGTTTGGCGCGCGGAAAGCGTGCCGCGTCGAGCAACAGCACCCGACGCCCCTGCTCGGCAAACAAGGTTGCCGAAGCGCTTCCGGCCGGCCCACCGCCCACGACGATGACGTCGTACGAGGTTGCTAGTCCAGCGCCCACGCTGTCCAGGGTTCCTCGACCACGTGTATCTCCGGCCCGTCCTGGTCGACAACCTCGAAGCGGCTCACTCCGCCATCGCGCCAGAACTTCAGCGTCAAGCGGGTTGGGCCGACCTGGACGCCCTGAAGCTGGACGTCTGGCAGCCACTCGGGTAGCGTCGGATGCACGTACAGGCGTCCGGTGGGTGCGTCGGCGCGCAGCCCAAGCATGGCTTGCAGCAGATGAAAAATACTTCCAGCCGCCCAGGCCTGTGGGATGTTCGCGCCCAGATACTGGACTGGGAACGAGCCCTCCTGGCGCGGCAGACCTGCGTACAGCTCCGGCAGTCGGTAGCCCGCAAAGAAGCTGGCCGCCCCGAACACGTCCCGGGCTACTCGCGCGCATTCGGCTGCGAAACCGTAACGCTTGAAGCCTAAAGCGATCAGGGCGTTGTCGTGTGGCCAGACCGACCCACGATGGTACGAATACGGGTTGTAGGCGGGGTGGTCAGATGCCAGCGTGCGAATGCCCCAGCCGCTCGAGAAGTTCGGCTGCATGAAGCGCCGAACGACCTGAGCGGCGCGGTCGGGGCGCAGCAGTCCGCTCCAGAGGCAGTGCCCAACATTCGAGGCCAGCGTGGCGACAGGTTGCTTGTCGGGGTCGAGCCCGAACGCATAGAAGCCGAGGTCCTCGCACCAGAACGCATCCTCGAAACGTCGCCTGAGCTCCGCTGCGGCCTCGCGCAGTTGGCTCGCGCGCTGCGGTTGTCCGAGCGCCTCGAAAACTTCGGCCATCCGCATACGCGCGTCGAACACGTACCCCTGCAGCTCGACGAGTGCCTTGGGCTGTCGGACCTGACTGCCGTCGGGGTAGACGACTGCGTCCCCAGAGTCTTTCCAGGCCATATTCTCGTAGCCTTGCGGCGCGCGCCTGCGGTACTCCTGAAAGCCGTCGTGGTCGAAGTCGCCGTAGGTGTCGATCCACTTCAGGCAGCGTTGCGCGGTGTCCAAGTGCTTGCGGAGCAACGCCTCATCGCCGGTCCACTTCCAGGCTTCGTGCAGGACGATGGGGTACAGGATCGTGGCGTCAGCCGTTCCGTAGTAGGGTGTGTGCGGAATTTTGTGCAGGTGCGCCAGTTCGCCGACGCGAAGCTCGTGGGGAATCTTGCCAGGTTCGGCATCTCGCCAATCGTCGACCGTCGTCGCCTGGTAGTCCGCCAGGCGCTGCAGAGCGCCGCGTGCAAAGGGCGCCGATACCATCATGTTCTGCAAGCTCACCACGAGGCTGTCGCGCCCGAATAGCGCCACGTACCACGGCACTCCCGCTGCTGGCAGCCACACGTTGCGGGCCAGGTCCTGCTCGTGTAACCGCAAAGCGCCCATGTCCTCGACGGATTGGCTGAACGCTCTGTATACGTGCTCGTTGGACGAGGTGAGCCGCGTCGCGACCGACTTCCACTCGGCGTGGAGGGTGCCGAGCTCGTCGTGGTTGGTCTCGTCGGCACGCTGACAGCGGTGGGTGGATCTCAGCCCGCGCCCGTCGTCGAGGTGATAACACGCGCACGTGTGCCACGATTGACCTGGTTGAAGCGTGACGTCGAACCCGACCCGCCCATTCGCGAACTGAGGGCGTGAGTCAGCATCGAGCAGTTGAAAAGTCAGCCCGCGGTGAAAATCGCCGTTGGTGTATGTGGTCTTAAGCTCATGCCGCGCGTCGTTCCAGCGGCTCAAGGTATTGCCGCGCCGCGCGAACTGGTGCGCTCGCACTTCGAAGATGTCGGCGAAGTCCGAACGCAGGGCGACCTCGAGCTGAAAATGCACCGCGCAGTCCGCATAACTCACGAGGTCTAGGTCCTCGTGGATGGACTCGACAATGCGACGGCGCACGGTCAGACCGATCTGCGCGGCCGCCACATCGCCGTAGTCTGTCGTGAGGGACGGGTTGGTCAGCTCGATGCGCACCGCGAAATACTGGACGGTTGCCGAGGTCAGCAGTGTCCACGGGAGGCCGTTGATGTACAGCCGATGGTGGCTGAGCAGGCGCGTGTCCCCGGCGAAAACGCCCTGCTCGCTTCTGCCATCGATCTCCCCGCGCTCGTCGGTGACCATGAACACGGTTCCCTGATTGATGGTGAGAACGGGTGGCCCGACTTTGATCTCGACTGGCATTGGTAGTGCTGAGCGTAACGGGTTTCATTTGAATCCCTCATGGCCGGGCTGTACGGTTGTCGCCGATGACCACGCGCGTTCTGGGTTTGAGCAGCCTGCTGCTCCTGAGCGTGAGCACCTACGCCCTGTTTTTCAAGGCCGGGCCAATCGCCGGGGAAGGCGATGCGGGCCGGATCGTGTACTTCCATGTACCGATGGCCTGGGTGGCCTTTCTGGCCTTTTTCGTCGTATTCGGCGCTAGCATTGCCTACCTGCGTACAGGGACGCCGCGCTGGGACTATCTGGGCCGCGCCTCGGCTGAGGTGGGCGTCATCTTCACCACCCTGGTCCTGATCACCGGCTCGATCTGGGGGTACCCGATCTGGGGCACGTGGTGGACGTGGGACCCCAAGCTGACCACCACGCTCATCCTGTGGTTCATGTACGTGGCCTATCTCATGGTCCGCAGCTACGCGGAGGAGCCGCGGGGGCCGCGTTTCGCCGCGGTGGTGGGCATCATTGCGTTCTTCGATGTGCCGATCGTGTATATGTCGACTGCCTGGTGGAAAGCGTTGCACCCACCGGCTGCCATAGGCCCGCTGGCGCAACAGCAGCCCTCTCAGAGCATCGTGTGGCTTCTGCTGATCTCGCTGCTCGCGTTCACCGTGCTGTATGCGTTTCTGGTGCGGCTGCGCGTCGAGATCGAACACGCCCAGATGGCCCCGGCGCTGGGTGGGGAGTTGGCCAATGCTGGGGCTTGACCACTACGCCGGGTACCTGTTCTCGGCGTTTGGGATCACGGTCGGGGTCCTGGGCGCGTACGGGCTGTACTTGCGGTCCCGGCTGATGGCGGCGCGCCGTCGCGTGGTCACCACGGCTCAGCCAGATGACTACTCGGGTCGGAATGTGGCCGCGGCTGCGCCCATCGTGACGACTGCCCAGCCCGCTAACAGCGCCAGCGGGCCCAGCACACCCTGATCGGAACCGGAACCAGTCTTCAGGGCGGCTCGGGTAGCGTCGGTCAGCGCAGCGGCTGGCAGTGCGTGGGCTGCGGCGGCGATGGGTCCCGGCAGATTGCTGAGCGGCACGATGAAACCGCCCAATAAGAGAAACACGAGGTACAGGCCGTTGGCGACCGCTAAGGTGGCCTCCGCGCGCAGGGTGCCAGCCATGAGCAGGCCAAGACCCGCGAATGCGGCACTGCCCAGGATGAGCGCCGCCAGCGCTGCGACCAACGAGCCCTCGGGCTGCCAGCCGAACATCAGACGCGCTATGCCGAGCAGGAGTGCGATCTGGACGACTTCGATGACGAGCACCGCCAGCGTCTTGGCAACGATAAGGCTGCTCCTCGGCAGAGGTGAACCCAGCAGCCGCTTGAGGGCGCCGTAGTACCGCTCGTACGCCGTGGCGATGCCCAGGCTGACCATGCTCGTCGACATTACCGCCAGCGCCAGCAGCCCAGGCACCAGGAACTCAGGTGGCGTAGGCGCGACCGAGCCGAAGAACAGCAGCAACACCACCGGCACGACCAGCGTGATCAGCAAACTTTCCCCACGTCGCAGAGTAAGCCTGATCTCGACCCGCAGCTGAGCCAGGAGCGCTCGCACACCTCAGCATAGCAACGAGCTTTTGCGTGTACCCCTGGCGCGAATGTGCAGCCCGACGGCGTAGGGGTCGGCTTCTTTGTCTCAATCTCGAGACTTTTGACAAGTGCGGAACTTTCGGTCAGAGTTCGCGTGTGGACGCGTCACCATCCGCGGACGAAATTCGCCAGATACTCGGATCTAAGGTTGCGGTGCAGGACGCCGAGGCCCTGGCGGCGTGGCATTCGAGCTTCGCCCGCGGCGTGGCCGCCTTTCCAGAGGCGGAGCTGAGGCGCGTGGAGCCGCCGCTTAGGTCAGTTCCGGGGCCGACCGTGGCATGAGCGAAGACCCGACCGCTCTCGAAATCGCCGAGCTCGCGCCACTGCTGCGCGAGCGAAGTCTGTCGCCGGTCGAGCTCACCGAGAGCTATCTCGAAAGGATAGAGCGGCTCGATCCGCAGCTGCATACCTACATCAGGGTTCTGCCGGAGCAGGCCCGTACCGCGGCGCGCGAAGCCGAAGTCGAGATCGGCCGAGGCGACTGGCGGGGTCCCTTGCATGGCGTGCCGCTGGGTCTCAAGGATCTCTTCGACGTCGCGGGCGTGCCGTGCACGCTGGGCTCAAAGATCCTGCACGACAACGTACCGGATGCCGATGCGACCGTTGTCAGCCGCCTGAAGGCAGCCGGAGCAGTCATTCTCGGCAAGCAAAATCTGCACGAGTTCGCGTTCGGCATCACCAGTGAAAACCCCCACTACGGCGTGGTGCGCAACCCCTGGGACCTGGACCGCATCCCCGGCGGCTCGAGTGGCGGGACGGCGGCCGGGATCGCCGCCAGCCTGTGCGCGGCCGGGCTCGGCAGCGACACGGGTGCGTCCATTCGGGCGCCGGCGAGTTTTTGCGGCGTTGTCGGACTGAAACCGACCTACGGTCGCGTGAGCCGGGCTGGCGTGTTGCCGCTGGCGTGGTCACTGGATCACGTCGGGCCGTTAGCCAGAAGCGTCGCCGACTGCGCGCTGCTCCTCCAGGCCATTGCTGGCCCCGACCCTAGGGATCCGGCCAGCAGTCCCGAACGCCTGCCAGACTTTTCCGCGGGACTGAAGCAGGGTGTCGGCGATCTACGTCTGGGCGTGCCGCGCGAGCACTTCTTCGAATTGCTGGAGCCAGGTGTTGAGCGGCTGGTTCGTGAAGCCATTGCCACGCTCGAGCGGCTCGGGGGACACGTCGAGGAGGTGTCGCTGCCGCACGCCGCGCACGCGCAGGTGGCTGGCAACGCAATCATGGGCAGCGAGGGCGCCGCCTGGCATGCAACGTGGCTGCGCCAGCGCCCACACGACTACGGCCCCGACGTATTGCAGCGGTTTCGGACGGGCTTGCTGATCCGCGCCACCGAATACCTGCATAGCCAACAGATGCGTACGCTCGTGCAACAGGACTTCGCGCGCGCGTTCGAGCGGGTCGATGTGGTGCTTGGGCCAACCGTCCCACTCGTCGCGCCACGCATCGGCCACACATTCGAGCCAGGCGGCCCTTTCAACATGGCCCCGCGTACGATCGCCAACCGCATTACCATGCCCTGCAACTTGACTGGCATGCCGGCGATCAGTGTGCCGTGCGGTTTTTCCGACGGGCTGCCCGTCGGTCTGCAGATCATGGGGCCAGCATTCGCCGAGACGCTGGTGCTGCGCGTAGCGGCGGCCTACGAAGCAGCCTGCGACTGGCGCCGGCAGCGGCCGGTCCTGTGAGCTGGACGTCTCGGGCAGTTCGAACGTTTATGGACGCGCGGCGGCCGGTGCGGCGCTCCCCAGAAAGCTGCGCACACGCTCCAGCGCTTCGCCGATGTTTTCCAGGCTGTTGGCGTAGCTGAATCGCAAAAAACCTTCGCCGTAGCCGCCGAACGCCGTGCCCGACAGGCAGGCCACGCCCGCCTCGTCAAGGAGGCGATCAGCCAGCTCGCGGCTTGCGAACCCGGTGGCGGTGATGTTCGGGAACGCGTAAAACGCTCCGTCGGGCTCCAGACACCGCACTCCGGGTAGTGCGTTCAGGCCTGCCAGAATGGCCGCGCGGCGGACGGTGAACTCCTCGACCATGCGCGTGACCGCCTCCTGCGGCCCATCCAGGGCTGCGATAGCGGCTTGCTGCGCAAAGCTGGCGGTGCAGCTCACCGAGTTCGAGATGAGTCGCTCGATGTGTGGCATGAGCTCAGACGGAAAGACGCCGAACCCGAGTCGCCAGCCGGTCATGGCCCACGTTTTTGACCAGCCGTCGAGGATGATCGTGCGATCCAGCATGCCCTCGAGTGAGGCGATCGACGTATGCGCGCCGGTGTAGAGGATGCGCGCGTAGATTTCGTCTGAGAGCACCGCGATGTTGCGCTCGCGGCTCACGTCGGCGACGACTTCGAGGTCGCTGCGCGTGAGAACCCCGCCGGTCGGATTGTGTGGGGAATTGATGATGATGAGCCGGGTCCGATCGGTCACCAGGGAACGGAATTCGTCTGGGTCGAAACGGAAGCGGCGCTCCTCGCGCAGCGGCATCGGGACCGCCTTGCCGCCCACGAACCGCGTCATGCTTTCGTAAATCGGAAAGCCCGGATCGGGGTAGAGCACTTCGTCGCCAGGGTTGACGAGCGCCATGATGGCAAAAAACATGACCGGCTTGCCGCCGGGCGTAATGACGATCCGAGCCGGATCGATGTCGAGACCACGCCAGCGCTGCAGATAGCCGCACACGGCCTTGCGCAGCTCGGGCAGCCCAGCACCCGGACCGTAATGGGTGTAGCCCTCCTCGAGCGCCTGCTGCCCGG
>JBPCIO010000203.1:0-24062 GCA_051006215.1 Chloroflexota bacterium
GATGAAGCCGGCGACGCGGGAGCGCTCTGCGTATTGTAGGATGTGCACGAAAGGGCGCATCCAGACGCGTGTCATAGCCCATGCCATTAGTCCGTGTGTCCGACGTATTGCGGCTGGCGCTCCCCCCCACGACTGAGGTGGTGGCCGGCGCTGGCGGGCTCAGCAACGCTGTCACCTGGGCGCGTTTGCTGCGGGCCCGACCGGCCAGTCTCGGGCGCATTGACAAGGGTGAGATCTGGATTGTCTCGGCGGCGGCGCTGCGGCTGGTCGACGAGCCGCGCGCAGTCGCGCGGATGATCCGGGAGATGGGACAGGCTGGCGTAGTCGCTTTTGTGACTACCGAGGCGGTGGCTGTCGAAGCCCGAGGCGAGGCGAATCTGGCCAACACGCCACTGCTCCGCGTACCGACCGATACGGCACTTGGGGAAGTCGAAAAGGCGATCGTCAGCGTGCTCGTAGACCACGAGCGGGCGATCGGCCGACGCGTTCAAGAGGTCTACGAGCGCCTGCTGTCGACGCTGGTCGTCGAGGAGCGGGGCGTGGAACTGATCTCGAGCATCGTGGCCGAGGTGACAGGCAAGGCCGTGTACCTTCTGGACGAGCACTTCCAGCCAACCGTGCAGACGGGTGGCGGCGAGCACGCCGCCGAAGCGCTGGCCGACGTGCGGCGCCGATACTGGGCAGGCCTATTGGGCAATGTGTCCAAACGTTTGATTGTCGTACGGTCGGCCGGCGCTCGCGAGCCGCCGGCGGTGGCGCTCAGACCCGTGACCTTACGCGGCGCCGTCGAGGGGTACCTGGCGCTGCTCGGACCGGCCGACGAATTCGTGGATTTTGATCACCAGGTAGCCGACCGGGCTGCCTCGGTACTGGCTATCGAGCTGGCCAAGCAGTCAGCGGTTGTCGAGGCGCGCCTGCGGTCGCAAGGCGATTTTCTGACCGACCTCCTGGACAACCCAGCCCCGCCCGAGGACGCCCCCCTTGAGCGCGCGCGTCGCCTCGGCTACGCCCTGGCACGGCCGCACCTGGCGTTCGTACTCCGCCCCCGCGACAACGATGCACTCAATGGGACGGGAGCACGCGGCCGACAACGGTTCGTCGACGCCACGCGGCGGCGGCTCGTCATGGCCGACGTGACGACGCTCTTGCGCGAGCGCGACGGCAGCATCCAGGTGCTGCTGCCTTGTCCTCCCGACGTCGATCCGAACGACGCCGACGCCGGCCTGGCATGGGTAGAACGCCTGCGATCGTCGCTCGAGGAGTCGCTTCAGCCGGAGTTGCTGCGCCTGGTCGCCGGCGTTGGCCGCACGCCTGGCAAAGAGACCAGCGCGTTCGGCGCGATGCGCGAGGCCACGCGGGCGGCCGACATTGCGGCCAGCATGGGCGCCGATTCACCTGCGTCGCTACATTTCGCTCGACTCGGCGCCCTGCGGCTGATCTTCCATCTGGCGGATAACCCGGAGCTGCGCGCGTTTCAGCGGGACGTGCTCGGACCGCTGGAGGTCTCGGATGCTGCGCGCCGATCCGAGTTTGTACGAACGCTCGACGCTTTTTTGCAAGCAGGCGGCAACCATATGCGCGCGGCGCGCGATCTGAACGTGCACCGCAATACGCTGATCTATCGTCTGGAGCGCATCCAGGAGCTGCTGGGCGGGAGCAATCTCGAGCACCCCGAAACGCGCCTCAACCTGCAGTTAGCTTTGAAAATTCGCGCTGCCCTGGGCGGCAGCTCACCTCACCAAGAAAACCTGAAGAGGAAATCAGATTGATGGCAAGTACGGACAAGGCGGCGATCAAACAGCGCGTGTTCGAGCAGGCTGAGGCGGCCAAGGTACGGTTTGTCAGTTTGCAGTTCACCGACATCATGGGCATCGTCAAAAATGTTCATATTCCGTTCCACAAGTTCGGTGATGCGGTCGAGCATGGTCTGTGGTTCGACGGCTCGAGTGTCGAGGGCTTCGCGCGCATTCATGAAAGTGACATGTTCCTCGATCCGGACCTGGAGACGTTTGGCATCATCCCTTGGGAGCGCGGCGACAACGACAGCACGGCCAAAGTGATTTGCGATGTGTATACGCCCGACGGGGAGGCGTTTGCGGGCGATCCGCGCGGCGTGCTTCGGCGGCAGATCAAGCTCGCCGAGGACATGGGCTTTCGCTACATGACCGGCCCGGAGCTAGAGTTCTTCATGCTACGCCGCAACGGCCTGGAGGCGGACAACGGCCTGCCCAAGGTCGAAGCGCTGCCCCACGATCAAGCCGGCTATTTCGACCTGACCACCGACGAGGCTTCGAACGTCCGCAAGAAGATGGTGGAGGCACTAGAAGAGCTCGGCATCGTGGTTGAGGCCAGCCATCACGAAGTGGCTATCGGACAGCACGAGATCGATTTCAAATACGACGACGCGATGCGCACCGCCGACAACGCAGTCACCTTCCGCACCACGTTGAAGGCGATCGCTCAACAGCACGGGCTGTATGCCACATTCATGCCCAAGCCGTTCCACGGCATCAACGGCAACGGCGTGCACACGCATCAGAGCCTGTGGTCCTGCGACGGCAAAACGAACCTGTTCTACGAGGCGGATGACGAGTATCTGCTGTCGCAAACGGCGCGCAGCTTCATGGCCGGGCTGCTGGCGCACGCGCCGGGCATGATCGCCATTCTGGCGCCGCTGGTGAACTCGTATAAGCGGCTGGTGCCTGGGTTCGAGGCGCCGGTATATATCAGCTGGGCACGCATCAACCGCTCGGCGCTGATTCGCATTCCGCAGGCGAGCCGAGGGCGGCCGGAGGCGACGCGGCTCGAGCTGCGCTGCCCCGACCCGAGCTGCAACCCGTATCTCGCGTTTTCGGCCATGCTCGCCGCTGGACTGGACGGGATCCAGCGCAAGCTGGAGCTAGCCGAGCCGGTCGAAGAGAACCTGTACCACTTCGACGACACGACGATTCGCAAGCAGGGGGTGCGCACGCTGCCTGGCTCGCTAGAGGAAGCGCTGGACGAGTTTGCCAAGGACGAAGTGATCCAGGCCGGGCTGGGCGCCCACGTGTGCGAGTGGTTCATGGAGGCCAAGCGAGCCGAATGGAGCGACTATCGCATCCAGGTCACGCCGTGGGAGCTGGAGCGCTACCTGATGACGTACTGACCTCGCGATAGAGTCGTTCCACGGCTGTGGAGGCGGCCTCCCAATCGAAGCCGCGGCGGGCCAGGAATTGGCCAAGGCGGGACTTGAACGTGCGCTCGTCGGCCGTGGAAAGGTGGTAGGCGCGCTTGTGCGCGGCGCGGTAGGCGTCCTCGTCGGCAGAGCTCGCGAGCTCGCCAGCCGCGGCAGTCACCAGGTCAGTCGCAATGCCGTGCTGGCGCAGTTCCGCTCGAAGCAACCGCGCGCCACGCGGGCGGAACGTCTGGCGCTGCTCGAGCCAGTACTGAGCAAACGCGGCGTCATCCACCAGCCCGTGCTGGCGCAACTGCACCAGCACGCCGTCCACGGCCTCCTGGCCGACTCCGGCACGCTCGAGGCGCCGCCGCACTTCCTGTTCGCTCCGCGGCCGCTGCGCCAGGTAACGCAGGGCCACGTCGATGGCGGGTGTCGCATGCGCCACCGACCGTTTAGAAGGTCTTGGCGAGATCCACCTCCTGCAGCGCCACGCGGCCGTTGGTGGCCGGCGCAGCCTCGATGGCGCCCTGATCGACCAGCGTCTGCCGACGGATGAGACCCTCGATCTCGTTGGCCATCTCCGCATTCTTCTTGAGAAACTCACGCGCGTTCTCGCGCCCTTGGCCCAGCCGTGTCTCGCCATACGAGAAGAACGCGCCCGCCTTTTTCACCAGCCCCAGCTCGACCGCCAGGTCCAGCAGCCCACCCTCCTTCGAGATGCCCTCGTTGTACATGATGTCGAACTCGGCTACCCGGAACGGCGGCGCAACCTTGTTTTTGACCACTTTCACTCTGACTCGACTGCCAACCACGTCGGTGCCCTGCTTGATCGAGTCGATGCGGCGCACGTCCAGACGCACCGAGGCGTAGAACTTCAGGGCTCGCCCGCCAGGTGTCACCTCGGGGTTGCCAAACATCACCCCGACTTTTTCGCGCAGCTGATTGGTGAAGATCAACGACGTGTGGCTGCGGCTGATGGCGCCGGTCAGTTTTCGCAGCGCCTGCGACATCAGGCGAGCCTGCAGCCCCACATGCGTGTCGCCCATCTCGCCTTCGAGCTCTGCGCGCGGGACCAGCGCCGCTACCGAGTCAATAGCCACCACGTCGAACGCGGCTGAACGCACCAGCGCCTCGGCAATCTCCAGCGCCTGCTCGGCCGAGTCGGGTTGCGAGATGAACAGGTTGTCCACGTCTACACCCACCCGACGAGCGTAGGACGGATCCAGCGCGTGCTCGGCGTCGATGATGGCGCACACGCCACCCATACGCTGCGCCTCGGCGATGACGTGCTGCACCAGCGTCGTCTTGCCAGATGCCTCTGGACCAAACACCTCGACCACCCGCCCGCGGGGCACGCCGCCCACACCCAGCGCAATGTCCAACGCGATGGAACCGGTCGGGATCGTATCCACCGCCATCCGCTGCTGGGCTTCGCCCAGCTTCATGATGGCGCCTTTACCGAATTGCTTTTCAATTTGCGAAAGCACGTTTTCGATCGCCTTCGACTTATCGGCCTCAGCCATGGCCGTTCTCCCTTGTGGTGGTTGATGACAGCATCGGTCGATCCCGTTCTTCATTAGATTTTAGCACATCTGTTCGAAGTGCTGATTCTTTGGTCACGCGTGCAGCAGCTCCAGCGCCAGCCGTAGTGCGGCCTGGGCGCTGGCCTGCCGATTGCGCCCCCGCTGGCCCTGCCAGCGATGCTCGCGCACCAGCGCCCGCTCGGCATCCGCTACGGCCACGAACGCCAGGCCGACCGGCTTGCTGAGCGTGCCGCCGCCCGGCCCGGCTATACCCGTGGTCGCCAGAGCCATGTCCGCCCGGATCAGCTCCCGCACGCCAACAGCCATCGCCCGGGCCGTCTCGGCGCTGACTGCGCCGTACCGCGCCAGCGTCTCGGGCTCAACCCCGAGCAGTCGCTGTTTGAGCTCGTCGTGGTACGCCACCACCCCGCCCAGAACCACCGCGCTGCTGCCCGGAACAGCCGTCAGCCACTCGAGCAGCAAGCCGCCGCTATCGCCTTCGGCTACGGCCAGCGTCAGGCCGCGCACAGCCAGCGCATCCAGCACACGCGACACCTCGTCGCCATGGTCGGGGTGATCCTGCTCCAACGCCTGAAGCATACGCATGCAGCGTCACGGGAGCGTCATCCGAGCATCACACTGGGCGGGCAAGGAGGTCGTACGCCAACGCGCGCTCGATGCGCACCCGAACCATCTCGCCGACTGGCAAATCGTCGGCCCTGACGAGCACCAGTCCATCCACTTCGGGCGCGTCGCGGTACGACCGGCCGGCGTACCAGGCCGAGCCATCCTCGGGCCGACCCTCGATCAGCACGTCCAGCTCACGCCCGATCAACTGCTGGTTCGAGGCCAGAGTGACATCCCGCGCCGCGGCCATCAGCTGACCCCGCCGCCGCCGTTTTTCGGCCTCCGGCACGCGGTCCGGCATGCCAAAGGCCGCGCTGCCGTCTTCGTCCGAATACGGAAAGACACCCACCCGGTCAAACCTCAACCGGTGCACGCTCGCCAGCAGATGCTGGAACTCGGCGTCCGTCTCGCCCGGAAACCCGACGATGAACGTTGTCCGCAGCACCAGGCCTGGGACACGCTCACGCATCCAGCCCACCAGGTCGTCGATATCCCGATGCGGTCGCCGCATGCGCGCCAGCGTCCAGGGATGCGTGTGCTGCAGTGGCATGTCCAGATACGGCACCACCTGGGGACGCTCACGCAGCACGCTCAGGAATCGCTCGGTCACGTGCCGCGGATACGCATACATCACTCTGATCCATGGCAGCTCAGGAAACCGGTCAGTCACTGTTTCCAGCAACAGCGCCAGGCCATCACGTTGACCGAGATCGTGGCCATAGCGGGTGGTGTCCTGGCCCACCAGCACGACCTCGCGTATACCCTGCTCAACCAGCTCGCCAATTTCACGCAGGATGAGCGCGGCCGGCTTACTGCGGTGGTTGCCCTTCATGAAAGGGATGGCGCAGAACGCGCAGCGCTGGTCGCAGCCGTCGCTGATCTTCTGGTACGCGCTCGGCCCGACGACACGCCGCGGCGGCATCTCCAGATCGAGCTGACCGTCGGGGGCGAGCTCGACCAGCCGGAGTGAGCTGCCAGGCGCCCGAATCTCTTCCAGCTGTGAGACCACGCGCGGCAGCACAGACCAGTTGCGGGCGCCAACGAATGCGTCGACCCTGGGCAGCTCAGCCGGCAGCTCGCCCGGATAGCGCTCGACCAGGCAGCCGGCCGCGATCAGCTTCTGGTCGGCCCGTTTGTCAGCGCCAAGCTCCAGCAGGGTGTCGATTGACTCCTGTTTGGCAGACTCGATGAAGCCACACGTGTTCACAATCACGAGGTCGGCCGAGGCGGAGTCGACTGCGCGACGGTGGCCGGCTGCCAGCAACAGCTGCTCCATGGCCTCGGAGTCGACCGTGTTCTTGGCGCAGCCCAGCGAGACAATGTGGAAGCTCTTGTACCCGCTAGCCGCGGCCGTGATTAGCGTGTCCACGTGAGCTCCATGGGATCAGTCGCCGTTTGAGGATCCTGGTGCACGCCGTTGACGGTCAGGTCGACGGCTGAACCAACGCTGGCCCGCAAGACGACTGAGTTCTTGCCAAGCGGCAGACTGCGCTGTGTATCTGCCGCGAGCGACTCGGCCAGCACCTGTGTTCCGTCGACAGCAGCCTCCACGTATACCCGAGCGTTCGTCCGAAACTCTACCAATATGCCGTCGACCACCGGTGTAGGCGAGGGCGATGGAGACGGCGAAGGCAGTGGTTCTGGAGTCGGTGACGCTGTTGGGCTGGGCGAGGCCAGGACGAGCGGGAACGGGGTTGGTACGCGGGCGCCGGTCGCGGTGGGCGTGCCGGAGCGCTGCCGCAGCGTTGGGTCGCCATTGAGTGTGTGCTGGACATCTTGATACCAGTTCCAGGCGAAACCGACCAACGCGATGAAGACAATGCTGCTGATCCCGTACACGAGCGGGCGGATCGGGATCTGGCGGGGTATGGCCACGTGCGGCACTGCCGACCGCAGCGTCGGGCCAGGCTCGCGACGTGAGGAGGGCTGGTACAGGTCGACCATTGCCTCGGGGCTCAGGCCCAGGTACTCGGCGTAGGTCTTCAGAAAACCTCGCGTGTAGACCATCGGCGGCAAGGCGGCCGTATCCTCCGCCTCGAGTGCCTCCAGATAACTTCGCCGAATGCGGGTCTCGCGTGCAGCGTCCGCCAGCGACACACCTTTGTCCAGGCGCGCCTGGCGCAGCGTTTCACCGAGTGTCCACACGATCGTCGCCGACTGTAAACGGCTGGGGCTGACGGCGTCTACGGAAGAGACGGCGGCCCACTCAGGATGAACGACGCGCCCCGAGCAGGGCTCGTAGCTCGCCGACGGGTCGGGTGTTGAGCACGTCGTCGGGCGTGAGCCAGGCGCGGCGAGCGCTGCCGATGCCGAACTGCATGAACTCGAGTTCTTTGGTCGAATGGGCGTCGCTGCTGACCGTGAAGCGCGCGCCCAGCTTCGAGGCGCGCCTGGCCCAGGTGCCGTTGAGATCGAGCCGAGCCGGGTTTGCATTCAGCTCGAGCGCGCACCCGCGTTCGGCCGCGCGCTCGATCACCGCCTGCATGTCGACCTCGTAGCCCTCGCGTCGGCGAATGATGCGGCCGTGGGGGTGATTGAGCGTATTGACCAGCGGGTTGGACATCGCCCGCAACATGCGCGCGGTCATCACCTCGCGCGACTGGCGGAACCCGGTATGTATCGACGCCGAGACGTAGTCGAGTGTCTGCAGGACCTCGTCAGAGAAATCCAGCTGGCCGTCCATGAGGATGTCCATTTCGGTCCCGAGCAGCACCACGAACGGCGCCAGCTTGTGATTGACCCGCTTGACCAGCGCGCGCTCTTCCTCGAGCCGTTCCGGGCTCAGGCCGCGGGTCATGGCCAGATTCTGGGTGTGGTCAGTCAGGGCCATATACGCGTAACCCTTGGCCTTGGCGGCCTTCGCCATATCCTCGAGTGGCTGGGTACCGTCGGTCCAGTTGGTGTGTGTGTGCAGGTCTCCTTTGATGTCGCCGAGCTCGACCAGGTGGGGCAAACTGCCACTCAGCCCGGCCTCGATCTCGCCTTGGTCTTCGCGTAACTCGGGCGGGATCCATGGCAAACCCAGCCGTTCGTAGAGGCTGGTCTCGTGCTCACGTTCGAGGAGTTGGCCGGTAGCGTCGTCCTCGAGCCCGAGCGCGGTCAGCCGCCACCCGCGCTCGCGGGCAATCGCCTCGAGCCGCGTGACGTGGACACGTGAGCCCGTATGCCAGACAAGGGCGCTGCCCCAGGCTGCGCGCGGGACGATCGTCAGTCGAACGTCGAGGCCCCCGTACAACTGCACCGTGACCTCATCCGTGCTGCGGTCCAGCACCTGGACCAGGTTCGGCAAGCTTACGACCAGCTTTTCGATCAGTGTCTCGGCAGCGTCGGAGGTATCGGCCACGGTGAGTACGTCCAGTCCGCCCACGGTGTCCTGCATACGCCGCACGCTGCCCACCACGGCCGTGCGATCCGTATCGGCCGGCTGACCGAGCGCCTCTCGAACCTGCTCGTACGCCACCCAGGCGTCCGAGATCAATCCGCGCGTCGAGCCTTGTCTGAGCCGTTCCAGGCTGACCAGCAAACTTTCGACCGCCTTCGGTCCGAAGCCTGGGACCTCCTGGAGCTGGCCGCTGCGGGCGGCTTGTTCAAGGTCGCTGACACTCGAGATGCCGAGTTCCTTGTACAGCGTCCGAGCACGGCCTGGGCCCAGTCCAGGTATCTGGAGCAGCGAGGCCAGAGCAACCGGAAAGTCGCGCCGCTCGCGATCGTACGCGGCCATGCGGCCAGTGGCCAGGTACTCGACGATCTTGGCCTCGAGCGCATTGCCGACACCGCTCAGCTCGCGCAAGCGCCCCTGCTCGAACAGCACATCCACGCGCTCGGTAGCGTTCGCCACACTTCGAGCCGCGGTACGATAGGCGTTGTAGCGGTAGGGTGGCTCGCCCTTGATTTCGAGGATGTCGCCCATCTCGGCGAACAGGCGCGCGACCTCTGCGTTCGCGTTCGGACGTATCTCTTCACCTTCCTCGGGCATGCCACCGTTACGATAAGGCATGCCCGCTGCCTTCGCTCGGCCGGACATGAACGCGTGGTGGAGCAGCGTTGGGGCAGGCGAGGGTTACAGGTTGCGCTTGTCGATCACCCGCACTGCCTTGCCCTCGCTGCGGGCCAGGCCGCCTGGAGGTAGCACCTGCACCTGCATCGACAGCCCTGTCGCATCTCGGAGAGCGTGCTGAATTCGCGCCTCCAGACTAGTCAGGTCGGCCACGTCGGGAGTAGGTTCACACACCACGCTCAACTCATCCAGCGTGCCGGGACGCTCGAGGACCAGCTGATAGTGCGGGCCGACCCCTCCCAGCCCCAACAGCACACGCTCAACCTCAGATGGGTACAGATTCACCCCGCGAACGATGAGCATGTCGTCCAATCGACCCCGCACCCGAGCCATGCGCGCTAGCGTCCGGCCGCAGGCGCACGGTGCAGGATCCAGCGACGAGATGTCGCCCGTCCGATAGCGCAGCATGGGCAGAGCTTCCTTGGTGAGCGTCGTAAGCACCAGCTCGCCCTCTTTGCCAGGTCCGAGCGCTTCGCCAGTGTGAGGATCGACCACCTCGACCAGGAAATGATCCTCGTGCACGTGCGCGCCATGGCGCGCCTCGACGCACTCAGACGAAACCCCCGGTCCGACGATTTCGGATAACCCGTAGACGTTCAATGCCGTGATGCCAAGCTGCCGGTCGATCTCGCGGCGCATCTCCTCCGTCCACGGCTCGGCGCCGAACATGCCTAGCTTGAGCTTGATGCGATCCAGCGCGACACCCTGTTCGGCAAGCGTCTGGGCCAGACTCAGCGCGTATGACGGCGTGCAGCACAGCACTTCGGCACCAAGATCCTCGAGCATGAGCACCTGCCGCTTGCTCTGGCCGCCGGACATCGGGATGACCGTGCAACCCATGCGTTCGGCACCCATGTGGAAACCCAGGCCGCCCGTAAACAGGCCGTATCCGTACGCGTTGTGGACCACCATCCCGGCTTCCACGCCAGCCATCGCTAGCGTGCGAGCCATGACTTCGGACCACACGTCGAGGTCGCCGCGCGTATAGCCCACGACCGTTGGCTTGCCGTGCGTGCCGCTGGAGGCGTGAATGCGGACAACTTGCTCGCGTGGCACGGCCAACAAGCCGAATGGATAGTGCTCTCGCAGGTCGGTCTTGCGAGTGAACGGTAGTCGAGCCACATCGGCGAGCGAGGCCACATCCTCAGGTGAACGGATGCCCGCCTGCACCAGGCGGGCGCGCATGGGGGCCACCCGATCCGGCAGCCGCCCAAGCGTCTGGCGCAAACGCTCCAGCTGGAGAACCTCAAGCTGCTCACGCGGCAGCGTTTCGGCTGCGCGGTTCCAGAACATGCGCCAAACGATAGCGTTACAGTGCCTGCAAAGCTATGCCGATCCAGACCGATGCGCTCGAAGCAGCCGGGCTCTCGAGCCAGGATTTGCAGCAGTTTTGGAAGCTGGAGCCGAGTTTCCCGGCACCCCTGGCGGCCAACCCAGGCTCACTCGCGGCTGACGCGCAGTCGGCCAGTCGGTTCTTTCAAGCCGGGCAGGTCCTGGCGGATCGTTTTCCCTCTCGACCACGCCGATCGGAGCGCGAGCAGGCGGCGGTTGAGGCACTCACGCAACACCTCCGACGAGTACGGGTCCGCTTTCTCCGCACCTACGCTGGGTTGCTGTACGCGCAGCTGACGGACGATCGACGCACCTTCGTGCGTATCCAGGACCTTGTCTACCTTGCCGCCGAGCGGGTGCCGGGTCTGGTGCCCACCCGCCAGGCCATAATCGCCGAGCGGCAGCGCCTCCAGAGGGACAAGGAGGGCTACGAAGTAGACCAGGGGACGTTCCTGTCCCAGGTATTGAGCCATCCCGCGTCTGGGGCGCATCTGGTCCACGCCATGCTGCGTCCACGGCCCGAATCCCTCGAGCGCTTGGCCGAGTTCCAGAAGCTCGGCCGAATCGAGCTCGGCTCGACCACGGTCGAACGCCACAAGTCGGTCGGCTACCTGTACCACGGAAATCCGCGCTTCCTGAATGCGGAGGACGATTCGACGACCGCCACGCTCGAGATCGGGGTCGACTTGATCCTGCTCGATCCTGCGATCGACGTCGGCGTGATACGCGGCCAGGTCGTTCGGCATCCTAAGTACGCCGGCCGACGAGTATTCAACGCCGGGATCAACCTGACCCACCTGTACCACGGCCAGATTTCGTTCGTGGACTTCTTCATCGCCCGCGACATGGGTCTTCTGCACAAGATGTATCGCGGCCTGAGCAGCGCCGAGTTCTGGCCGGATGAAGTCGAGAACACGGACGAAAAGCCGTGGATCGCCGCCGTTGAGACGTTCGCCATCGGCGGCGGCTGCCAGCTCCTGCTGGCGGTGGATCACGTGCTAGCGGAGCGCAGTAGCTTCTTCAGTCTGCCAGCCCGCAAGGAAGGCATTATTCCTGGGGTTTCCAACATGCGGCTGTGGCGCTTCGTAGGTGATCGGGCGGCGCGCCAGGCAATCCTGTTCGAACGCCAGTTCACGGCCGACAGCCCGGCCGGTCAGTTGATCTGCGACACCCTCGTGGCGGACGGCGAGATGGATGGGGCGCTCGATCGAACGGCCGCGGCGCTCACGTCCTCAGGTGTAGTGAGCGCAGCTGCCAACCGCAAGGCGATGCGGATTGGCCAGGAATCGATCGAGCTGTTTCGGCAATACATGGCGCTGTATTGCCGGGAGCAGGCGGACTGCCACTACAGCCCGCAGCTGATCAAGAACCTCGAGAGAAACTGGGACGCGGCGTCCAAGCGCTTGTAGCGCTCAGGGTGCTAGCTGTGTCGGAGCCACTGCTCGGCCAACTTGGTGTGGGTGCGGCAGCGGCTGCTGCCGTGGATACCGTCCCAGTCCAGGTGTGGCCAGAACAAGACGTGGCGCAGACCCTGATCGTCTTGCATCACCCCATAGCGACCGATGATGCGCTCGCAGCGCTGACACTGCTTGGCATACGGATCGAAGCACCACTCGGCCGGGCGGAACTGTTTCATGGCGGGCGCAATATACGCCAAGTGTTCCAGCCACACAACATTCACTGCGACGTGTCGCCTGGCCAAACGGCTGGTGATCGCTGGCGTAACCCCAGGCCGCTGCGCGCCGGGGTCGCGGCCGGTCGGCACCCCCACTCTCGTCAACCGACGATGACGCGTCACGCCTCGTGACACAGAACGATCCTCCCACGCGAGTCGGCGTGATATTCCAGCTGATTGCCCGCGGCACTAACGACGACGACGTAACCCGGTGTCACCGTCTGTAAGTACATCACGCCATCGAGCGGGCAGCCGAGCGAGGTGTCCGGCCACTGGCGAGCCTCGACGTGTTGGAGTTTGATGTCGCCACTGTCGGACGGCAGGTTGAGGCGCCCGGCAGCATCGCGCAGCGCGGCATCCACCGCGGTTTGCATTTCGGCATTGGGTGACGATTCCGGACTGAGGCTGACCACTGGCGAGATGATCGGCGGCGCCACGGCTGAGGCCGGGCTGGGTAGGGCGGGCTGGGACGTTGCCTGAGCGCCTCCGCCGCCGCCGCACGCAGCTTGGAGTACCGCGAGAGCCAGGATAGCCGGGCCGAGCAACCAGGGTCGGACGCGCGCCACGCTGCGCACTCTACCGCCCTGCGGCGAAAAACGAGCTGTGGCGGCGGACCCAGGGCTGGATTGGAGACGAGTCCGGGTAGCCGCAGGAGGGACGCGCGCCACGCTGCGCACTCCACCGCCCTGCGGCGAAGAACGGGCTATGGGGGCGGACCGAGGGCTGGATTGGAGACGAGTCCGGGTGGCCGCAGGGCGCCCAGCGGCTGGACGTTGGTGTACACGCGATAGACCGAGACGTCAGCTACCTCAGCCTGGCCGCCGATGCGCGCGAGTGCGTCCAGGAATGCGGACTCGGCTTCCATGCCGGGCGTGAATACCCAGGCTGGGTTGGGCGTACGCTGGACGTTGTCGGCAGGTGGCACGTAGCGATTGAAACCACCCGAGATGACATACGCCAGCACTGTCTCGCGGGTCTCGAACATGACCGGATAGCCGACCCAGTAGTCGGTGTACATCTGGTGTCGATCGGCGGCGACCAGATAGCGTACAAGCTCGGTCCGAGTGGCGGCCGTGCTCTGGGGCGTGTCTTCGGGCCGCCACAGGCGCACATCCGTCGATGCCAGGCTCCAGAAGTTCAAGCCGACCGCCGCCGCGACCACCGTCCAGCGCCAGCCCGCAGAGCGAACACGCTTGCCTGCGGGAAGACGCCACAGCGCGCCTGCCACGAGCGGCACCACGCTGTACAACGGCAGCGCATACCGCGGCTCCGACACGAGCAGCCCGAAGCGCGTCGTCGCCACGACCGGCGGCACGCATAGCGCGAGCATCAACAGCAGCGCGGGCTCAGACAACCGGCCGGCTCCGCACGCGACCAGGCGTCGCAGCGATGGCGCATGCACGCCCACTGCACCCACCACGATCAGCAGCGTTAACCCAGCGATCCCCACGTTCCCGGCCGGTCGTTGCAGCCAATCCGCATCGAACAGAGTCGCCGACGTGGTGGGCTGGCCGAGGCCCAACAGCACCGGCACGCCGACCCGAAAGAAGCGAACGATCTGGGCGGACCGATCGAGTGGCAAATCGGCTGGTTGCAGCAACGCCGCCAGGGTGAGGAAGCCGTCCGCCACGTTTTCCAAAATGAGCGGGGCCATGCCAACCAAACCGCCGACGCCCGCCAGCGCGACCTCGAGCACCGACCAGCGCTGGGTGTGTGGCTGCCCGTCCGCCTGTCGGCGTGCCAGGATGAGAAACACCACGGCCGGCGCGAGGTAGACAACTGCCAGCGCATGCGTCCAGAAGGCCAGCCCGGCCAGCAGACCCCACACCACGGCCAAGCGCCGGCTGGGGGACTCACCAAGGATAAGGGTCGTTAGCAGCAGCGCCTGACCCACACACAGAAGCTCGGCGTAGCCTCCGCGAGCTTTGGTGCTCCACACGGCCCAGAATGCTGGCGGCACGGCCAAGTACGCCGCTGTAGCGAGCGCTGGCCCGGTGCCGAACAGGCGCCGACCGATGGCCGCGCTGAGAGCAAGAAAAACCAGGCTGTAGGCTGTCGGCACCAGTTTGAGGAGCAGCGTGCTCGAGTCGAACAGCCGAAACAGCGCGCCGGCCGAAAACGCCTCGAGGCTACCCAGATACGGCTGGCCCCAGTAGAAGACCGGGCGCTCGCCCAGGAACGCGATATGGCGCGCCATCAGGCCCACAACAGCTTCGTCGGCGTCAATATCCCCGAGCGGGCTAGCGATCACCGCCAGCCGCAACGCCAGGCCGATGGCTAGGGCCACCCCGAGCCCAATCCAAAAAGGAAGGCTACGAGCCTCGCCCACCGCCGCACGACCCCGCAGCGAAGTGGCCGTGTTCAGAGCGCTGGCGATTTCCACATCGGAGCCCCGATTGTGACAGATCAGTGGATGAGCTCACCGGTCATGGTGCGGCGTACGGTTCCGTCGGCCAGACGCACCCGGAGTGAGCCGTCAGGCTCGGCGTCCAGCACGACCACCTCCTCTTCGCGGCCCAGATCGGCCAGGCGCAGGCGCTGCCCGCGGCCCCACAAGCGGACTTGCCACGCGGCGTGACAAACCGCGGCTGGCTGCGCGAGCCAGTCGTCTATCCGATCCACGAATGCATGCAAAAGCGCACCTCGTTGCACATCCCGACCCGACGCCAGACGCAGACTCGTAGCTGCTCCGCCCGTCATGGCCAGCTCAGCCAGATCCGTGCTGACGTTGAGGCCAACCCCGACGATGGCGACCAGCTGCAACCCATCCCAGCTGGTTTCGGCCAGGATGCCAGCCACCTTCCGATCGTTCAGGAGCAGATCGTTGGGCCACTTGATGGCTGGCTTAAGCCCGGGCAGAACATCCTCGATCGCCTCGGACAGTGCCACCGACGCTAAGCTCGTCCAGCGCCACGGGATGGGCGTGTGGGTGCTCTCGCGGAAGAGCAAAGACACCAGTAGCGACACGCCCGGCCCAGCCACCCACGCGCGTCCCTGGCGACCCCGACCGGCCCGCTGGTAGTCGGCAACGAAAATCGAGCGGTGCCGCGCACCCTGCCTGCTAGCAGCGCGCGCTTCGTCCTGGGTACTGTCAACCATCGCGGAGTAGCGCGGTTGCCAGGTGCGTGGCAACGCGGCAACTGCAGCGGCGAGCTCATGGTCGACCATGCCACCGTACACAGTACCGTGAGTGGCACATGCCACCTGCCCAGTTGCTGATCGCGACAACTTCCGAGGGCAAGCTACGCGAGTGGAAGTCGCTACTGGCCGAGCTGTCACTCCAGCTCGTTTCGTTGGGTGACCTTGGCATCAGCTTCGACGTCGAGGAGACCGGCTCGACGTATGCCGAGAACGCCGCCCTCAAGGTGGAAGCGTACGGACGTGCCAGCGGGCTGCTGACGCTCGCCGAAGACTCGGGCCTGAGTGTGCGCGCCCTCGGCGGCCGACCGGGCGTCCAGTCGGCGCGCTGGGAGGGGAGCAACTACGCGCACAAGAACGCGCTGTTGATTCGACTGCTAGAGGGAACAACAGGCGAGGCGCGGGCCTGCCGATACGCATGTGTCACAGCACTGCGTCATCCGGATGGCAGGACCTGGCACGTGCGCGGCGAGCTGCGTGGCCGAATCGCGTGGAGTGCTGCTGGCGGCGGCGGGTTCGGGTACGACCCCGTCTTCTACATCCCTCGACTGGGCCGCACGTTAGCGGAGGTCTCGGTAGACCAGAAGGACAGAATCAGTCACCGCGGTCGTGCTGCCCGGCGCGTAGGCCCGATACTGCGGCAGTTGATCGAATCGGGCACGCCGTGACGGACGCGCGCTCACCGGCGCCGGCTCAGCAACCGCGACGCGCGACGGAATGCGCTGCTCGTCTCTGAAGTGGGCCTGCGCTGGCACCTTTTCGGTGACCCGGTACTCGAGTCGCCGCCCGAACAATAGGCGGGTGTGCGCATCCAGAGCTGGCAAGGCGCACAGCAGCAGCCCGAACACCGGCAACAACCCAAACGAGGCCCAGCCGATAAGAATGTCGATCGGGTCTTCACCTTCCGGATGCTCTGGTCGCAGGCGCCAGTCAACCAGGATGACCAGCAGCAAACACGGCAGGCACAGTCCCATGATCGCGGAGATCAAGCTCGACTGCCAGATGCCCAGGGCACTGTGCGCGTAGCCCGGATTGACCAAGCTCGGAACCAGTCCGCCCAGTGTCAAGAGAAACCAGTGCGAGGGCCACATCAGATGCTCTTCGACGTACCACACGACGCGCATGATCCGCGTATGCCATGCCAGGTCGCGAGCGCGGATGGCGCCGATGGTGACATATGGAATATCCGACACGCCCCACGCCCAGCGCAGAATCTGGTGGTACTGGTTTTCGAAAGTGCGCCGAAGCGTGGCGCCCTCGGCGGCGTCAGCGTAGACAGGCAAGAAGATCGCGCGGACCTTGACGCGCCGTCCGAAGTGAAACAGCACCTTGAAGCACATGTGCGAGTCTTCGGGGATTACGTCAACGTCCCAGTAGCCCACCTCGCGAACGGCCCTCCAGCTGAGCGAGTACGTCGATTGGGTAACCAGGCGGTGACTCGGCACCATGCGCGCTAGCTCCCACAGCGAATAGATGCTGTTCAGGGCGCGAAGCGGAGCGATGAGTCGCCAATGATTCGCATAGAACAGGATGGCGGGTTGGAAAATGTGCATAAAGCCGTTAGGATCGCTTAGCACGTCGTGGGCGAGCGCGGCCAGGTACCGACGGTGCAGTCGCGAGTCGGCATCCACGACGGTCAGCACCAGGTTCTCGCGATCGAGCAGGCCTGTGTCCAACAACTCCGACTCCACCCGTTTGGCTGCCCAGGTCAGATTCGAGGACTTTCCCCTGACTTCCCCTTCCAGGTCGGGGTGGAAGGTAAGCAGGAAGTGCGCAAAAAGGGGAGCAAAGCGCGCGCTCAGGCGCTGAGCTCGGGCGGGCGCGATCGGATCGCGCTCTTCGAAGGCCAGGACGACCGAGATGCGGTCGAGCGGGACGTCCTGCAGCGTAAGGCAGTGCAGCGTGTCGGCGACGATCTCTTCGCTCTCGCCACACGTCGGAACGATGACGATGTGGCGAAGTTGATCGTAGCCTCGCAACTGAGCTGCGTCGGCAATCCAGTCGCGCTTCTGGGCCTCGTGCATGCGCCAGAACCCGATGATGACGCCGCTGGCAAAATTGAGCGACTTCCAGAGCCAGTAGATGCTGAACAGGACCATGCCAAAGCCGAACGCAGCCGGGGCTAGGATGGCTCCCCACACTGGCGCAGTGATGATCAGCCACACGGTGGCTGTCGGCAGAATTTCGAGCGCCCGGCGCAACCGTGGGTGCGCTAGCGTCATTCGAGTCGTGAACTGGTTTGCAGGTTGGTCTGGGGGGGCGGCATGACGAACATTTCGCTCCACGCTAGCAGATCCCGCCAGCCTGTCCAGTTTTTGGTCGACTTGCTACACTCAGACGGCTCGATTCTCAGACTCAGTTGTGTGAGCAATGAGATGATGACCACTCCGGGGAGTAGCTCAGCCTGGCAGAGCACCACGTTTGGGACGTGGGGGCCGGAGGTTCAAGTCCTCTCTCCCCGACCGCGACCGCCACAACTCTGAATTCATGGCATCTCGCCCACCTCGACGAGCGGAGAGCCTCGAAGACCGCTGGCTGCTCGAGGCCCAGACGGCGCGCAACCTGGAAGCGATGGCCGCCGAGCGGGCCGGGGCGCTGCCCGAGGCCATCGGCCTCTACGAGCGCAACGTAGCCGAGGGGTTCCCGGGTGACCTGCCGTACGGACGCCTGGTGGCGATCTACGAGCGGCAGGGAGCGTTCGACGAAGCCGAACGAGTGCTGCGGCGCGCGATTGTCGTCTTCGAAGCCAGCACACGCCGCACGCCCCAGGATCGGCGCGCGACGATCCGCGTATTCAAGAACCGGCTCGGCGCAGTCCTCAAACGCCATCCGAACGCAGCGTCCTGAGCCTCACTCGAAGACTTCCGTTGGCGGCAGGGCGTGCAGGATGACGATCAGGATCGCCGCGCCGAGGCCGGCTACCAGCACGCTGGTGGCGTCAATGCCCGAGATGTCGAGACCGAGCATCACACTGGCCATGAAGCCACCCAGAATGGCGCCCAGCATGCCGACGACGGTGTAACCCGCGAGCGCGCTCCGTCTGGCGCCCAACAGCCAACCCAGGCTCGTCCCGCCGACCAGCCCCAGCCCGATCCACGCCACAATGCTCACCGCCGGCGACCTGCCAGACGGGCGGCCAGGTCGCGGCAGGTGCTGGCTTGCAGCAGCAAGCTGCGCGAGGCGTTCTGTAGCTGGGCCCAGGCAGGCCAAGCAGGCTGGTCCTTGCGGGCGCTGGCTTCGGCGCGGGTCAGGTTGTGAAGCCGGGTGGCGGCGCGGTTCACCAGCACCGCCAGCGCCAGGGCTGCGTCCGCAGGTCCGAGCCCGTCAGCCAGGCTGGCTAGCACCGCATCAGCCGCCGCCTGGTAATCACCGCTGTGGCTGCGCAGAGGATCTGCAGCGGCTGCTGCATGCGTTGCGACGTCCGGGCGGGGTTCGTCCGGCATGGCGCTGGCCTGGTCGCCGGTCACGGCCCGGGTCCTCGGTTCGGCTCGGGTCCGGTGCGGGGCGGCTCGGACCGCGCCCGCGCCACGTCCGGCTGTAGCAGCCATGCCTCGCCAGCGTCAGTGATGCTGACCATGCGCTCGTCGCCGGCCACGCGCGCCACGATGAGCCCGTCCCATTCCAGGTCGTCCAGTGCCTCGGGCCGATAGCGCAGCCGCTCGACGGGGCTCAACATACCGATCAGATCACCCTCGGGCAAGTGGCGCCAGCGCGCGAGTTTTTCCAGGACCGCGCGCTGCACCGCCGGGTCATACATCTGCCCAGGCACCGGCGCAGTATACGGAAGCGCCTCGGGCCGGCTGTCGAGCTGTAGCCAGGCTCAGTGGCGGCTTCCGTTCACGGCGGCCGCTGGGGCGCGAGTATTGGACAGGCGAGGCGGCTCCTTGCGGCTGAGGTACAGGCCCACCCCGAGCAGGCTGGCGCACTTCTTCATCGCGTCGGTCGAGGCGCCTTTCAAGTCGAAGCCCAGGTCAAGCGGCGCGCCGGTGCTGCGCGAGCGCTTCAGCTTCTGGCTCCCGAATTGCTGGCGCACCACGCTGCGTTCGCCGATATCAGCGATCAGCTCACCCAGCGCCCACGCCTCGTCCGCTTCCGGGTTGATGTCGTGCCGCAGGACCCGAAAGCTCCAGCCAGCCACGCCCAGAACTTCGTTAAGCCGGCTCACTACCTGTTCGCCTGAAATGAACGTGACTTCGACGCCACCGCGCACGTCGCGGAACGTGACGTCGAACGGGGCGGCCAGACGTGCGTACGCGTCGAACATATGTTCTAAGTTTACAGCTCTGGGCTCGGCGTCGCAACACTTAAAGCCATGCTCTAGCCGACTGTCCACGCGTCGGACCTGCACGCGCATTTGCGTGCGTGTGTGTGCCTATACTCGTGACATGTCCTCGCTCCTCGATCGCTTGAGCGCTGACCTGAAGGACGCCATGCGGGCTGGCGACGCGACCCGACGCGATGAGATCCGCGGCTTGATGGCTGCCCTCAAGGCCGAGCAGCAGTCGAAGCTAACGCACACGCTCGCCAAACAAGGCCTGATCCTGCATGGCGACAACGCCGTCCTGTCAGCCGAACAGCAGTCAGCCATCGACCATCTGCGCGCGACCGTCCACTTGAGCGAAGATGAGGCCCAGACTGCCGTCATGCAGCGCGTGAAGCAACACCGACAGTCGATCGACAGCTTCCGACAGGGCAACCGCGACGACCTGGTCCAGGCCGAACAAGCCCAGCTCGCGATCGACGAGACCTATCTTCCCGAGCCGCTCGACGAAGCGGGACTCGACCTGGCCATCCACACCGCGATTCGCGAGACTGGCGCCCAGAACGCGCGCGACCAGGGCAAAGTCATGCAACTGCTTTCGGCTCGCTTGCGCGGGCGGGCAGACATGAAGTCGGTGTCCGCACGCGTGCAGGCGCTGCTTCAGCAGACCGCGAACGGCTAGTGCCTGGCCGGGTCGCGGACAAGAGCGCGCTGGTGGTTGGCGGCGGCCAAACGCCCGGCGAGACGATCGGCAATGGGCGTGCCGTGGCGCTCCTGTTGGCTCGGGAAGGAGCGCGAGTCCTGGTGGCTGGCCGAGCGTTGGCATCGGCTGCAGATAAGGTGGCCATGATCGAGGCCGAAGGTGGACAAGCCTTCGCATGCGCAGCCGATGTCACCGACGAGGATGCCGTCGAGCGGCTGGTGAGGACCGCAATCCAGCAGTACGGCTCGATCGACATTCTCCACAACAACGTCGGCGCCAGTATCACGCTCGGGGACGCGTCGGCTGACGAGATGACGGTCGAAGCGTTCGACCGTAGCTTCGCGGTGAATTTCAAGAGCGCCTGGCTGACCGCCAAGCACGCGCTGCCGGTCATGCGCGAGCGCGGCGGATCGATTGTCAACATCTCGTCGCTGGCGGCCTGGGAGGCTTATCCGCTGGTGGGCTACAAGACCATGAAGGCGGCGGTCCTGGCGCTCACGTCGAATCTGGCCGCGGCGAATGCGCGCTACGGCGTGCGGGTGAACGCAATCCTGCCGGGGCTGATGAACACGCCCATGGCCATCGAAGCCCGCGTGGCGCAGGGGATCAGCCGCGAGGAAGTCGTCGCCGCCCGCGACCGGCGCGTACCGCTGGGCCGAAAGATGGGCAGCGCCTGGGACGTGGCCTACGCGGCCCTGTTTCTGCACTCTGACGAAGCGCGCTTCATCACCGGTGCCGCTCTGCCCGTGGACGGCGGCGCGTCAGCCAGCTTTGGGAGCTACGACTAAAGCCAGCACCGCAGAGCCCGTCGCACGTCAGCGCAGAGTGCCACGCGATACGACGGATGCGCATGCTTTACACGCTCACGAACCAGGTGCGGCGAACGTGAACACGCCCTTGCCCATGCCCCGGCTCTCGAAGCGGCGGTAGGCTGCGTCGGCTTCGTCCAGGGTGAAGGTGTCCGTGAAGACCCGACCGAGGGGCACCTTGCGATCGACTGCGAAGCGCGCGCATTCAGCCAGCAGCAGCGTGCTGAACGTCCATGAGCCATACATCGTCAACTGCTTGTGAATGACGTCCGGTGTCATGTCGAACGTGGCCGTGCCGCGTTCTCCGACGAAGCAGGCGCGTCCCCACGGTCGCGCGGCTCTGGCGCAGTTCGCTCGCGCCTCCGGGTGGCCAGTGCAGTCGAGCGTGGCATCGGCGCCTTCTGCGTGAGTCAAGGCCCGGATCGCCTCGACTGGCGGCGTGGCAGCCGGGTCGATGGCGACCTCGGCGCCCATCTCGCACGCCAGCCGCCGCCGCTCAGGAGACAGATCGACCGCAATCACGCGGGCGCCCATCGCCCGCGCGAGCTGAGTCGCCGCCAGGCCGACCGGTCCCTGGCCGAAGATCGCCAGGGTATCCCGGCCCGAAACGTCGAGTCGCTTGAGTGCCGAATAGGCGGTGCCGGTCCCGCACGCAATCGCGGCGCCTTCGGCAAATGACAGTTCATCCGGTAGCACCACCAGCGAGCTCGCCGGCGCGAGCAGGTACTCCGCATGGCCTCCGTGAGCGTGGTGACCCATGACCTGAGCGCCGTGGGCGCACATCTGGGTGTAGCCAGCGCGGCAGTGCTTGCATGTGCCGCACCCGCGGTAGTGGTGGACCATGACGCGCTGGCCGATGGGCGCCTGCGCCTCCGTGACGCCTGGTCCACGCTCGGCGACTACGCCACACGGCTCATGTCCCTTGATGATGGGGTGCGCTGGATTGGAGGAAGCGTTCGGGCTGGGTGCGACGTAGCCTGGCAAGTCGCTGCCGCACATGCCCGAGGCGCGGATCGCCACGACGACATCGCCCTGGCCCGCTACAGGATCCGGAAACTCCTGAACCGCCACCCGCCGGTCGCCCAGAAAAACGAGGCCTTGCATCTGCCCGAGGATACGACCCTGGCCCGGTTGCCGCGTTACAACCCACTTGACGTGACCAGCACGGCTGGGTAGGTTTGGCGTATCAGCCTGTCAGAGCAACCGCCCTCGCCTATGACGGTGCTCCCCCGGCGCCTTCTCGGTCCGACAGGTCTACAGATCACTCCGCTGGGTTTTGGCTGCGCAGAAATCGGCGACATGGCGGAGACGTTCGCCTACTCCGTGCCCGAGGACCGCGCCCTCGCCACCGTCCGCGCCGCGTTCGCCAGCCCGATCACCTTTCTCGACACCGCGGCCTCGTACGGTGACGGCGAGAGCGAGCGGCGGATCGGGCTCGTCTTACGTGAGCGGCAGTCGGGGCTTCCGTCGGGGTACGTGCTGTCGACCAAGGCTGACCGCGACCTGGTGACCGGTGACTTCAGTGGCGATCAGATCAAGCGATCGGTGGAGCGCAGCCTGCGCCTGCTGGGGTTGAACTGCCTGCAGCTGGTCTTCCTGCACGATCCGGAGCACACCACGTTCGACGCGGCCATGGCGCCATCAGGGCCGGTTGAGGTGCTTCATCGTTTCAAGGCTGAGGGCGTCATCGAACACGTGGGCGTCGCGGGCGGCCCCATCGAGCTGATGATGCGCTACGTCGAAACAGGCGCCTTTGAGGCGGTGATCAGCCACAACCGGTATACGCTTTTGAATCGTTCGGCAGAGCCGCTGCTTGCGATGGCGAGCCGGCACGCGGTCGGCGTGCTGAATGCCGCGCCGTATGGCAGCGGCATTCTGGCCAAGGGTCCGCAGGCGTACCCGCGTTACGCATATACCCCGGCCTCGAGCGACATGCTCAACCGCGCGACGGCAATCGCCGAGATTTGCCGCAGGTACGGCGTACCTCTGGCAGCGGCGGCTCTGCAGTTCTCCCTGCGCGACCAGAGAATTGTTTCGACCATCGTCGGCATGAGTCGTCCCGAACGCCTGCAGCAGACGCTCGAGCTCGCGGCCGTGCCCATCCCCGAGGAGGTATGGGCTGAGCTCGACACCCAGGTCGGCCCGCTGGACGATCCTGAGAGCGTCCGCTGGCGCCGCGGCTGACCGGCCCGACGCGCCGGACGTGAAAGCCCACGGCAGCGAGGAGCTATCGGCGCTGAGTGAGTACGCTGGACCAGCTCACGTCCAATCGTACGCCGCTGGCCAGGACAAGCCGTGGGCTGACAACGCGCGCTGGTTGTAGCGCCTCTAGCGGTGCTGCGCCCAGTCCAGGTCGAAGACCGGCTCCATCAACGCCCACCACTCGTCCGGACTTGCCTCCGGAATGCGCGCTTGAAGGTCGGCCATGAGTGCGTTCCAGCGCGCCGACGCCGCATCTTCGTTGATGCGGGCGAAGTCGCGCACCGGATCGAATTCGTCGTCGGTAACCAGGTACATGAACATGCGCGTGCCGCGCAGAAAGATCTGCATTCGCTGCACGCCGACCGCCCGTAGACGCGCCGTCACCTCGGGCCAGACAGCCTGGTGCAAATGTCTATACGTGGCGATCTTGTCAGGGTCATCCTGAAGCTGTAGCGCGAGCCCGAACGTTTGCACCACGTCAGTGCAGCATCGCCATCCGCCGCTCCCAGGCGGGGACGATTTCTGGATTGATCACACTTTCCGGGAGTTCGCCACGTAGGGCACGCTCGATGTTGTCC
>JBPCIO010000204.1:0-5096 GCA_051006215.1 Chloroflexota bacterium
GGAGCGATCGGTCTCGGCTGGCGCGCGCGCCGCGATCGGAGGCAGTCGAGTCGACGGAAAAGGCTACTTCTATGCACCGACGGTCCTCGAGGGCGTGCGTTCGGATATGCCAGCCTTCCGTGAAGAGACATTCGGTCCGGTGGCCGCGGTCATCCGAGCCAGCGGACCAGACGAGGCAGTCCGGTTAGCCAACGACACCGAGTACGGACTGGGTGCCGCACTGTGGACGCGTGACATTTCGCAGGCCAAGGAGCTTGCTCGGCGCATCGATGCGGGTAGCGTCTTCGTCAATGGCATGGTAGCGTCGGACCCGCGCCTGCCGTTCGGCGGAATCAAACGCAGCGGCTACGGCCGCGAACTGGGCGTCTTTGGCATCCGCGAATTCGTGAATATCCAGACTGTGGTCATAGCCTAGTCCACCCCTCGGGCCGTGTTGCGGCTGGTTTACACGTCCTCGTTCACGGTAATCGGGGAAACTGCTGTGGAGGACGACGTGCGAGCCGGCCACGCGCGGCGGCGGCCAGGTCAACAGCGTCGCCATGTACGTTGCTCAGAAATGAGCGACACTTCAACATGACTCACCTTTTTTCTACTCTTGCTCTCTTTTCCACGCTCATGTTGGTCCCGCCTCAGGCAGCCATGGCACAGGCTGAACAAGGCTGTCCGAGCGGACAAAGCCCTCGATTCGTGTTCGGATTTGCCGACCTCAGGGCACAGATTGGGGATCCGATGGGCGACCCCGTCACCTGCGAGTTTTCTGACCCCAGCGGCACGGGCGACATTCACCAGCGTACGACGACTGGCCTCGCCTTCTGGCGCAAGTCGACGAACACGCCGACCTTCACCAATGGATTCGACCACTGGGCCCAAACCCCCATGGGGCGGGTGACGTGGACCGGCGCCAGCGTTGATCCGCCGGCCCAGGCCAACCCGAACGCCGATGCGTATCCGGCGGTCATTGTCGAGACATTCACCAGAGCGTGCGAGGACACCAATCACGACCCCGCCCTTCAAGCGACGCAGCGGGCGACGTGTGCTTGCGCTATAGACAAGATTCAGCAGACCTACTCGTTGGCCGACTTCATCGCAATCGGCCAGCAGTCGATGACCGGCGCTGGCGTGCCGCGCGAGGTCGCCAACATCGTGGTGAGCTGCGTCTTTGACCAACTCGGCCAGTAGCGGGACACTCGTCATCGATACGGGACAGGTCGTCAGCTCGAACGGGTAGACTCTGTGAATGCAGCAGCTCGTATTGGGCGAGCCGCCGTCAGGTCTGCGCAGGCCTGTTCTGCTGGCAGGATTTGGTGGGTGGGGAGATGCGGGTAGCGCGGCGAGCATAGCGCTGCGGCACGTTCTCGGGGATCCGGCGCCGTCTGCATCGGCCATGCTCGACCCGTCGGCTTGCTACGATTTCACCGTCGCGCGGCCGCTGTCGACCCGCTCCTCAGACGGGCGGCGATGGTCGCTCGAATACCCGAAAGTCGCGTTCTATCCGGTTCGGCTGCCCGCCGCTGAACGTGATCTGCTGATTCTGTTAGGCCCTGAACCGCATTTTCGGTGGCCCGAGCTGGCGCCAGCGATCGTTGCGTATGCGCGCGCAACTGGGGTCGAGTCGATGCTGACGCTGGGCGCGTACGTTGGTCCGGTCACCCATCACACCGCGACAGTTGTTCGACGTACGCTCGACCCGGCCCTGGGCGATCGACTGGGCGAATTGGAACTACAGGACACCGACTACGAAGGGCCGACCGCTTTCGTCACCGCCCTCCTGCACGCGGGGGCGGCGGGTGGGATCACCGCTGCGAGCCTGTGGGTGGCAACGCCTCCGTATCTGCAGGCCGGCAACCCGGTCGCGGCGCTGGCGCTCCTCGAGGCCGCCGGTAAGGTGACGCATTTGCCGCTCGACGCGGAACGCTTGCGAGTGGTGGCGGATAGCTTCCTGCACGACGTCGAGGCCGCGCTGGAAGAGCATCCCGAGCTCGCCCAACAACTGAAGGAAATGCTGCAAGCCGAAGACGACGACGACGACGAGGACGGCTTCGAGATGCGCGGTCGCGCTCACTGGCGCGGCCCAGACCCGGACCGACCGCCTCCAGATGCTCCACCAGGCCTGCCCAGTGGCAAGGCTCTGGTCGAAGCCGTCGAAAAGTACCTGCAGCAGAGGAAGGATGACGAAGGTCCGCCTTCGTCCTCCCTCGGTCCGAGCGGACCCGCGGTCTAGCCGCTCAACCTGTTTGCGAGCCACGCACTCGCACGTTGGACGGCTTGATCCTGGTGCGGGCCGAAGTGGTGGCCAGCTCCGTGCAGAACTTCAATCTGGATGTTTGCGTTGCTCAGCGCTATGCGGTGCAACACGTCGAGCGGGCCGAGCGCGTCTCGATCGCCTTGAACGATCAGTGTCGGGCAGCCAACTGTGGCCAGAGCCAACTCATCTACGGGTCGCGGCCGGCCGGGCGGAGCTATCGGATGCCCGAGCAGGACGAGTGCGTCCGGTGGTTCGACTGCCGCCACCCGAGCGCAGATGCGGCCACCGAACGATCGGCCGACCAGTGCCACTCGGCTTGACCCCTCGGCTAGTACCTGATCGCGTGCCCGGCGGACGTCCTCGACTTCGCTCCGATAGTCTCCGCTTGGCCGCGCCCGAGTATACGAAATGGCGTGCGGGGCTACGCCGAAGGCCAGCAGTCGCCGCGCCATGGCCAGCAGGATCGGCTGTTTGCTGCTGCCGCCATAGCCCGGCGCCAGGATGGCGGCTAGCCGACGTCCTGACGTGGTGGCTGCTCCGCAGCCGCGCCGATAAGCCCAGCCAGGTCGTGCTTGGCCTGCAGAATGCCGCACCATAGGTCACCGACCTGCTGCAACCGCTCGGGCGCAGTCAGAATCGTGAAATCAGTCGGGAAGACTTTGCCGACCTCTTCCCATCGCAGCGGCATCGACACCGCGGCCCACGGCAACACGCGAGGCGAGTAGATCGACGCCAGCGTTTTGCCACGCACGTTCTGGTTGTAATCTGCGAAGACTTTCCCTTTGCGTTTGCCGACTGCCCATTCAGTCGTAATTTGTGCAGGGTGCTGCTCGACCAGAAAGCGAGCCAACGTCTCGCTGATCGAGTGGGTTGCATGATGATCGAGCGACCGCACAATAGGCACATAAATGTGCAGTCCCGTTCTTCCAGTCGTCTTGACGAAAGACGCCAAACCCAGCTCGTCAAGCAGCGCTTTGAGCCACAGCGCTACTTCCGTGGTGGCCGCGAAGCCCTGAACGTGCAGCTCGGGTTCTGCGCCCCGGGCTTCCTTTCCCGAGTACAGATACGGGTCGAGGTCGAATACCACGAAGTCGGGATAGTTGAGGACGGATTGCTGCATTCGTTCGAGCGAGCCGGCGAAGGTGGTAGGCAGTCCCACCGCGTCGCCGTTTGGGTCCACGCGCGAATACCAGGTGTGCAGCTCGATGTCGGCGATTTGGCCGAGCCAGAGCAGGGTCGGCAGATTATTGACCAGCAGGTACTCGCCGTCGCCCTTGTTGTGATCTGAATACAGCAACACCGTTTCGACATACGTTGGCAGCGTCTGTTCCCAGTGCTTTTGATAGAAGTGCTGGCCGGTGATGCCATTCGGGAAGCGCACTAGCGTCAGCGGCCGGTCCCGCAGATGCGGCAGCAGGTATGGCGCGACACTCGCAAAATAGATAACCAGGTCGCGCTTGGTGAGCGGGCGCTGTTCGCCCTGGGCAGGCCAGAAGACCTTGTTGAGGTTGCTGAAGGCAATCTCATGTCCGTCCACCTTGAGGGTTAGCGATTGGCCAGTGTGGTGGCGTAGCTCCTCGACAAGCTCGGAAGGCGAGGCCGGAGCCTCACTCGAGGAAGATGGCTGCGGGACTATCTCGATCTCGCCTACGTCGCGCGCCGCCTTGTCCTCGCGCAGGCCCATGAACACTGGGGCTCGCAAAATGCCATCAGAGGTCCGCTCCGCGTACTTGACCTGCGCTACCAGGTCGGGCCGAACCCAGGTTATCGGCCCGTCGGCCCTGCCAGCCCGGCGCCACATGCCAAACCCAGGCACTTCCGCATCAAACGGGGACTCATCCGTCCGCAGCAGCTTCAAGCGTTCGTGCAGCGTCTTCAGCGTGCGGTCGTCGAAGCCTGAACCAGCATGCCCGACGTAGGTAAGTTTGGACGCGCCCGCCTTGTAGTACCCAACGGCCAAGGAGCCGAAGGTGCTCGCTCGGGCGCCCGAGCCCGCCGTATAGCCGCCGACCACGAATTCGTCGCTGTGAGTAGCTTTGATCTTGAGCCAGGCGTCGGTGCGCTTGCCAGCCTCGTAGCGGCTGTCCCGCCGTTTGGCGACGATGCCCTCCATGCCGTTTGCGAGCGCAGCGTCGTACAACGTCGTGCCGTGCTCGGGGAACGCCTCCACGATGCGCACCCGGTCGCCCGGGCTGGGAAACACGCTGCTCCCGAGCAACGCCTTGCGCTGCTCGAGAGGTACGCCACGCAGATCGAAGCCATCCCGATAGAGCACGTCGAAGGCGTAGTACACCAGGTGCGGTCGAGGCTCGCCGCCCCGGTTCTGCAGCAACTGGAACGACGGGTGTCCGCGCTCGTCCAGGGCAACTATTTCGCCGTCCAGGATCGCATCTCGATACGGCTGTTCGCGCAGGGCATCGACTAGCCACGAAAACTCCGCCGAGCAGTCCAGGCCGCGGCGCGAGGCCAGATGGACCTCACCATTGGCAAGCGTCGCAAGAACGCGATACCCGTCAAGCTTGGGCTCGAACAGCCAGTTGGGATTCGAGAAGGGCCGCTCGGCCACTGAAGGCAGCATCGGCGACAGCATCCGGGGCAGAGGTCCTCGGCGCGCACCCTGGAGATTCGCCGGTTCCAGGAGCAACGCCGGCTTGTGGGCCGGGTCGGGCACGCGGCCGGCCTTGAGGTCCTCGATCGTGAGGCCCGAGAGCACCGACGCATCCTCGGCCAATGCGTCGTGGCCGTCGGCAAAGCCGTCGTCTTTCTTGAGAAAGAGCCAGTTCTTGTCCTTGGTATGCACCAGCGTCCAACCGCCTCGGAGTTTGCGGCCGTGCACAAAGATGGTCAACTT
>JBPCIO010000205.1:0-10661 GCA_051006215.1 Chloroflexota bacterium
CAGTCACCCAGCAGCTCCAGGGCCGCCGCGCGCACTACGAAGGCGTGGGGCGCTTCCTGCTCGGCCTCCCGCCCGACACAGCGTTCTTGTAAGGCACGTCACCGAGGCGAAAAGTGCGGCGCGTCCGCAAAGCGCTTTGCTACTATGTCTGTCACAGATAGATATGTCGATGCGCCTCAAGGAACCCGCTCCTACGGCCGCCGGTCTGACGACCGAGCTCGCCAGAGTTCTGGCCCGTATTGGGCGCGGCCTGCGCTACCGTACCCGCGCCGCTCGCGAAGCGCTCGAGGTCACCCCATCTGAGGCCGACCTGCTGCGCCTGCTTGGTCGCCGACCCGGCATTCGCGTCCACGACGCGGCCGTGGAGCTGGGCGTGGCCTCAAATTCCGTCAGCACCCTCGTCAAACAGCTCGTCCGGACCGAGCTCGTCCAGCGCGCCTCCGACCCGCTCGACGGCCGCGCAGCGCACCTGTGGCTCACCCCCCTGGCTGAAGAGTGGCTGACACGTCTCGGCAGCGCCCGCGAAGCCGCCATCGACCGGGCACTGGTGTCGCTCGACGACGCTGACCGCGCGACAATCGAAACCGCGCTACCAGCCATGGCCCGGCTGGCCGAGGCCATCGTCAGCACGGGGAGCTCGACGCAGTGAAGACCCTGCTGCGGGTGCTGCCATACTTCAAGAACTACCGCTGGCTGATGCTCGCCAGCTACGTGGCCGTCGTCGGCAACGCGTTCTTCAACCTGGCCGTGCCGACGCTGATCGGAATGGCTGTCGACGAGGGCGTCGGTAGACAAGACGTTGGCCAGCTGGTGTTTCTGAGCACGATGATCGTCGGGGCGAGCGCGCTGCGCGGCTTGTTTGCCTTCGGCCAGAACTACCTTGGCGAGACCGCCGCCCAGGGCGGCAGCTACCAGCTCCGCCGTGCCCTGTACATCCACATCCAGCAGCTTTCGTTCAGCTTCCACGACCAGGCCCAGACCGGCGATCTCCTGACTCGCTCGATGTCGGACGTCGAGCAGCTCAAAAACTTCACCGGGCGCGGCCTGCTGATGATCTTCAACCTGGTGTTGCTCGTCGTCGGGGTTGCGGTCGCACTGCTCTGGATGAACTGGAAGCTGGCGCTGTTGTCGCTGGTGATCCTGCCGGTGCTGTACTGGCGGGCGGCATCCTTCAGCCGTGCGATGCGACCGTTGTTTCGTGCCGTCCAGGATCAGGTGTCGTTCGTGGCCACCCTGGTTCAGGACAATGCAGCCGGTGCGCGAGTGGTCAAGGCCTTCGGCCAGGAGCAGCGCGAGATTGACCGCTTCGACTCGGAGAACGAGGTGCTGTACCAGCGCTATCTGGACTCCGCCAAGCTGCAGTCCTTCAACACTCCGCTGCTGAACTTCATCGCCAACGCCGCGACGGTGGCAATGCTGTGGGTCGGCGGTCTGCTGGTGATCTACAACCAGTTGACGATTGGGGAGCTGGTTGCCTTCTACGCGTACTTGTTGCAAATCGTCGGGCCCGTGCGTCAGGGCGGCTTTCTGATGTCGATGGCCTCGCGCGCGGCGGCTTCGTGCGAGCGCGTCCTCGAAGTCCTGGACACGCCAATCAGCGTTGCCACCCCACCTGACGGGGTGGAGCTGGACGCTATCCGCGGCGAGGTCGAGTTCCAGAACGTAACGTGCCAGTACCACCCCGGCCGGGCCGTCCTGGAGCGGGTCAGCTTCAAAGCCGAACCCGGTCAGACGATCGCTCTCGTCGGCGCCACCGGATCTGGAAAGACAACCATCGCCAATCTCATTCCGCGTTTTTACGACGTCAGTGACGGGCGCGTGCTCGTCGACGGCTACGACGTCAGGGATGTCGATCTGCCCTCGTTGCGGCGCCAGATCGGCATAGTGATGCAGGAGACGACGCTTTTTTCCGGCACCATCCGCGACAACATCGGCTTCGGCAAAGCGGACGCTACCGAACAAGACATCCAGTGGGCGGCCCGCTCGGCGCGTGCCGAAGAGTTTATTGCTCGGCTGCCGCAGGGTTACGACACCATCGTCGGCGAACGCGGCGTAGCGCTGTCGGGTGGCCAGAAGCAGCGGGTGGCGATTGCCCGCGCGCTGCTCATGGATCCGCGCATTCTGATCCTGGATGAATTCACCTCAGCCGTCGACGCCACCACTGAGCGCCTCATTCGCGCCGCGCTGCTCGACCTGATGCATGGGCGCACGACGTTCGTCATCGCGCATCGTCTGTCCACGGTGCGCGAGGCGGACCTGACCCTGGTCCTTCAGCGCGGGCGTGTGGTCGACAGTGGTACGCACGACGAGCTCATCGAGTCCAGCCCCGTGTACCGCGACATTCATGCCAGTCAGCTCGCCGAGCCCGAAGAGCTGCTCGAGCATCGCAATGGCGTCGTCGACGTTGGGGATCTGGAAAAGGAGCTGGTCCGATGATGATGGGCGGCGGTTTTGGTGGTGGCGGCGGCGGAGGCTTAAACCGCGGCGCCGGCCCGGGTGTGCTGGCTAACGTCGCGGACGAAGATGGCGTCGCGTATGACCCTCGCATAGCTCGCCGTGCTCTGGCCTACATGCGCCCATACAAGTGGAGCGTGTTGTTCGCCGTGTTTATGACAGTGGCGCAAGCGGCGTTGATGACCGTCGGCCCGGTGCTCACCAAAATTGGCATCGACGATCACGTAGCGCACGGCGACATCGTCGGCATGACCGTGTTCTTTGGCCTCACCATCGCAGCCTATTTCGCGGCGTTTCTGACCAACTGGTCGCAGATGCAGGTGATGACCCAGGTCGGTCAGCGCTTGCTGCAGAAGATGCGCGGCGACATGATCCGCCACCTCCAGCGGCTGCCTCTCACCTACTTCGACAGCATCCCCAGCGGCGTCGTCGTCTCGCGCGTCATCAACGATGTCCAAACAGTTAACGAGTTGCTCAGCAACGGCATCGTGCAGGCTGTCAGCGACATCCTGACGCTCGGCTTCACCGTTGCGGTCATGGTCGCGCTGGCGCCTAACCTGGCTCTGGTCACCTTCGCCGTCGTGCCGCTGATGGGCATCGCCGTCTGGATCTTCACCGAGCGGGCCAAGGTCGCCTACCGCCGCACGCGTGTAACCGTGGCCACCCTGACCGGCGAGTTCGCCGAGTCGTACGCTGGTGTGCGAGTCGTCCAAGCCTTCGCCCGCGAGGCCTCGAGCACCGAGCATTTCGACGAGGTCAACGACGACAATCGACGGGCGAACATCCAGGCCAACACCCTGTCGTCGATGCTGCTGCCGGTCGTCGAGCTGTGCAATGCCGCCTCGACAGTGGCAGTGATCGCCTACGGGGGTTGGCTGATGGTCAGCGGCCAGGCCACCCTGGGTGTGATCGTGGCCTTTCTGGCGTACATCACCCGTTTCTTCCAGCCCGTCCGCACCCTGACCCAGTTCTACAACCAGCTACAAGCGGCAACCGCCGCCGCCGAAAAGGTTTTCGAGTTGTTGGACGAGCCGGTCACCATCCAAGAGGCGCCTCAGCCTGCCACACTCGGCCATGTGCGCGGCGAAGTCGAATTCTGCGACGTGGCATTCTCGTACGGCCGCGAGCCGGTGCTCGAGGACGTCAGCTTTCACGCCGAGCCTGGTGATCTGATTGCCCTGGTTGGCCACACTGGCGCCGGAAAAACCACGATCGCCAGCCTGCTGTCACGCTTCTACGATCCAATCGAAGGCGCCATTCTGCTGGACGGGCATGACCTGCGTGAGCTGTCATTCGCGACCCTTCGCCGAGCAGTCGGGCTGGTCCTGCAGGACAACTTTCTGTTCTCGGGCACTATCGCCGACAACATCCGCTATAGCCGCCCGGATGCCTCGGATGAGGATGTGGTCGCGGCGGCGCGCGTTTCGAACGCGCATGAGTTCATTCAGCGTCTGCCACGTGGGTACCAGACTCTGGTTCTCGAACGCGCCGCGAATCTTTCGCTGGGTCAGCGGCAGCTCATCGCCATCGCCCGCGCGGTGCTCGCCAATCCGCGAGTGCTGATTCTGGACGAAGCCACCTCCAACATCGACTCGCAGACCGAGCTCCTGGTGCAGCAGGCGCTACAAAAACTGCTCGCTGGCCGAACCTCGCTGGTCATCGCGCACCGTTTGTCGACTATTCGAGCCGCTGACGAAGTGCTCGTGCTCGACGCTGGTCGAATCGTGGAGCGTGGCACTCACAACGAGTTGCTGCGTAAGCGCGGGCCCTACTACAAGCTGTACCAGCAGCAATTCGCCGAGGCCATACCAGCGTAGCGCCCTAAGGTAAAGCCACGCCTGGCAGTTTCTGGCACCCACCCAGCACGTGGTGGCAGTCCACGCGTCTTAGAGTCTTGGCATGGATAGGCTTACCTGGATCGTGGCTGGAGGCGTCATCAGCCTCGTCGCCATCGGGTTGGCGGCCGCAACCTTCCTGCGTGGACACGAAGCGCCGCCAGACCTCAACACTCCCAGTGGCGTCGTACTCGCCTACGCACTGGCAGAGCAACGCGGCGACCCACAGATCGCCTGGGACCTCCTGGCCGCATCCGCCCAGAGGCAGGCCGACCGCGACCGCTTCCTGGCCCGCGCCGGCCGTGTCGGTGGCAGCGGTGGCGACCGCGAGTATCTGACGACCGAGGACGAGCGCATCGATGCCGATGGCGCCAGCGTCGTGCTGGTGCACACGGTTGCCGGCTCAGGTGGCTTCTTCGGAAGCAGCAGTTACGCCAATCGCAGTACGGTTCGCCTCGTCCGACAAGGAGTGAACTGGCGAATCGTCGTCCCGCCTGACGATTACTTGCTGTCCGTGCCGGCGGCGAGGCCTTGAGGAGGCAGGCGTGACCACCATTCGACGGATCTACGCCTACCTGCTGGCGTTCGCCGGACTGGCCATGTTCTCGACCGCCGCCGCGCATCTGGTCCAGTTGCTCGTCGACGTCGTTCTGCAGTCGCCCATGGCGGCCGTTGATCCATATGTGCGCGACACCGCGTCGTTGTTCGCCGCGGCGGCGCTGGTGGGTCTGCCCGTATGGCTACTGCACTGGCTATGGATCGGCCGCTCGGTGCGCGCCAATCCCGAGGAGCGCGCCAGCACATTGCGGCACTTGTATTTGACTGCTGTTTTGGTCGGTGCCACGTTTGAAATGGCCGGATCTGCCCGGGATGCGCTGCTCAGCGCATGTAGCTGGATCGTCGGCCTCCCAACTCAGGACGCCACCCTGGACGCCATCGTTCGCCCGCTGCCGTTCACGTCAATAGCCTTGTGCGTGTGGCTGGGCCACTGGCGCGTCACCGCTCGGGATCGAGCGCGCGTCGGGGAGCCTGGCGGCCCAGCCAGGTTGCGCCGCTGGTACCTATACGGCTCGGCCTGGCTGGGACTGGTGTTACTGCTGACGGGCACGTCCGGAGTCCTGGAGTCGGTATGGCGAATGGTCACCGGCGCCGGCGGTCCGGCCGGGCCGGCCGTGGTACAGCCTGCCGCCGACGCCCTGGTTGGCCTCGGCCTGTGGCTGGCGCACTGGGTGGTGCTCCCAGCCCGACTGTCGGAGGCGGAGCAACGCACGGACGACACGTCGGTCTTACGCAGCGTGTATCTGTTTCTGACGCTTGCTCTGGCCATCATCGGCTCACTTCTCGGACTGAGTCAGTTGCTGTACTACGCCGTAGGCAGGCTCATCGGGGTCGACCATCCCGGCGGGGTAGGCGGCGATCTCCAGCAAGCCGCGGCCGGTCCAGCCAGCATCGCCCTCGTGTATGCCGCCGCCTGGGCCGCAACGCGCGCGTACCAGCGCCCGGTGATGTTGAGTGAGGCGGCGGGAGCTGGCTTGCGGCCGCGGCAGACGAGCACCATGGCGCACGGCACGTCTTTACCTGGCAGCGTTGGTGAGACCGCCCGACAGGCGGGCGTGCGGCGGCTCTATATGTACCTGGTTGCACTCGTGGCACTCGGCGTGCTCGCTAGCGGCGTGGCTGGTCTGCTGTGGACGCTTGGCGACGTGTTCTTTCCGGCCTCGGCGATGACGGACGGCCAGGACTGGCGCGAACAACTGGCGCTGTACGCGACGCTGACCGTCGTCGGACTGCCGGTGTGGCTGCTACATTGGCGCGCAACCCCAGCTGACGACGCGGAGGCTGGCTCACTGGCACGCCGCCTGTACGTCTATCTGGCTCTGATCATGGCGATGCTAGCTCTGGTCGGCAGTGCCGCGGCCGTCCTCTACCGACTGCTCGGCCTGGCTCTGGGTGCCAGCTTCGGCGTGAGCGTAGCCGCCGATTTCGTGCATGCCCTGGCCGTGGCCTGTGTGGCGGCTGTGCTCGCAACCTACCACTGGCGAGTCGTCCGCGCCGACTCCCACCGCCTGCAAGCCCGGACAGCGGCGACCGTCGAGCACTCCGAAACTGCGCTCCCCGCTGGCTTACTCCTGCAAGTCCACGCGGCCGATCACGCAATCCTTGACACCGCCATTACCAGCCTGCGAGCCGCGGGGGTACAGGTGACCATCGTTCACCACCCCCAGCCAGCAATACCTGGCGAGTCGCTGGGCAGGTAGATTGGGTGCGGACTCTCTCGGGTTCATCGCTCATGTAGCCTCAGACACATGGCTCAGCCGTCGACACTACCGTATCGGTGGCCGCCACGCTGCGGCTGGACGCCGACGGCCGCTGCGACGACGTCGGATAGCACTCGGCGGACTCTCTCGAATTCATCGCTCATGTAGCCTCAGACACATGGCGCAGCCGTCGGCAGCTTCCACCGCTCTGAGGTCGCGCCTGGGGCTCTCGCGTCCGATGGCCCTCATCCTGTTCACGGTGTTCCTCGATCTCCTGGGCATCGGCCTCATTTTCCCGATCGGGCCGTTCTACGCCAGTGCGTTCGGTGCCAGCGCCTTCGACGTCGGCTTGCTATTCACGATGTTCTCGGTTGCCCAATTTCTGACCATTCCCATTCTTGGCGCGCTCTCGGACCGATACGGAAGACGTCCGGTTTTGCTGATCGGCATAGCCGGCGAGGTGGTGGGCTACCTCGTATTCGGTGCAGCCACCAGTTTGATGATGCTGTACGTCGCCCGGCTGGTGGCCGGCGCCTCGTCCGGCAACATCGGCGCCGCCCAGGCCTATATTGCCGATATCAGCACGCCCCGCGAGCGGACACATAGCTTCGGCCTGCTCGGAGCGGCGGTGGGTGCTGGCTTCCTGTTCGGGCCGGCTCTGGGCGGCTTCCTGGGTCAGTATGACCTCCGCTTTCCGGCGTTCGCCGCGGCGGCGTTGGTGGTCGTCAACTGGATTACGGTGCTGGTCTGGCTTCCCGAGTCACTGCCGATCGAGCGACGCTCCAGCCGGCCTCTCAGCACCGGCCTCAACCCGTTCGGCGTGCTTACCGCGCTGTTGCGTCGGCCGCTCCTGCGCGGGCCGCTGCTGGTCACGTTCTTGTGCAACTTCGCCTTCAGCGGCTATCTGACCAGCTTCGCCTTGTTCACGAACGCGCGCTTCGGTTGGGGACCTCAGCAGGTGGCGATCGTGCTGGTGGTCCAATCGATTTTGAGCATCATGATCCAGACATTTGGCGTCCGCCGCCTGAGCGCATCCTGGCCGGACACCACCATTCTGCTGCTCGGGATTGGTCTGAACTTGCTCGGCTTCCTGGTCATTGCCCTGGCGCCCAACCCGGCTTTCCTGTACGCCCTGTCTGCCCCACTCCAGGCTGGCGGCAGCGCGCTCTGGCGACCAGCGCTGTCCAGTCTGATTACGAAGCTCGTGGCCGGCAACGAGCAAGGCCTGGCGAGTGGTGGCTCGCAGGCGAGTTCAGCGCTGGCAACGATCATCGGCCCAATGGGGGCCGGCGTGTTGTTCGAGCGTGTTGGCACCGCGTCGCCTTTCTTCGCCGGCGCGGTCGTGTTCGCCCTCGGAGCGGCAACGGTGCTCATGGCCGTACGGCTCCAACCCGCCCTGCGCCGCTCTCCGCGCGAGCCGGCCAGCGCCATTCGCAGCCTCAGGTGAATGCTGTGAGACAGGCAAGCGTTCGCGCGCTAGCCACTCGCTCGCAGCTTCCAGGCCTGCTCGATGAGGTCCGCAAATTCATCCTCATCCACCGTGTCGAGCAGGACGCTCACGAACGAGTACGGTTCCCGATCTGAGACCAGTCTGAATACGCCGGGCCGTCTGCTAGCGAGCTCTCGCGCTTCGAGCTGACTCAAGCGCAGCGCTGCTCGGTCCTCGAGATGCGACAGGGTGGCGAAGATCTTGTTTTGCACGCGAAAGTCCGGATGCCCATGGTGCGCGCTCTCCTGTGCACCAGGCAGGCCGTCGACCAACTCACGAACTTTTGCGGCAGTGATGCCCATTCAACGTCCCATTCGCCAAACCGTCTCGCTTGCGTACTCCCGCCCAGCCTTCAACGCAAGCCTGGCCGGGCCGTACGGGCTACGATACCTGAGCGATGACTACGCCCGAACCCCTGCCCACATCCAGGCCGGCAAGCCAGCACGCGCTGCACTTCGACCTGAACGGAACGCTGCGCGAGATGACGGTGGCCGCGAACGTTCGCTTAATCGATCTTCTGCGCGACGATCTTGGACTTACGGGCACCAAGGAAGGCTGCGGGGTCGGCGTATGCGGCGCCTGCAGCGTCCTGGTCGACGGGCAGGTGATGAGTGCCTGCCTCATGCCGGCAGCCTTCGTCGACGGCACGACCGTGCTGACCATCGAGGGCGTAGCGCCCGACGCAGACCATCTCACACCGCTGCAGGACGCCTTTATCCGTTTCGGCGGTTTCCAGTGCGGCATCTGCACGCCCGGCCAGATCATCGCCGCGACTGCGCTCCTGGAAGCCCACCCGCGTCCGACGACCGAGCAGGTACGCCAATGGATGATGGGCAATTTGTGCCGCTGCACCGGTTACTACAAAATCGTGGAAAGCATCCTCGCGGCCGCAGAGGCTGGGCCGACGGCCGTTGCTCGTCAGACAGTCCCCATGCGCACAGCCGTATGAAGCCGTTTCAACTCCACCTGGCCGAAAACCTGGAGCATGTCCTGACGCTCCTCGACCAGCTCAATCACGAAGATGCCGACGTCCAGCTGATGGCTGGTGGCACATCACTGGTACTACTGATGAACCTGGGGTTGACGGCGCCTGCACACGTTGTCCTGCTCCGGCGCGTGGCGGAGCTGCACGGGATCCAACCAGCGCCCGATGGTGGACTCACGCTCCGACCCCTGGCCACCCACCGTCAGCTGGAGCTCTCGCCCGAAGTACAGGCGTACTGTCCCGCCTTGGCCGAAACGTTCGGCCACGTCGCGACAGTCCGCATCCGCAACCAGGCGACCGTCGGGGGCAACCTGGCCCACGCGGATCCGGCCCAGGATCCCCCACCCATGTTGATCGCACTGGGCGCACACGTCGTGCTGACGAGTCACGCAGGTGAGCGGAGTCTGCCCCTGGAAGAATTCTTCGTCGATTATCTGACGACGACACTCAGGGCTGGCGAGGTCCTGACCGCAATCCGGCTGCCGAGGTTGGTTGACGGCACGCGCGCCGCCTACCAGAAGTTTCTGCCGCGCACTCAGGACGACTACGCCACCGTATCAGTGGCCGCCACACTGCGGCTGGACGCCGACGGCCGCTGCGAAGACGTACGGATAGCACTCGGGGGTGTGGCCGGAGTTCCGGTGCATCCTCGATCAGTTGAGGACGCGTTGCGTGGGGAGATCCTCACTGACAAGCGAATTGCCGACGCCGCCGGGTTGGTGCCCGACCTGGTGGACCCGCCCGATGATGCCCGCGGCTCCTCCACCTACAAGCGCCGTATGGCTCGGGTATGGACCGAGCGCGCGCTCCGTCATCTCCGCGATCAGCCCAACGGAGTCTCTGCATGACCGCCACACTCGATTTCGCCGACCCGCAACACTTGTTCGAAGAGCCAGAGTACCGCGTCGAAGGGCCTCTCAAGGTCACCGGCGCGGCGCGCTATACCGCCGACGTCCAGATGCCCGGCATGCTGTGGCTGGCCTACACTCGCAGCCCACGCCCACACGCCCGCATACTGTCTGTCGATACGTCAGCTGCCAGGCGGGTCGCGGGCGTCCACGCCGTGCTGACCGGCGCGAACATCGGGCATGTGGGACTTGGCCGCCGACTACTGGATTGGCCGGCTCTGGCCACCGACCGAGTGCGGATGGTCGGCGACCGAGTAGCGGCCGTCGCGGCGGACACGAAGGCGGCCGCGGAGGAGGCGGCGGGGCTGATCGAGGTCGAATACGAAGATCTGCCCCTGGTCACCCTCGACAACGCGCTGTCCGAAAACGCGACCGTGCTCCACCCGGACATTGACACGTATCGCTTTCTCGGACCCAAGCGTCCCGAGACCTCGCACCCCAATATGCACGGTTACGGTCTGACCCAGAAGAGCGAATCGGGCGAGAGCCTCGACGACATCTTTGCGCGGACTCCAGCCGATCATGTCTTCGAGCACACGTTTTACGCCGCGCGCGAGTTTCAAGGCTTCCTGGAGCCGCGTGCCTGCGTAGTGTGGATTGACGAACACGATACCGTCAGGATCATCAACACCAACAAGTCGCCTGCAGCGGTCCGCCAGCAACTGGCAGCCGCGCTGGACCTGCCCGAGTCGCAGATCGTGATCGACGCCACATTAATTGGTGGCGACTTAG
>JBPCIO010000206.1:0-3612 GCA_051006215.1 Chloroflexota bacterium
CCCTGTGCATGCCGGCAGGTGAACGATGTCGGTGAGCCGGATGACGGAGAACGTCAAGTCCGGAATCGATGTGGAGGGCGTTGGAAACGGAGCGGGGTCGCTACCGCGCCAGCGCCCTACCCTCTAGGCCGAGCCGCTCAAACGCAAGCTCCAGCCCTTTGGCCATGGTTGTTCGGGTGGTCACGCCAGCCAAATCGAGCCCCAAGTGGACGAGCGTAAGAGCAATGCGGGTTGAGAGGCCAACCAGCAGGACCTCAGCTCCGAGCAGGCGAGCGGCGGAAACTGTTTCCAAAAGATGTTTGGCCACGGCTGTATCCACCACCGGCACCCCAGTGATGTCCAGGATCAATATCTCCGAGCCGGTCTGAATAATCTTGTCGAGCACCGCTTCGTTCATGTCCTGCGTGCGGGCGGTATCCAGCGAACCGACGATTGGGAGGGCCAGTATGCGATCCCACACCTGTATGACAGGCGTCTGCAGCTCGCTGATGGTCTTGCGCTGCTCCTCGCTAGTAGATGCCATGCGTTCCGCGCTTTCTGCTCCGTTCATTGAGCCTTTGAATCAGGTTGTGCTGGGAAGCTGACTCGAAACGTGCTGCCCTGACCCAGTTCGCTGGACACCTGAACCTCGCCACGTGCCGCGACGACCAAGCGCCGAACCAGCGTCAGCCCCAGCCCGAGCCCATCGTGCTCCAGCGACCGGGCCTGTTCGGCCCGATAGAACTTTTCGAAGATCCGCTCGAGCACTTCGGGGGCCATTCCAATACCCGTATCGCTTACCTCGAACCATGCAGTGCCCGCGGAGAACCCGTGGCGGACGGAGATGCGCCCGCCGGGGGGCGTGTAGCGGACCGCATTCGACAGCAGATTGCCGATGATCGTGAGCAACGCGTCGGCGTTTGCGACGAGCGGCTCGTCCGCCAGGCCGGACGTCTCATGCACCACGGCAACCTGTTTCTGCACGGCCGCGGCCTCGGCCCAGGAGGCAGCCTGCGCGACCAACACCCCAAGCCGCTGGGGCGAGGTGTCAAGCTCGACGGGACTACCGCTCGCGGCTGCCACGAGGTGCGAGCTGAGGCGTGACAGGCGCTGCAATGCTTCTTTCGCTGATCCAAGATATGTCGGTACGGCGTCGAGCAGACCGCGATCGATCGACCTCGCCGCGAAATCGACGCTGCCTATGGCGGCTGTAATTGGGGTACGGAGCTCATGGGCAATCGTTTCTAGAATCTCTGCTTTCTCACGGTCTAGCCGCTCCGCGTCTTGGGCCCGTTCTTCCGCTTTGAGCGCCCTATCCTGCAAACGCAGATCCTGATAGTCCTTGTATTGGACCCCGTAAGCGATCATCGTCTCCAGGAGAAACTGCAGGCCGTCTGTGCCGGCGTGAACCTGCTCGCGCGCTGCCATGCTGCGGGTGGCGCCGTCCAGCGCCTCGGCATGGAGACCGATGATGTCCTCGGGCCCAAGGCCCCGCTGAATGAAGTCCTGGCTGATGAGAGAGGCCTGATACAGCGACTGTTCGCTATGGGATTGGATATATTCTTTTAGCGCCGCTGAGTATGCTGACGTTGGTTCTTCGGTACCTTCGACGTCCGCAGCAACAGTCACAAGGCTCATATTGTACGGTGTGCGACCGGGCTGCCTCAACGCAACGCGCGCGGTGGCGCGGACGGGGCTCGGCGGCGGGCGATCGGCTCGCGCAGCGTGGCATGTGTCGTTTTCCAGAAGCATTGAGCCAGAAATTTCCATAAGCATTGAGCCACCCCGGCTGGTGTAGTTGTACGTCAGGATCAGGTCATTGGGCAAGCCTCCGGGCGTGAGGTGAGGTCCGTTTCAGGTAGGACTCGCCCTCGATGACCAGCTGGTGGCTGCGGTGAGCCAGGCGGTCCAGGGCAGAGTTGGCCAGGATGGGATCGTCGAACAGGGCCACCCATTCGGTGATGTCGCGATTGGAGGTTATCAGTAGGCTGGACTGGCGGTGCCGGCCGATGATCACGTCGTACAGGTCCGATGACTGCTGAGCCGTCAGCTTGTGCAGCCCGAAGTCGTCGATCGCCAGGACGTCGGGCGCCACGAAGCGGCGCAGCTCGCGGTCGAAGGTGTAGTCCGCTCGAGCCGCGGCCAGTGTCTTGAGCATGGTGTCGGCGCGCACGAAAACCACCGAGTAGCCTGCTCGACAGGCAGCGTGGCCAAGACTCTAAAGTTCTTTTGACAGATTTTCGAAACGGAGGAGCAAGAATGCCGGAGCTAAGCCAGGAACGGGCCGACTTGTTGGAGACGCTCGCCGGTCATCGCCATTTCCTGCGCGTCACGACGCGCGACATCACGGAGGCGCAGGCCAGGCTACGGACGACCGTGAGCGAGCTGTGCTTGGGTGGCCTGATCAAGCACGTCACAGCCACCGAGCGCCAGTGGGCCAGGTTCATCGTGGAAGGTCCGGCCGTTATGGCCACGCCCAGCAACGTCGATGTGGCCGCCTGGGCCCGCGGCTTCACCGTCGACGATGCTGAGACGCTCGCGGGGCTGCTCGCGGAGTACGAGAAGGTAGCCGCCAAGACCGATCAGCTCGTGCGCACGCTGCCCGACCTGGACGCCTCCCAGCCGCTGCCCGAGGCGCCGTGGTTCCCACAGGGAGCGCGGTGGTCCGCCCGCCGCGTGCTCCTCCACATCATCACCGAGACGTCGCAGCACGCTGGCCACGCCGATATCATCCGCGAGACGCTCGACGGCGCGAAGACCATGGGCTAGATGTTCGCCCTCGGCGGCGAGCCGGCAGGAATGTTGCTCGCTCCCGAGGAAGTCAACGCCACGCTGCGCTGGTGGAGTCCGGCCGCGCGGAGCGTGCGTGGCTGGGCAGTGATCTATCGAAACTAGCGCTTAAAGCGCATGCCGCTAGCTGAGCTGCAATGTTATCGGTGTGGTTACGCTCCCCGAGCTCGCATTGGTCACCATGCCACTGTCGCTGAGGTTGAACGTGACCGTGGTGCCGGTGTAGTTGAACAGCTGAATGGTTACCGGCCCAGGTGTGCCTGACGAATAGTTGAACTGCAAGGAGTGAGGATCTGTGCTGACGCCGTTCGTGGCGATCGTCACAACCTCCACCGGCGGTGGAGGAACTGCCTTACTGGTCGTGTCGAACACGTTGAACCCTTCAGCGCTGAGGGTCGTCGGATCGCTGGGCGTAAGGCTCGACGTAAATGTGACGTTCGAGTTGTCGCCAGGGTAGTTGAATTTGTAAGTCACGATGGCGTTAGAAGCCACCGGCACCGCGGCTGTTTGCCCAGTGCTGCAGAAAGGCAACGGGTGCGTGTTGTCGCTGGCGTACTGGCATGACGCGATGGTGGACGGCGCGCCGCTGGGGTTGGCCGCCGCGGGAGCCGCCGGTGCTGAGGCGGCCGGGGCGGCACTAGGCGCCGCGGGGGCGGGCGCTGACCCGAGCTGCAACGTCAGCGGAGTGGTCACGCTCCCGGCGCTCGTGGTGCTGACCATGCCGCTGTCGCTAAGGTTGAACGTCACCGTATTGGGCGTGTAGTTGAACAGTTGGAGGGTGACTGGCCCCGGCGTGCCCGACGAGTAATTGAATTGCAGCGAGTGGGCGTCGCTGCTGACACC
>JBPCIO010000207.1:0-2780 GCA_051006215.1 Chloroflexota bacterium
CAGTAAAACACGCCATAATTCCGAGTAACTAGGTAGGATTTACTTGCGCCGCTCTGGCTGCGCAGGGAGCGTCGCTGCACGCCACCACAGGATACGCGCGTCCACTACGGGCCTTCGCGCCATGACCGAGCTGGCTCGATCGTATGGCGATCAGCGACTGCTGTCCCTCTCGGAAATCGCTCGCAATGAGGACCTGCCGCTGGCCTATCTCGAGCAGCTCGTGGGTGAGTTGCGCGTGCAGGCCTCGTGAAAGGCACCCGCGGCGTGCACGGACGGTATCGGCTGTCGCACGGGCGAGAGAATGGGCATCCTGTATAACCCACTACCAGCGCATTTTTGAATTACGTTGGACACGACAAAGTCCACGTGATGGCTAGCGGGCGCATCGTCGAGTCTGGTGGCGCCGAGCTTGTGCAACAGCTCGAGTCAGAGGGCTACGACCCGATCCTGCGCCGCCTGGGCATCGAATGACGTCATCGCCACGCGAGGGAATAGCAACCATGATTGACATCACCCCGACCGCTGCCACCAAGGTCAAGGAGCTTCTCGAGGAATCGGGCAAGGCCGACCACGCGCTGCGGATCTTTGTGCGCGGCATGAGCTGTTCTGGGCCTGCCTACGGCATGGCGCTGGACAATGAGCCGCGCGAGGACGACACCGTCGCCGAGTTCAGTGGCGTGCGCATCCTGGTCGACCCGCAAAGTGCCCAATATGTCGAGGGCGCTCAGGTGGATTATGTCGACGGACTGATGGGCCGCGGCTTCACCGTATCGAACCCGAACTACAAGGCCGAGGGCGGTGGTGGCAGCGGCGGCTGCGGCTGCGGCGGCAAATGCTCCTGCGGCGGCCACTAAGCTCAAGCCTGTCACCCTGAGCCCGAAGGGCCCTGAAGGGTAGGGGGTGGCAATTTCCGTCGAGGATCCGTATCGGACCCTCTAGGTCGAGCCGAACGCCGACCTGGAGGCGATGCAGGCGACTTACCGTCGACTGGCACGGGGTGATACAGGTCGGTGAGCAAGCCCGGGTGGTACGGGGTGTACGAGCGGGCCAGCGTCATGGTCGGATGGTACCGCTCGGAATGGGCTCGTTCGGCACATGGACCGCGTATACTGCACCCAGCAAGATGAGGAGCACGCTGACCCTCACCGACGAAGCTATTGCCCGCCTGCGTAACGTTCTCGACAACCAGCAGGCATCTGACGGCGCGCTGCGCGTATTCGTATCGCCCGGCGGCTGTTCGGGGTTCTCTTACGGCATGTCGCTAGAGGTTGAATCTGCCGATGACGATGAAGTCGTCGAGCAGTCCGGCGTCAAGGTGGTCGTCGACCCCTTTTCGCTGCAGTATCTGAGCGGCGCGCAGATCGACTTCGTCGACAGCCTGATGGGCGGCGGCTTCACCGTGGTCAACCCGAACGCTGTCAAGAGCTGCTCATGCGGCCAGAGCTTCGATACCACCTTCGGCGGCGGTGCCGCCAAGCCGTGCCATTGATCTGGCGATTTACTGAACACTGTCTTTGAGCGGCGTGCCGATCACCTGGGGGGTTGTCGGCCACCGCGAGCCACTCCCTGGCTCGTCGGTAAGACCTACCGAATCGAAGTCCTGCAGGTCGGTCGGGACCTGGATGAGCGTGTAGCATTGCCGTAGTCGTCCGGCCAGATCAGGCCGCCGCAGGCCCGCTTGTTTACTGCGCACGAACCACACCTGGTACGCGTGGCCCTGCTCGAGGGGCGGCATGTTGTGACACATCAGCATGCCCGTACCTGACGGTGGGTCCAAGTAAACCGCCCCGCGAAGGCATGGTCTGCACTACGGGCTGGAGCGGTCGAATCGCTAGCCTGTCCGACGCTCAGACTTCGGCGACGTGGTCGTACCGCGCGGCGCGCTCGCGGGTTACCTGAGCGTCGGTCTGCAACGCCACGATTTGCCCCTGCAATGCTGCCAGCCAGATGATCGCCCCGAGCGAGAACACTAACGACGCCGCGGCGACCAGCCACGCCGGCGAAAGTCGGAGACGTCGTTGCGTTCGGGGCCACAGCCGGCGTGGGTCTGGCGACAGCGGATCTATAGTCGCGTGTGCTCCGGCTGGGCTGTTGGCGCCGACGCGCCTGCCCCATTCGTATGGCCCGAACGCCCAGGACGACGCCATCATCCCGGATCGGCCGAATGCATGTGGGGAACCGAGACGGATCGGGAGATGCTGCGGAGCGGGCTTGGCGCGCTCAATCAGCAGCCCTCGCAAATTCCATGCACGGGTGTTCGTTGAGCGCGTGTTCCGGTCCCTCGTGGAGCGCGCTATGCTGGCGCTCTTCGAGCAAGTCGCCCTCGCCGACGCCTCAGCGGGCGGTGTCCAGTTGGCATAGAGTTGCAACACCCGCTGCTGCTCCGCCTCCGTCGGCTTCTCCCGCACGGGCAATGCTCACGAATATGAGCGGGGCGTGATCTTCCGCCTGGGTCGGCTGGTCGGAGTGTGGTCGAGTTCGAGTCGGACGGGTCAGCACTGCGAGTTGGTGGCGTAGGAGCAGGTTCTCGAGGACGAGGCGGAGACGCGCCCACGGCCCGCACCTCAGGGTGTCAAACAGCATTTGGACCGGACGGGGGCTGGCGAGGGCCGTCTCGTCCCGTGAGGACAAGCCTGACTGGATTGCTGCGAGCGATCACGTCTTGGGAACGGTCGCCCTGCGGGGGCTGTGAGAAATCAGGGCGTGCCGTTGGAAGACCTGCCAATGTCGGTGGGCGCACCATCCTTGACGGCTACCTCGGCCCGATCAGCCGCCGCTGT
>JBPCIO010000208.1:0-3267 GCA_051006215.1 Chloroflexota bacterium
CATCAGGCCACAGATCATTGCGATCGGGCTCCAGGCGATTGCTACGGCCACGTGGACGACGTTGGCCGCCAACTTGAACCACAGGCGAATGCCCAAGATGAGCATGATCGCCAGGCTGAAGGTGAACGAGGTCGGGTCGTTCGGGACGATCTGGGCTGGCAGGATCGCGGCAAGGTCGATGAGGGCGACTGACTTCGCCGCGGCCGACTCGATGTCGAGTGCTCGGGCGATGATCCACGGCAGCATCGAGATAATCCCGACGTAAACGATGACGCGGCCGAGGATCTCGTCGAGGACGCCGCCACGCCCGGTGATGCCGCGGATGTAGGTCCGCAACCCGAGCAACGTCAGCGCCAGCACCAGACCCGCCACCGCGACCTGAGTGCCCGCGACCAGCAGCGCTGCAACCGGCGGGAACTGGTCGGTCATGCCCCGCGGGATGTCGAGCAACGCTGCTTGCCAGATGGTCAGGAATAGCGACCGCACGGCACCGTAGAGCGCATTCGAAAGCGCGCTCCAGAGCGTTGACCCAATCAGCCCGAGGTTGTTGGAGATGCCTGTCCAGACCGCCGTGCCGATCGGGCCCATGTTGTCGATCAGCCCCTGCCACAGACCGCTCAGGTCGATGGTGAACGGTGGCGCATCCTGCGCGAATCGATCGGGCATCAGGCACTCCTCGTCTTGGTTCGCGGCCGCCACACGGCCACGCGGCGTCGAGTCATCAACCAGCCGACGAGCGCGACGACGAGCACCAGGGCCGCGACGACGCGAAAGAACAGCGCCCAGTCCCAGCGTCCCGTCTGCTCGAGCGCCGTCTTGACCGGGACCAGCGCCACCGGTACGGGTGTGCCCCTTGGCGTTGCTGTGGCGGTCCCTGTCGACGCAGGCGTGCGCGTGGTTGTCGGTGGGATGGTTGGCGTAGAAGCGGCTGTACGCATGGCCTGGGGCGTGTACGTCGGTTGTGGCGTGTAGGTCGGGTACGGGGTGTACGTCGGCAGCGCTGGAACTGGCTGCGGTAGGGCCACAGCCGCCACCGGCTGCGAGGCGACTCTCGCCACAGGCGAAGCAGGTCGCGCAGGTGGCGGGGTTTCGGTGCTGGCGACGGTGGGCTCGGCCGTGGGTGTCGGCTCTTCGGTCGGTGGCAACTGCTCAGTTGGGCACGGCACGGGCGCGCCGGCTTCGTCGAACACGACATAGCCCGAGTCGGGATCGCCAAGGTCGTGGTCAGTGAGCCAGCACGGCTCAGCTGTTGCCGTCGGCGCCGGCGGCGTTGGCGTATCGGCCGGCTGCGGTGTGTTCGTCGACGTCGGCGAGGGCGTCCATGTCGCTGTAGACGTTGGTGTTGGCGAGGGCGTTGGAGTGGGGCACTCCGGCCGGTGCTGCGCGTGACAGTTAGCCAGCTCGTCCAGTGCATGCGCGGTAGCCTCGGCGGGCGTCCGTCCAGAGTCGGCCAACGCTGACCCGGCTGTGAAGACCAGCAGCAACACCGCCAGCACAAACAATCTCACCCGCCTAGCCTCATACGTGAAGGATAGACGAGTAGTGAGGGACTGATAAAGGATAGACGCGTGATAAACTCGCCACAATGGCTCTGCGGCTGAGAAACCGGGCATCTCCGGTACGCTTCCGGCTCTGCCCCCACGTGTGACGACCGTGCGGTTGCCCAGCCTGCGCTACTGGCGCGTGCAACGCGCACTCCACCAGGAGGAACTGGCCGAACGTGCCGACGTGAGCATGGCCACGTTGTGGCGTCTCGAGACAGGCCGACCAGCCACCCTCGACACCGCGCGCAAGCTCGCCGCGGCGCTCCAGGTTGAGCCCGCTGAGCTTATGCGCGATCCGCTGACCGAATAACTCGCTCGTCACTGCTTCAGCTTCCGACCTGGGCGTCACGCGAACCGTCACGCGTCCCATCTTGAGCGCAGACCAGGACAAAGAAATCGAAGCCGTCGCCTTTGTCCACGCCGAACAAACGCAGGTCGATCGTCTTGTCCGGCGTTGGTTTCCGAAGGCGCTGGCCTTTGTCATGGCGCCCACTCTGACGGCAAAGCGTGCCGAAAGCGTTCCGAAGGTGTGTCCCTTTTGCCACTCCGTCACTCCCCAGCAACAGAGCGAATAATCCGGACTTTAATAGAACGCCCATTCGACGTGCAGGGATTTTCTGCGGCCATTCGTGCTGCACAGCTACTGCACCTAATCCCTACTTGCGCGTCACTTATGCTACACCACTGCACAGCGAGGCTTACAATCGCGCCATGAGCCCCGCAAAGCGGGCGCAGCAGCAAGTCCACAGCAACGCCACGCCCGTGCCGGCGATACCATCACCCGGCAGGTGCCGCGCCCGACCGTTGCTGCTGTCCCCGGCTTGCTGCACTGGCGCGTCGAACGAGCAATGACTCAAGCCGAACTGGCCGACAAGAGCGGTGTCGACCGCACCACTATTGCTCGCCTCGAGCGCGGGACGGCGGCCAAGATGGAAACTATCCGCCGGCTTGCCGATGCGCTGAAAGTCGAGCCTAGTCAACTCCTGCACCAGTGGGGCGATGCATGAATGGCACCCTGAATCGCCAGCACACCAGCAGCCTTGGCCGCCAGGCCGCAGATTGGTATCAGCCACTAGACGTCCATTGACCAGCAACTGGGTGGCGGGTGTCCGTCGCGCTTCACGCCACCAGTTCTGCACACCACGCGAGCCCGCCCTGTTGCACTCGTCACGTTGGATGGCCTCCATGCCGGCTCTGATGTGAACGGGCATCGCCACGTACGTTGGCGGGCGCGGCAGTGCCCAGAGTGATCACCATCACCACCTACGCGGGTGGGGTCGCGCCGACTTTCTCGGACTGGATCGAGTACCCAGAAAGTGTCCGGTGTTCCGTTCGGCCCAACAGCGGGTTAGCCTTCCGCTAACAGCGCCTGCCGGTAGTGTCGGAACCAGCATGACACCCGCGCATTGTCCACGTCAATACTTATGCTTGGCATTCTGTGGAATTGACATTCCACCGGCACGCCAGGGATGATGACGCCGGTGGACGCCAGTGCACACTAGCCTCTCGTTACCCAGCTCGCAGGGCGGCTTCGACGTCCTGGGCACCTGGTGGCATTTCGACCGCTACGAGATCCGTGGCGGCGCTCTCCGTCCCGCGCCGGGCGCTACGCTGCAGTCGTACGATCCGTGGGCCAGGTACGCCCAGGCCCGCAGTGGCTGGGGGAACTCCGGCGGCAAAGCGCCATACGAGTTGTTCCTCGACCTGGTCTGGAGCCTTCGGC
>JBPCIO010000209.1:0-9198 GCA_051006215.1 Chloroflexota bacterium
GACCTACGGAACCAGGTGTTGGCATTCATCGCTTACTTCAACCGCACCATGGCTAAGCCTTTCAAATGGACCTACCAGGGCAAGCCACTCCATGTCTGACCTCCACATCTCCGGCCAGTTCTACGCCCGTCTGTCCTAGTAGTCGAACACGACAACTTGCGCGCCGCTCTGCGCTACTGCGTTGAAGACGGCGAGGCTACGCTCGGCTTGCGCCTGGCAGTGGCGCTGTGGCCGCTCTGGTACATCCGAGGCCTGTACACCGACGGGCGAGCCTGCCTGAGCGAAGTGCTGGCGCTGCCAGGCGCCTTGGAGCCAACCGCGGCGCGGGCGCGGGCGCTGGCGTTCGTGGGCGAACTCGCCAGCCTTTAGGGCCAGCTGTCCGAGGCCGAGGCTGCGCTGCAGGAGGGGTTCTCCATGGCCGAGCGCGCGGGAGCCTCATTTGAGCAAGCCCTGTGTTCTCTGTTTCTGGGCGACCTGACGCAGCGGCGTGATGCGCTCAGCGAGGCTGAAGCTCACTATGAACGCATGCTCACACTGGCACGCAAGACGTGCCGCCGCCTGTGGGAGGCGTGGGCGGCCTTCTATTTGGCGCAGATCCTTTGAGGGCTCGGCGAGTCCGAACGGGCTCACCGAGCCCTCACCGAGGCGGTGCAGCTCAGCTCGAGCGACAACGACCCGAGGCCGTCGGTCACGTGCTCTCCCTCCGCGGTCGGCTGGCCGCGCTCGATGGCGATCACGAGGCGGCGCTCGCGTTGATGGAGCAAAGCCTGGGGCTGCTGCGGAACATCGGCGATCAGCAGGGCATCGCCTTCGGCAGCTTGCACGCAGCGGCGAGCGCCCTCCAGTGTGGTGATCGTGCTGACGCTGCGCGGCATCTGGTTGCAGCTCTGACGGTCGCTCGCGAATCGGACGAGCGACTCGTTCTCGCACGCGCACTGGAGGGCGTGGCTCAACTGATCGCCGCGACCGCGCCAGACACGGCCGTTGGCCTGGCAGGGGCAGCAGCAGCGCTCCGCGAGACGCTCGGCTTCGACCGCACACTCCAGGAGCAGGCGCAACTGGAACGGTGGCTGGCGCCGGCTCGCAGCCGCCTTGGGCACGCCGTCTACGCGAAGGCGTGGCAACAGGCGCAGGGTGACGCGCAGCAGCATGCGGTGGGGGTGGCGCTGTCTGTTGCGGAAGGAGTGGCGGATCGTCATGCTGAATGAAGGAGCAGTGCGCAGCCACTGACGCAGCGGGAGCGAGAGGTGGCGTTGCTGCTTACCCGCGGGCTCACCAATCGTCAGGTGGCCAGAGCGCTCATCATCAGCGACGGCATCGCTCGCATCCACGTCCAGCGTGTACTGGCGAAGCTCGGACCTCCACTCACGGGTGCAGGTCGCCGCGTGGGCGCAGACGTGCGGCTTGCTCGAGGACCAGAGCACCTGAGCGCCTGAGCGCGTAGCTCGCGGACGCGCTGGCCGCCGCTCGTCGGGAACCGTCCTTCGCGCCCGAGGCGTTCTCCGCGCGGATCCCACGCTCACTGCGCTCGCTACTCGCAACCGCGGCGCTGGCCGCGCGCTGGCCGCCGCGGGCTGCTGCTTGGCAGCACTGCCGTCGAGTCCTTCGACAAGCCAGTGCAATTCGTTCCGAAGATTCATCGGGCGCGAAGTGCACGGATGGGCCCACGGCCACCGCTGCGGCATGACCTGGGTGGACAGCACGGCCAGCCTGTAGGTGTCGCCTGCGTATCCAGTAGTGCGCCCTGGGTGAGCGCATCTCGCCATACCGGCGCGATGTACATCGTCGGCACACTGCCTGCCGACGCGATCCTGCCCGACGAGGGTTGAAACCGCATCGCGACGCCTATCGCTCAGCCATTCTGGGCGTTGCATGCCCAAGGCAAAGATGGCCCGAACGTGGTCGCTCCGGTACTTGATTCGGCGGACCGCGTATCACAAGCTGGATCACGGGAAATGGAAGACAAGGACCTGACGGTGAGACAAGCGTGAGATGTTGGCACACGCGGACACGCACCGGAAGGACCTACGTCCAGGTTGCAGAGATGCGGCTTGCTGGTAGAGGTCACTGACGGCACCACCGACTGCCACTAGCCGCGAAGTAGCGGCGTAAGCTGGTTCGCTTAGGTCGGAAGGATTGCCGACAGATCCCAGACGCGCGGGCTGTCGCAGGCGAGCCGTAGCAAGACCCCTGGTTTGGATCTCCGAGCGGCTGCGAACCGCGCGCCAGCCTCTGCTCCGAGATAGCGCTCGGCGATGGCCGCGCGCACTGCACTGACGTCGCAGTCGAGTAGCTCGCTGACGCCGCGCACCTCGACGCCACGGAAAGGGCGAACCGCTTCGAACACGACGAGACCGCACAGTGGGTTACGCGCCAGGTGGCGGAGCTTGAGATCGCCTTTGGCGATCACGACCTCGAACCTTCCGTCGCTCCAGTGAAACCACACCGGTGAAACAAGCGCGCTGCCGTCCTTGCGATACGTGGTCAACACCGCCGGAGAGGGAGCCTCCAGGAGCGAACGCACGCCGTCGATTGCATCACCAGTCATCGCAGTGAGCCTAGCAGCTACGCATCCAGCGCGGGCCGATACTTGCAGCGGGCTGAAGCCCAGGATGCCCCGGATAGGCTGGAGGTCGCGGTTGGCTATCCCAGAGCCAGCCACGCGTAGCGAGTGCCGATCGCGAGGACGAGGACGGCGAGCAGTCGACGAATGAGTGCTTCCGGAAGATGAGGCTGCAGGCGCGCTCCAGTGTATCCACCAAGGAGTCCGCCAACACCCAGCGCGAAACCCACTGCCCAGTCGGGGCCAACCGCACCTTGCTTCTGACTCGAGAGGATCACGAACGTGACGACTCCGGCGATCGACGTCACGAATGTCGAAGCTAACGTTGCTGGCGCAACCTCCGTTGGTGAGCGGCCTGATCCTACGATGATTGGAGCGAGGATCGACCCGCCGCCAATGCCGTAGATGCCGCCGACGCAGCCCACCGCGGCAGCCAGGATGCCGAGTGCCGTCGCAGGCAACGGAGTGGGCCACCTGGTGGTCGCTTGTGCGCCGCGGCGGCCTATCAAAGTCCACACCCCCAGCGGGATGAGCACGGCGGCGACCAGAATTGCAAAGGCGCGGTCGCCGGGCAGAAACTCGACCCGAACGATTGCGCCGACAATGACGCCGGGGACCGTCCCCACGAGCAGGATGCGGGTGAGCGGTCCGCCTGTTTGCTGCTGACGCCAGTAGCGGTACAGCGCCCCTGGCGTAGCGACGATGTTGTAGAGCAGGTTTGTTGGAGTGACCGCCGGGCTCGGGGTGCCAAGGACGCTGACCTGAAACGGGAGCAGCAAGACCGCGCCTGACACGCCGACCGGACTGGCGAGAGCTGCGAGTACGAACGCGGCGCCCAGCGCGATCACGTAAAGCCACGGCGGACCTAGCATCGATCAGCCCATCCAAGCACAGCCACCGCCCAATGGTGACACGAACCGTTGGGGCTCGGGCTGCATCGCGTGCCCGATCGACGAGCGCCCTCGACAACTGCCCGGCACCGACACCTCTTGGTACCGTGATGCGCGGTTGTACTGCGCTGGCCAGAAGCGTGGAGCCAGTTTGAGTTGAGTTCTTCGACGCGCATACCCCCATGCTGATCGCGACGAGCTCCCAGCGACTGGCCGCCGCCACCATTACTGCTCCTGGTCAGCGGCTGTGCGCACGCGCCGACACTAGGGGGAGCGCGCCCCATGCATCGCCAGCCACGGGCCTCTCGCGCGGCGACGTCTGAGAGTGATCCTCAATCATCGAACCAAAGGTCCTCATCATCGCATGGCGTACTGGCGTAGCGGCTACGGTGACACCGCCAGACCCTCGGTGGGGCTGTCGCCCGCATTAGTCGACATTGCCGACGGGGTGCTGCGAGCGACGAACGAGCGGCTAAAGCAGCGCCGACTCGGCAGGTGGTGTGACGTGCTGCCCGGATGTCGACAGTGTTCGCCGCGGGACACAATGGTGCCCGAGCAAAGAATCGCTGTGCGAGCCATGCGTATTGGTCTCTTCTCCGATGTGCACGGCAATCTGGCTGGTCTTCAGGCCGTGGCGACTGCGCTAGAACACGAGGGTCCGCTCGATCACGTCGTCGTTGCCGGCGATCACCTGTGGGGTGGTCCGCGGCCGCGCGGGGTGTGGCAATTGATGAATGAGCTTGGCTGGACACTGGTGCTCGGCAACGCGGACGAGAATCTCGTCGGCCCGACCGTCGACCAGGACTTTCCTCCCGGCAACCGTTATCGCTTGGCGGCGATCCGGCAGCGCGAGTGGTTGCGCAAGCAGCTCGATCCGTCAGACCTGAACGCCTTGGCCAGCCTGCGGATCCAACACCGGATCGCGACCCCAGCAGGTGACTTGCTTGTGGTTCACTCGAGTCCACGCAGTACGATCGATCGATGCGGCGGCCCACACAACTCAATCGTCGAAGTGGAAGCAGCGTATAGCGGGACCGGTGCCTCCGCTATCGCTTTTGGACACTGGCACGCCGCCTTCGTACGGCAGACTCCCTTCGCGCTATTGCTGAATGTAGCGAGCGTCGGCCTGCCAATGGATGGACGGCCGTTGGCCGCCTACACCATTCTGAGCGCTACATACGGCGGCTGGATCGTTGAACAGCGACGGGTGGCTTACGACCCCGAGGAAGAGCGGCGGGCAGCCCGCTCAGCCGGTTTACCCGCATGGGTTCCTGACTCCGTCGATCCACATGACTCTATTATCGCCCAGTGAACGAGACCGATTGAGTGCCGCTCGCTGGCACCGGTTAAATCACGCACCTTTCGGCAGACCGCGCCCGGCCTTCCCGTGAGTGCTGGTGTGGCGCGCGAAACAACCTCGATGATGACGGTCCGGTCTTCTTTTTCTCGGTAGCGCGGCGCCGAGGATGGAGATATTTGCAAGAGTTGTGGATTGGCCGGTGCTGATCACGCGGCGTCCCGTTGGTCTTCGTGCTCGACAATGAATCCGTCCACGAAGGTCGCCCCAGCGCGAACGAGTGCGACCTGGTGGGGTGCGCCATTGTTGAACACACCCAGCGTGTCCTAATCGGTATTCGACCGCGCGAGCTGGGGCCGCGGGCTCGCGCGCTGCGGGTTGCACGCACTGACCTTGGACGACCGGTCCGGCAAGTGTTAGCAGTCGGCCAGCGCAGCGTGTCCGCGTGCTGTGAGACGGACGCGGGCCGATCCGAGCGCCCCAGATCCAGGTTCAAGCACGACCAAGCCTGCCTCGAGTGCGTCCTCCCAGAGTGTGAACCGCGGGCAGTGACTCTGCCACGCGTCCATCGCGTCCCCATAGGTACGCTGTCGAAACGCCACCCATGCGAGGAACTCGCGCATCGCCGCGGATGCTGGCTCGGCAGGCGGCGGCACCAGACTGGGCCCGTTCCACGACTCGGCCGGTGGCGGACCGAGCGGCACGCGCACTTGCTCAGCCACACTGGACATGCTTCGAGTGTATATCCCCGCTACCACAAGCTACCACAAGTTGCGCCTGGAAATATGAACCAGCTCTGAGCTGTCCCCCGCTCTGCGCGCCGCCGTTGCTGCTCTCGTTCACCGTAGCAGCGAAGTGGCTCGGGAGGTTCCCTGTCAAGCAAGTGGTTGAACCGTTCCCAGCCTGAAGCTCACCTTTTTCCAGCGGGGCTTGGGTTGGGGAGTGAGGGCATCAGGCAGGGAACCCCAGGAGGCCGACCGGCCAGTGGGCGGGCCGCCTACGCTCCGTTAGGCTGCCGGGGCGGGTTCTCCTCGAAGATTAGCCTATTATGGATGGCCTCTCTTATAGGCCCGGTGTGCCATACGTGTCGCGGACGCTGCATTCCAGCGCCTGTTGATGGAACGCCCGGCGTGACGAACATGTTGCGACCCGGGTCGGTCATGTGTTCCTACTTGAAGTCGCAATAGTCGGGGTCGTTGAGGCTACCCCAGCAGGCCAAGAGCACGCGCCGTTCGCAGACCTTCTCGTACCCCGGCAGCGCCTCGCAGAAGAAGTCGAACAGGTCGCCGTGCAACGGCACAACGTTGCGCGTGTCGCGGCATGAGAGTGTGGCTTGTCGTCATCGCGGTCAGGTCCGCCCGCAACCGGGAGAACACCTTCGGATAAGTAGGTCACTGGTCCGCTCTCCGGGCGACGCGTGCTGACACCGCCGCCTGACTTGGCCATCTGCGACGCCACCGTCAGACGTCGATTGCCTGGTAGACAGCGGTCCAGAAGTCGTGCCACATGGGCAGCCTCTGGTCGCCTGCGTGCGCCTGCTGCATGATGAGGATCGTGGTCAGATGCTCGGCGAGGCTGCGGTTGGAGATGCTGAGGTCAAAGGCGGACGGCGCCGGCGGCGGGCCGCTTGTTAGTCCCCAGGTCCGCCACGAGCCGTAGGAGCATCCCGGACCGTTTGGCGCGGCTTAGCGGTCGGAAGGCTCATGCCACGGGCACGTGCTGCTCGAGGGTAGCCCGGATCCGTCGCAGGGTCTGCTCCATGCCTGCGCGCAGTTGGGCGCGCCGGTCCTTGGTGGCGGACATGGTGCCGATGATCAGCCACCCGATCCGGCTGATGGGCTGGGTCACTTGGTAGGACTCGGTGACCAGCGTGCCGTCGTCGTGCGGTTGCAACTGGTAGGTCCATTCGAGCGTGCCGGCGAAGGGCTCGGTGCGGGCCCAGCTGATCGCCCGGTCGGGCTCCAGCCCGTGATAACCGGCTTGTTGACCCAAGAGGGCCCGCGAGTGACCTTGTTACCGGGCAACGAAGCGGGCGCCCACGGCGAGACCGGTCGCACCATCGAGCCAGTGGCATTCGACAAGCTCGGGACTGAACTCGGGCATGCGAGTGATGTCCGCGATCAGCTCGTAGACGGTGTGCGGCGACCCTGGCATAAGCAGGCTGAGGTGGTCGTGGTCGAGGGTTTGCATCATGGCCTCCTATCTGGAGCGTGGGTATCGAACAAGATATCGAGTCCGCGGTCGGTGAGTCGGGCGAAGACTCCCTCGTCGAACGCCCGCCCGGGCTGGTTGGCCAAGTGCTCGGTGGTCAGCCGGGACGACAGCACGGTCAGTAGCCGCACCGCGTCCTGACTGTCCGCGCTGCGGCACAGTTGCCCGCGTGTCGCTGCGAGCGCCAGCTGGGAACGGACCTCGGCCATACCCTGGTGGCTGCCAGCGAAGGAAGCCCCAGAGGGTTCGAAGTCGGGGACTGGACGCCAGAACAACAGCTGCGCAAGCGGGGGATGCTCCGTCGCCCAGCCGACCGTCGTCCGGCCGCTCACCCGCAACCAGCTTACGCCGCCTTCGACGCCGTGCACGGTGGTTCCCAGCGCAGCGGCGAGGGAGGTCACCCACGCGGTGAACAGCGCGTCGTAGAGCGCTTGCAGGAGGGGAAAGTACGTGTACAGAGACGGTGGGCGCATACCCATCCGACGGCCACCTCTGAAACCGTGAGCCCGCCGACGCCCCGCTCTCCCATCATAGCAAGGGCGTGCTCGAGAGCCTCATCGATGGTTTGCCGGCGTCGCTGCGCGGCTCGACCCGGCACCTCCAGCTGGCTAATGGTCATAGCTCCGACAACAACTTACAGCCTATGTGGGCTGGCGCAATATGAGATTGCCACAGGAGTATCCGGCTCCGGGGGCGGACACGATGTACGTTCGCGTCACGCCGCTCAGCTTCGACCCGGCAACGACGCAGGAGGTAAAGCGTTTCGGTGAGGAACGCATTATTCCGCTGACCCGATGTCTGCCTGGCTTCGCCGCCACTCTTTGGCGTTCGATGAGGCCAGCGGGCGCGGGGTCACGTTCACGGAGTGGAATGACTTGCAGCAAGCCCAGGAGTACCGGATTGCGGTCGCCAGCTTGCTGCAGGAGGTCACCGCTGGGCAGCACGTTGGAAACTTCGCTGGTGTGCGACGAGCTGGTCCAAGCCTAGACGCGTTCCGTTACGGCGGAGAGAGGTCACGAGAAGCATCCGGTTCTTGGCGCCAGGCTTGGTGATTGTCCGGCTTTTTGTGAGCATCATGGCTGTGTCCCACTCTGGTCGGTGTGGCCGAGATTCAGAAGCGTGAGGTGGAGGGTGGTATCGGTGGGGGCAATCAGTACATACAGGGCGGTCCTGGACGCCAGCGATCCTGAGACCGTCGCGTAGCTGGTTTTCCAAAGCCCGCGGGTCGCCGGACAGCCAACTCAGGCACAAATTCCACTGTGCCCCCTGCGGGCGAGCTAGCCCCCGAGGCCAGTCACGATGGGTCGCACCTGTGTGAGCAAACACTTCGGTAAGATCGGTTGCGTCGAGAGGGTGCCATGCGTGCACTGTTCACCTGCCAGCCTGGTCACGGACACTTCCATCCGCTGGTGCCGATTGCCAGGGCTTTGCAGGCAGCGGGGCACGACATCGCCTTCGCCTGTGCACCGTCCTTTGCACCAGTTGTGTCGGCCAGCGGGTTCCGATGTTTCCCGTCGGGGCTCGAATGGTTGGTCGCAGACATCCCGAGCGCTTTTCCGGAGTACGCCGAAAGGCAGCGCTGCCGCTGGTGGATCGACTTGCCTGGATAAATGAAGAGGTCTTCGCTGGTGTTCTTGCCCAGCGAATGGCGGCTGATCTAGTGAGGATCGCGCGTGATTGGAAGCTCGATGTTGTCGTCCGTGAGCTAAATGAGTTTGGGGGGTACATCGCCGCTGAGGCCCTCGGCCTCCCGCACGCGACAGTGCAGATCAGCGCGTTCAAGCCGTTCTACTGGCGAGATGACGCTCTGGATCGTCAGCTTGATCGCTGGCGCGCTGAGTATGGGCTGGCGTCGGATTCTGATCTCAAGCGCCTGTATCACTAGCTCTATCTCTCCTGTGAGCCGCCGGGATTTCATGATCCAATGACGACCCTGCCTGAAACGACGCACACAATCCAGTTGCCGTCGTTCGACCGCTCAGAAAGCGACGTACTTCCAGCCTGGGTCGAGGACTTGCCATCCCGTCCCACCGTGTACGTGACGTTCGGCACGATTTCCAATCGCCGGCCTGGACTTTTCGAGACTGTGCTCGACGCGCTTCAGGCCCAGGACGTGAACCTGATCGTCACGGTCGGGCCCAACCGGGATCCCACGGAACTTGGTCCGCGTCCGTCCAACGTACATGTCGAGCGTTACGTTCCGCAGAGCCTGTTGTTCTCGCGCTGTGACCTTGTCG
>JBPCIO010000210.1:0-7460 GCA_051006215.1 Chloroflexota bacterium
GGTCGCGCAGCATGTGGTGGAGCTGTTCCCACGTGCCGTCGAGACGCCAGAGGCGAAAGTAGTGGTAGGCGGTCTGCCAGGGCGGGAACTCGTGCGGCAGCAGCCGCCATGCGCAACCACTTCGGACACCTGTCTTGATGTTGACCGCGCGCGACGCGGTGACCGACCGCGTGAACGGCCTGGACGCGGGTGCCGATGATTACCTCACCAAGCCGTTTGCGACCGAGGAGCTCCTGGCCCGCGTGCGCGCGCTCGACGTTGCACGCCACGAGGTGCGCCGCGGAGACCGCTCCATCGAGCTCACTCCGAAGGACTTCGAAGTGCTCGAATTCCTGATGCGCCATGCGGGCAAGGTGGTCACACGCGACCAGATCCTGCGCAACCTCTGGCGAGATGCACGGGACAGCAATTCCAAAGCAGTCGACCTGCTCACCGATCCGCCGACATCGCCAAATCGCCGGGGCGATCAGGTGTGGTACGGAGTCATTGCCGGACTGGTCGCGTTTGCCGCGCAGCTGCTCGGGGCAGGTCAGGTGTACCTGTTGTTCGGGGTGCTGGCGGCCAACATCTGGCTCGCCGTACGTCGCTGGCAGCAGCGGCGACCTCGCGTTCTGCCGCCACGCGAGCGACGCCGAGCGCGGCGTGCCGCATTGGCCGCCCTTCAGGCTGTATCGGTTCCTGTTTCGGTCCGCGCGGCGTAAGCAGCGACATGCCTGCATTGCGCGTAAGTCGACAAATTCATCGGTGTGGCCGCTTCGGCCGTCACTGCCATGTACGCCGTTGACTGTGAGCTCGGCAACCCTGGTGCGGACTCCAACCCCCACGCTGCCGCCCCGCACGCGCGGTATCGTCAGCACGCCGACACCTGCCGTGCGGCAGTTCAGCAAGCACTCCAGCGAGCTCAAGCCTGATGGCGAAGATGGTGGTGCAGTTTCTTGCGGCGCGCCCCTTCCAACTTCAAGACTTCTCCCAATGCGTGTAGAGGACCAACCAATGGCGGCAGCGCCGTCGCACCGTACCCTGCGCACAGCGAGCGCTCGAAGGGTCGTGCTCGGGATGGTGATCGGCGTTGTGGCGTGCGGCCTTCTCCTGGTAGTGATAGGCGGTCCGGCGATTCTGGCCAAGCGCGGTGACCTACCGCTGGAAAGGTTCTATGGGGATTTCGCCGTATCGATGGCCTCACGCATTGGCGCCGGAAATGAGCAGAATCCGGTCGCGAACGACCGCCGCGCGCTCGCCGCTGGACGCGATGCATACACTGGCTCGTGCTCGGTCTGCCACGGCGCCAGCGGCGATGGTCGCGGTGTATTTGGCACCTCGAGCTATCCGAACGCGACCGACTTGCGAAGCCACGACGCAATCGAGAAGAGCGACGGCCAGTTGTTCTGGATCATCAAAAACGGTCTGAACTTCACAGGCATGCCCGGCTTTGCCGATCAGTACTCAAACCAGGACATCTGGTCGATCGTGACGTTCATCCGAGCATTGCAGGATCCTAACCAGGTGCCGCAGGGTGGCACGCCTGGTGGAGCCGGCGCGCCAGGTGCTGCTGGCCGGGGCGGGGAAGCTGGCCAGGGCCGCGGTGGCTCTCCGGGCCCGCAGGCCTTCCAGCCTGTCGCGGCGGACGTGCCGGCGCCCGCGGTCGACCAACTCGGTCGCGCCGATCCGCTAGGCAGCGATCCAGCAGCCCGCGGCGCAGCAGTCTACTTCGCGCAGGGCTGCCAGCTATGTCACGGCGCCACCGGCAATGCCCCAGCGAATTTGAGCTTGCCGCTGGGCGGCGGCCCTGAGGCGACCCGCGCCATCCGCCAGGGGAGACCCGGCATGCCACAGTACAGCTCCACCCAGCTCACCGACGCTGAGCTCAGCAATCTGCAGGCGTACCTCGCGACGATCGGCTCGACCCAGCGGCGCGGCGGCTGAGACACGAACGCCAGTTCGGTGGCACCGTGATTCAGAATCCGCAGACGGCCAGTCAACGGAAATGCCGCTCTCGCTCTTAGCAACGATTGTGGACGTCGTCGCGGAGCTGGAGGCGATTAGGTCGCTTTGAATCAGCTGCTCACGGAGCGGAAGGATTGCTGAACCCCGCTGCAACCCGCGCCCGCGCGCTGGTCGAGCGCGTGCGTATCCGCTGCGGGATCGACTTCTCGGCCTATCGCGAGCCGACGATCCGCCGACTTCGGCCACAGACGGTAGACAGGAGCAGCCCGAGGATCGAGGAGTACGTCCAGTACGTGCAGCGTCGTCCCGACGAGTACGAGCCCCTGGCGGATAACTTCCGATCAACGTCACGCATGTGTTCCGCAAGATGGACCTGTTTACGTACTTGCGCCATGTGCTGCGCCGCTGCGGCAGGCGGACTATCCCTGGCGCCGTCGTGATCTGGGCCGACGAGCGCGCGCTTGCGCCACACATCCTGGTGCCGTGTTGCGCAAACACCGCAGACCAGTGGTGCCCCGAAGGCGATCAGCCGCCGTCCAGGCCTGGACTATCCTGCAGCCCGCGTCCGCTCGCTGCATCTGTTCGGTCTTCAGGGACACTGAACATTCCCGCAGTATGTCAATCAGAGACCGGCACCGCGGAACGGCCGTCTCGTGGGGCGGCCCGTATGTTCACCACCGGCGACGGCCTCCGGAAGACGCGCCCGGCAGATTGTCGGCAGCCGGACGCGTGCGTAAGCCCAGCAGTACGGCACAAGCAGGAGCACCGTCACCGCGTAGCCGCCCAGCACATCGCTCAGCCAGTGCTGCCCAAGGTACAGCCGGGAGGGTCCAATCAGGACCGCGGGCATGGCCAGAACGATGAGGCACAGTGTCCGCGCGGCCGATCGCCGCACCAGTATGAAGACCAGGTAGAACGCGAAGCTGAACAGGTGGTGTACTGGACCGTGTGCCCGCTCGGAAAGCTCCAGTGAGGCAAGGCGGCGCTAACGCCGACCAACTCCGGGGCTGGCCGGGGCCGATGTACGAGGTCCTTGAGCAGCATGGTTGCCAAGCCGGACGTCGAGGTGGCCAGCAGCCAGATCGCCTCGACCCGGTACTCACGCGGGAGAGCTTCCCGCGACGAGGACAGGCAAGGGGAGGTTCTGCGGGCTGAAGCCCACCCAGCTCACCAATACGTGAGCGTCGCGAACGGCCGCAACATGAGCCGCTGCAACCACAAGGTCGCCGCCTGCAAATCAACCGCGTGGGCCTGCTTGGCTGGCGACGACCGTGAGCGCGGCTAGCGCCGCCGCCGCAAGCACCATCACGGCTAAGTGCTTCGTCCCGTAAGTTCCGATACCTGTAACAGCGTGCCGAAAGGCCTGAATTGAGGCGGGTCAGGACCAGTCGTCTGCCCAGGCGGCTAGCTCGTGGTTCATCGTGCGGCGAGTTCTTTGAGCGTGCCTTGGAACGGCAGCGGTTCCCAGCGCCGACGGCGATGGAGTGACAGCCCATAGGCTCCCTGGCCAAGCGGAGTCAGGCGAGAGCGGGGATGGGTGCCCTGCTCATCGGTGCGGCTGACGATCAAGTGGCCGCCGTAGGCCTTGACCGTCATGCCGGCCGTGACGTCGCCGGTCTGGAGGAATGCCTCTAGCTCGGGCACGACGGTCGGCAGCCAGGAAACATCAAGTCGTCGTCGTGGGGCAGGCACGCCCGTCAGTGTGCCAATCGCCGCTGGACAAGGCAATTGGTGATAGGGATTTCCGGTCAGTAGCCCAAGCCGGGTAGAAGGTTGGGTCTGACGGAGGTTGCCGCATGATCCGACCAAGCCGACTGATTGCCCTGACCGCTCCTCAACAGCAGCGCCTGACGACCTGGGAGGGGGCCGCGACCACGCCAAAGCGACTGGCCCGCCGCGCGCGCGTCATTCTGGGCAGCGCCGCGGGACTGGGCTCACGGCGACTGGCTCAACAGGAGCGGATGAGTCGCACGACCGTACAGCACTGGCGGGCTCGGTTCGTAGCCGCTGGGTGTGGTGGGCTTCAGGACCGGCCGCGTCGTGGACGCCCTATCAGGCTTGCACCTACCACCCGCGCATTGCTCGTGGCACTGGCTTGTGCACGACCAGCCGAACGTGGCGTTCCGCTCAGTCGCTACAGCCTCAACGAGATCGCGGCCGAAGTGAGCAACGTGCTGGGTAGCGATGGCCCTTCACGCAGCAGTATCGGGCGCTGGCTGGTGCAGGATGCGCTGCGGCCCTGGCGTCACCAGTGCTGGATCTACCCACGCGATCCAAACTTCCTCGAACTAACCTGCTGGTCACGGCCGAGACGGCCAAGACGCCGGATGATGGAGTCGGCCTGCCGCCCGACGCGGCTGGCGCCGAGGCCCACGCCGAGGCTCGTTCACAATTGGAACGCCTCAAGGTGGCGCCGCACCGCGAGTCACCAGCTGTGCTCGTCGATCTGCTCGAGCGCCTGAAGAGCATCAACGATCTCGGATTCGCCGACTGGCCACCGCTTGCCGACGTCCATCCAGCGGTACGCCGTCTCCTGGCCGGTTGGGGATACCGCTACGATGCCTGGAGCCTTCGGCGGTTCCAGCCGGCGAAGCGCTACGCGGTTCTGTTGTGCTTCGCTCAGGCCGCATTGGCCGAGACTGCCGACGCTGTCGTGGACGCGCAAGACAAGCTCATCACCACCGTCCATAGCAAGGCCAAGAAGCGCCGTGAGGCCCTGCTGCGGGCCGGTGAAGAAGCCAAACGACGCGCCGTCGAAGTGCTCGAAGCGATGGGCGAGCTCGTGCTGGACGACTCCATTCTTGACCTCCAACTCCGGTCGGAAATCCTCTGGCGCATCCCGAACGAGGAAACAGCCACGCTCGTAGACGGTTGCCACCAGCTGCGCGCCGGTGACGACGGCTCGCATCGGGGCCTCACCGCTCACTGATACTCGTACACTCGCGAGTACTCGCCTGCACTGCTCGACAAGACGCCCTCCGCTTCGCTGAGCAGTCTGCCTTAGGTAGTGCGGTCGAGCATCTTCGGCTCGTCAACCGCGAACACCGACGCAAACTCGGGCAGGATGCGCCGATCGACTTCCTGCCACGGCGCTGGCGACGCCACGTCGTGGGTCGCGCGGCCAGTGGGGAGATTGAGATTTCACGTTCGCACTACGAACTGGCGCTGCTGACGACGCTGAACGAGCAGCTCACATCTGGCGATGTCACGGTGGCCCGCTCTCATCGCTGGACCGATGTTCGAGGACTACCTCATTTCGCGGACCACCTGGCCGCGGAGCGGGAGCAGCATTACGCAGCGCTCGGACTGCCGATCGACAGCGGCACCTATCTGACGCAGCTCGAGGAACGGCTACACGAAGTGACTGCCGGCGTCGATGGACGGGTGTCCCAGAATCCGGCGCTGACCATTGACAGCAACAAAGCCGAGTACCACCTTGCCCGCGGCAAGCCGTCACCGATCGACTACGAACTTCCCATCTTCACCGACGGCGACACCGAGACGGCAATGGTTGCCAGCGTGACCTGATCAGTAGATGACCCACCAAGAGCGCGACTCAATGGTCAAAAATGCAGGAATCGTTGCCGTAGCCCTACCCTACGCGCCGGATCAAAGTGGAGGCTCGGCGGTTATCGACGCTCATCAGTCACGCTCGGCGAAACTGACCTTGGCCAGCGGGCTGCTGGCCACCCACTCATTGAGAATGGCCTCGGGCCACGGACTGTCTGGGCCGTTCCGGCGGTTGAATTCGTCGATGAGGACTGCAAGGACGCGCTGGCGCTCCGTCGGGTCGACGATGACCGAGGCCGACGCCGGCAGGTCGGCGACGATGCCGTGCTTGAGGTGGGAGATGAACTGCGGGTGCGCAGCCAGGTTGGCCAGCCAGTTGCGGGTCGTCGGCCCAGGGATTCCACTGAGGTAGATGTCGTCGCCCAACCGGTAGAACACGATCTCGATCCGGCGCGGCTCACCCGAACGCCGACCTGTGGTGGTGATGTCGATCGTACGGTCTTCCATCGTCGAGGAGGCATCGATGGTTAAGGCCTGGCGCAAGTCCTCTCTCACCGGACTTGGCCGCTCGCTGTTGGCTGTGCGGCGGGAGTCACCTTCTCCGGGTGACCCGAGGAGGAAATGGTCTCTCGCCCATAAGGAGCTCGCCCGGAATCACGCAATGAGGATGGGCCCGGGCGCTCACGGTTCGTCAATCCCTGGTCCAGATGTCGCCGCTCTCGCCCCGTCGGCCCTGGGCGATCTCCACCGAGTAGCCATCAGGATCGAAACCGGTCATGACCCGCTCCCAGGGCTCGTCATGTGGTGGGGAGTGGAATGTCATGCCCCGCTGCACGAGCTCCTGGTAGGCACCGTCAAGGTCGTCGGTACTCAGCTCAACGTGGATAGCGCGTCGTTGGGCCGGCGTCATGTCCGCGGCGCCCTCCTTGCATGCCTCGTCCACCGACAGCAGCCCGATGGAGCCGCTCCCGTCGATCTTGATCAAGGCGAACGCCGGCTCCGATTGGTAAGCCACCGCCAGGCCGAGGACCCCGGCGTAGAACTCAACCGACGTTGCGACGCTTTCGACGGTGAGGGTGAGACCCTCGAATCGCAACTTCTGTGTCATTTCGTTGCCTTTCATCGAGTTCGAGACGCCGGTTGACGTGCGGGGCAATCCGGTGGGTGGCCTGTCGGTCACGGACTGCCTTCATTGATGGGATGCTACTTAGCATCTCATGGCCGCCCGCCGCCGGCAGTTCGCCCGCTCCGAGGACCTGCTCCTTTAGGGCACCCTCGAGTCACCCCGTCGCTCTTCGACTGAAGCATCAGAGCGACGGGGTGATGAGCTCATCGGCGACCCACCGGGCGACGTCGGCCGGGTACGGCGGGTGCAGTCCGAGGACGATGTGGCCGAAGCCGGCTTCGATCGCTTCTCCGATCCCGGCCCGGGTGGCGCCGGGCTGGTCGTAGGAGACGCTAAGGTGGATCGAGCGGGTGATCGAGGAGGGGTCCCGGCCGATCTCAGCGCAGTAGCGGTCCAGGAGCGCGCTGCGGCTGACGACGTCGTCGATGTCACCGCCGGGGATGTTCCACAGGTCGGCGTGCTTGGCGACCACGCGTAGCAAGGCCGCCGAGCGTCCGCCGATCATGATCGGCGGGTAGGGGTGCTGCACGGGTTTCGGATTACAGAAAGCTCCCGTGAGGCGAACGTAGGTGCCGTGAAAGTCGAACGGGTCGGTCTCGGTCCACAACCGCCGGACAACCGTGCACGCCTCGGCGAGACTCTCCACGGAGTGGGCGAAGTCGTCATAGGGCAGACCGTGGGCTTCGTACTCGCGCCGCGCCAGAGGATGGCTGGGTCGTGAACCTGCGCCGATACCGAAGTCGAGCCGTCCGCCCGAGACGACATCCACGGTGGCGGCGATCTTGGCCAACATTGCTGGTGGCCGGAACCGGTTGCTGGTGACGAGCAGTCCTAGGCGCAGCCGTCGTGTCTGCGCGGCGAGGGCTGACAGCAGCGTCCA
>JBPCIO010000211.1:0-11858 GCA_051006215.1 Chloroflexota bacterium
TGATTGCACAGCGTGTCGCCGGCCTCGAGCAGCCGGGCCGCCGGCTCGATGCCACCGTGCGCGCGAGGCACACCTTGGCGCTTAATTGACCGCGTCAACGCCTGCTCAGGCACAATCCGCAGCCGCCGCGCGCGGGAAGCAGCGTAGAAGCGGTGGCGTTAGGCGCACAGCGGCCAGCACCGGTCCCTCGGCAGCGTGGCCTCTGCGGAACGGACGTCGGGTCCCCAACGCGACTCGTGCAGCGTCGAGCCGATTGACGGTGAGGTGCCCGCACAGAATGGTCGCTCGCCGCAGGTGCGGGATACCCACCACCGGCGGGCGCAGGCGAGCTCTAGACGGGGGTGAGCGAGTCGCGGAAGATGGCGAAATGTTCCAGGGCGCGGCCCGCGCCGATGGCCACGCAGCTCAGCGGATCGTCGGCAACGTAGGCCGGCACACCCGTTTCGATCGACAGCAGCCGGTCCAGATTCCGCAAGAGCGCTCCGCCACCGGTGAGGATCATGCCCTTATCGGCGACGTCGGCTGCAAGTTCAGGCGGCGTATCCTCGAGCACGCCCTTCACGCTGGTCACGATTTGCGCGAGCGCCTCGGACACGGCCTCCGTCACCTCGCTGGAGTTCATCAGCCGCGTCTTGGGCAGACCGTCGATGGTGTCGCGACCGCGGATCTCGACTTCGAGCTCGCGCTCGAGTGGCAGAGCGCTGCCGATGGCGATCTTGATGTCTTCCGCGGTGCGGTCGCCAATGACCAGGTTGTACTTGCGTCGAACATAGGTGGCGATCATCTCGTCAATTTTGTTGCCGCCGATACGCAGCGATCTGGACACGACGATGTCATTCAACGAGATCACCGCCGCCTCGGATGTGCCGCCGCCGATGTCGACGATCATGTTGCCAGACGGGCTCGAGATGGGCACGTTGGCCCCGATCGCGGCTGCCAGCGGCTCGGCTATCAGGTGGGCCTCTTTGGCGCCGGCCTGGATCGTCGCGTCGAGCACGGCTCGGCTTTCGACGTTGGTCACTCCCGCCGGAATACACACCATGACGACTGGCCGGAACAAGGAGTATTTGCCAACCACTTTGCCGATGAAATAGCGCAACATGGCTTCTGTGACCAGGTAGTCTGCAATCACTCCGTCGCGCATGGGCCGGCTGACGATGATGCGGCCGGGTGTACGCCCTAGCATCTGACGGGCGTGGGAGCCGACCGCGACGACGCGGTTGTCAGAGGCTGAGTAGGCTACGACTGAAGGTTCATTCAGGACAATGCCGCGGCCCTTGACATACACCAGTACGTTGGCCGTGCCGAGATCGATGCCGATGTACTTTGAAAACACCTTATCCTTGAAGACCTACGCTGCGCCCCGAGGCGCGTCTCGCGCTACGCCGTCGGCCCTGGCCCGGGTCGGCGCCGTTCGGGGCCGCGCCGCCGCCGCGCCACCTGAATGCGGGCCTCCTCGCGTCGCAGCATCGTTCGCGCAGCTTCGGCTTGTAGCCGCTGTCCGCTGCTGATGGATTCGGATAGCGCCTGTTCAGCGCGCCTGCGGCCTTCTTCGGCGCGCGCCTCGTCCACTTCGTCTGCGCGCTCCGCGGTATCCGCCAGAATCAGGACCTGGTCGCGCGCTACCTGCAGGAAGCCGCCGCCAACTGACATCGACTCCTCGGTTCCACCCTTCTTGATCCGCACGACGCCAGGCATCAGCGTGGTCAGTAACGGAGCGTGTCGGGGCAGAATGCCCACCACGCCCTCGGCTCCAGGCGCGACCACCATGTCGACGGCGTCTTCAGCCAAAACTTCCCGCTCGGCCGTGACAATCTGAACGCGGAGGGGCATTCGATCCTTCGTCGTGAGCATAGCAGTTAGCATTTGCTCCCGTGCGCTCCTGGCCCCTCCTTGGAGTGGTGGCACTCGCTGCCGCGCTGCGCTGGTTCCGCATCGACACCCAGAGCCTCTGGTACGACGAGGGCATCAGCGCCCATCAACTCAGTCGGTCCTATCCGGACATCGTGCGAGCGGCGGCTCTGGATACCCATCCGCCGCTCTACTATGCGTCGCTCAAGGCCTGGGCGGAGCTTGTCGGCTCGTCCGAGCTCGGCCTGCGCTCGCTCTCGGTGGCCTGGGGAGTGCTGGCGGTGGTGCTCACCTGCTTGATTGGGCACCGCATGTTCGGCTCGCTGGTGGCGAGTGTGGCGGCCATGCTCGTGGCTGTCGCACCACTCATGGTCTACTACTCGCAGGAGGCGCGGATGTACGCGCAGGTGACCGCGCTGGGCCTGCTGGCGGTGTACGCGTATACCCAGCGCAACAATTGGCTGTATGCCCTGGCGGCTACTGCCACGCTCTACTCTCAGTACCTGGGCGTGGCGATGCTCTTCGCCCTCAACGTGCATGCCCTCATCTGGTGGCAGACCCGCACGCGGCGCGAGTGGCTCGGCTGGCTAGCCGCCAACGCCGTCGTCGCGCTGGGCTTCGTGCCCTGGTTGCCGACGTTTGTTGCTCAGCAGAGTCACGCGCTGAACACGAGTCCACGCACCCTGGACGGGCTGGTGTTGGATTCGCTTTCCGCGTACGGTGGCGGGCTGGCGCATGGCACCCTGTTCTGGATCGCAGGTGCGGCGCTCGCCGGGCTGGCGCTCATCGGCTGGGCCATGTGTACGTGGGCTCGAGAAGCTCGGGGCCCTGAACATGCGTCGTTGGCGCTGCTGGTGTGGCTGATGCCGCTGGCGCTGGTGCTCGCATTGGGACTCAGGTCGGGCCTATTCGAGGTGCGCTATCTGGTCCTCAGCGTGCCCGGCCTCATGCTGCTGGCTGGGCTGGGGATAGCGCGCCTGGTCCGCTATGCGCCGGCGGCTACGGCTGTCGCGCTGCTTGCGGTCGGACCGGCAGCTCTCGGCTTGCAGCAGCAGTACTTCGACCCCACGCTTGCGCGAGACAATTACCGCGGCTTGGTTGCGACTATCGAGCGCGAGGCACGGCCGACCGACGCGGTCCTGCTCTCAGCCCCAAACCAGACCGAGGTCTTCGACTACTACTATCACGGGCCGCTGGCGACCATCGGGCTGCCGGCCCAGCGTCCGATAGACCCCGACGACACGCGTCGACGTCTCGATCAGCTGCGCGCCCAATACGAGCGCATCTGGCTGGTGTCGTGGGCGATGGGGGAGGCCGACCCACAGGGCGTCATCTCCAGCTGGCTAGCCGAAAACGGCTTCCAGGCGACCCACCAGTGGTACGGGTCCGTGCAGCTGGCGCTGGTGGGCTTCGGGCCGCCCAACGCCAGCACCGAACACGTCGACGCGCCACTCGATAACGGGATCGTGCTCGAGGAGTATCGCCTGGCATCGCGCTCGCTGACGGCAGGTGAGACGCTGGCCCTCACGCTCGTGTGGCGCTCCGAGAACGGTCCGACGGGCGACCGCTGGAAGGTTTTCACCCACCTGCTCGACGCGAGCTCGATGGTGGTCGCGCAGCGCGACGCGGAACCATCCGACAACCTGCGGCCAACCACGACGTGGCGACCTGGTGAACGCATCGAAGATAACTACGGCATCGCCGTGCCAGCCAATCTGCCGCCGGGCGACTACACGCTGGAGATCGGCATGTACGCCGGCGAAAAGCGCGCCGACTTCGCGGGTAAGGGTAACCACCTGGTCCTCGGGCACGTCCAGGTTCAACCTTAGCCCCGCGGCCGCCGCCCGCGCATCCCAGACCTCGAGGCATGGGCGCGCCTGGTGGCGTGGGCGACAGTGGGTCAGCTGATTTGGCGGCGCCGGGCGTCTACGAATCTACAGCTTCTCTGCTTTGGCGGCGGCCTGTTCGATGGTGCCTACATACATGAATGCCTGTTCGGGCAAGTGATCCCACTTGCCCTCCAGGAGCTCTTTGAAGCTGCGCACGGTGTCGGCTACTGACACGTACTCGCCTGGGGTGCCCGTGAAGACTTCAGCCACGAACATCGGCTGACTGAAGAAGCGCTCGATGCGGCGGGCGCGCTGTACGGTCACTTTGTCTTCGTCGCTGAGCTCGTCGATCCCAAGGATGGCGATGATGTCCTGCAAATCCTTGTACTTCTGCAGAACTCGTTGAACCTCGCGGGCGATGGTGTAATGCTCGTCGCCAACAACGCGGGGCGACAGGATGGTGCTGACTGATCCGAGTGGGTCGACGGCTGGGTAGATGCCGCGCTCGGTGATCGACCGCTCGAGGGTGATCGTCGCATCCAGGTGGGCAAACGTGGTGGCGGGAGCCGGGTCAGTGTAGTCGTCGGCAGGCACGAAGATGGCCTGCAACGAGGTGATCGACCCCTTCTTGGTTGAGGTAATGCGCTCTTGCAACTGGCCCATCTCGTTCGCCAGGGTGGGCTGGTACCCGACCGCGCTCGGCAGGCGACCGAGCAACGCCGACACCTCAGATCCAGCCTGCGTAAATCGAAAGATGTTGTCGATGAACAGCAGCACGTCGCGACCTTCGTCACGGAAATATTCGGCCAACGTGACGCCAGTCAAGCCGACTCGCTGCCGCACGCCAGGTGGCTCGTTCATCTGGCCGAACACGAGCGCCACCTTGTCAAGCACGCCGGACTCGGTCATCTCGCGATACAGGTCGTTGCCTTCACGGCTGCGCTCGCCCACGCCCGCGAACACCGAGTAGCCACCGTGTTGCTGAGCGACGTTGCGGATGAGCTCTTGAATGATGACCGTCTTGCCCACGCCTGCGCCGCCGAAAATGCCGATCTTGCCACCTTTGCGGAAAGGGGCAATCAGGTCGATGACTTTGATGCCTGTCTCGAACTGTTCCGGCGTCACCGCCTGGTCCACCAGCGCGGGGGCTGGACGATGGATCGGGTAGTGCAGCTCAGCGGTGACTGCGCCTTTGCCGTCGATTGGCTCGCCCAGCACGTTGAACAGGCGCCCCAGCGTGGGTGGACCCACCGGCACCGTGATCGGCGCGCCGGTGTCCCGTACGTCGACTCCGCGCCTCAGGCCATCTGTTGGGCCCATGGCAACCGCCCGAACAACGTTGTTGCCCAGGTGTTGCTGAACTTCGAGGACCAGTCGGCCGCCACCCTGTTCGACGCCTTTCATGGCCGCGGCTTCGGCCGTGTCGTCGGCGCTGGCGCCGGTGCTGACCGTCTCGGCCAGATTCAGCTCGAGGGCGTTATAGATGTCGGGTAGGTGTTCCGGGGGGAACTGCACGTCCACGACAGGGCCAATGATCTGAGTTATCCGTCCGGTCGTCGCGGTCGACGTGAGGAGTCCGGGGCTTTCAGCAGTCAAAGTCATAGGTGTAGATGCTCCCAGGGCAAGTACTGAGCCGCGCTAGCGGCGTGAGGATGCCATCGCCTCGGCTGCCGAGGCGATCTCGGTCACCTGGTTGGTGATGTTCGCCTGGCGCACCTTGTTGTACGTCAAGGACAGGCTGTCGACGAGGTCTTTGGCGTTGTCGGTTGCATTTCGCATGGCCACCATTTGCGCGCTGAAGAACGACGCCGCCGTTTCGAGCACGGCCTGGTAAATCAGGACCTCGATGTATCGCGGCAGGAGCTGCTCGAGAATGGCCTGTGGGTCAGGCTCGAAAATGTAGTCGAGCCTTCGGACGCCTGGCTCGCGGGCGGCTTCGGGCGCCTCGATGGGCAACAGCTGGACGACCTCTGGCCGCTGAGACAGCGTCGAGATGAAGCGCGGATAGACCAGCATCGCGCGATCGATCGAACCATTGATGTAGCTATCGGTGATCACGCGCGCGATGGGGATCACGTCGTCGTAGCTCACCGACGCCACCATCCCGGCGAACGTCCCCAGGAGGCTGCGGCCGCGGCGAGCAAGAAAGTCCTGGCCCTTGCGGCCGACGGTGACGACCTGGACGGTCCGCCCCTCGGCGCGTTCGTTCTCGAGAATCAGCTCTGTTCCGCGGCGGATGACGTTCGTGTTCAGGGCTCCAGCCAGGCCTCGATCCGGAGTTACCAGCAAAACGCCGACCGTGCGGACGTCACGCTGCACCAGCAGCGGATGGAGCGCCCCGCCACTGGTCGGCGCCTGAGCGCCCAGTTCGGCCACCAGGGCCCGAATGGCTTCTGAATACGGTCGTGCGGCAGTCACCCGCATCTGGGCACGCCGCAGGCGCGAGGCAGCCACGAGCTCCATGGCCTTGGTGATCTTCGCGGTATTCCTGATGGACCGAATGCGTCGGCGAATGTCGCGAAGCGATGGCATCGTTCGTTTAGAGGACTACTTGCTGCTTGAATTCTTCAATCGCCGCGCGCAGCAGATTGATCGTCTCGTCTGAGAGCGTCTTGTCCCGCTGGATGACTTCGCCGATCTCGGGATGAGCAGTTTCCATGAAGCGGTGGAACTCGGCTTCCCATGTCCCGACCCTGTCGATGGGCACGTCGTCCAGCAACCCGTTCGTCAGCGCGTAGATAATCGTGACTTCCTTGGCTAGTGAGAACGGCTGAAACTGGGGCTGCTTCAAGATCTCCTGCGATCGCAGGCCACGTTCAAGCTGGGCTCGGGTGGTGCGATCGAGGTCGCTGGCGAACTGCGCGAAGGCGGCTAGTTCGCGGAACGCTGCCAGCTCGAGCTTCATCTTGGCCGCGACCTGCTTCATGGCCTTGGTCTGGGCCGAGGTGCCGACGCGCGACACGGACACGCCCACGTTCAACGCTGGCCGGATGCCCGCATAAAACAGGTCAGGTTCCAGGAAGATCTGGCCGTCGGTGATCGAGATGACGTTCGTGGGGATGTAGGCCGAGACGTCGTTGGCCTGAGTTTCAATGATCGGCAGAGCAGTCAGCGAGCCGCCGCCGTATTCCTTGTCCAGTTTGGCGGCCCGCTCCAACAGGCGCGAATGGAGGTAAAAGACATCGCCCGGGTACGCTTCGCGACCAGCTGGCCTGCGCAGCAGCAGCGAAATCTGACGATACGCCCAGGCGTGCTTGCTGAGGTCGTCATACACGATGAGCGCGTCCTTGCCCTGCCACATGAAGTACTCGCCCATTGCGCAGCCGGCGAACGGCGCCAGGTATTGCAGCGGGGCAGGGTCCTGGGCAGAGGCGGCGACCACAATGGTGTGCTCCATCGCACCCTCTTGTTCCAGGATGCCGACCACCTCGGCAATAGATGATGCTTTTTGCCCAATCGCAACATAGATGCAGATCAGGTCGCCGCCACGCTGGTTGATGATGGCATCCAGCGCCAGGGCCGTTTTGCCGGTCTGGCGGTCCCCGATGATCAGCTCGCGCTGTCCGCGACCAATTGGAATCATGGCGTCGATGGCCTTGATCCCGGTCTGGACGGGCGTGTTGACCGGCGACCGCAGGATGACGCGCGGAGCGATGACTTCGACGGGTCTCGGCGCCAGGCCCTCGGGCAGTGGACCTTTGCCATCCAGCGGCTCGCCGAGCGGGTTGACCACGCGACCGACCAGTCCCGGCCCGACGGGCACTGACGCGATGCGGCCAGTCCGGCGCACCTCGTCGCCTTCGGCGATCTGGATGTACGGCCCGAGGACCATCACGCCCACCGAATCTTCTTCGAGGTTGAGGGCGATGCCCATCACTCCGTGCTTGGTGAACTCGACGAGCTCGAGGGCACCGACGTTGCCCAGACCGTAAACGCGGGCGATGCCGTCGCCGATCTGGACAACCGATCCGACTTCTCGCGTCTCGACAGCGGTCGAGAAGTTTCTGATCTGCTCGACCAGAATGGAGTTGATCTCTTCAGTGGGTGCGGCCATGGTGTGTTGTTGTTACCCTTCGGTCTTGGGCCCCCGGGCGCACCCCGCGGGCTTCGGCATAAATGGCTAGCGCGCGCTACCGGATAAGCTCCGCCGTAGACGCACTAGGCGCTCGCGGACACTATCGTCGATTACCTGGTCCCCGACCCGCGCGACGACGCCACCAATGATGGCGGGGTCAACGCGTGAGACGATGGTCACCAGTTGAGGATCAGTATGCAGATGGGCGGCTAACCGCTGAGCCACAGCGCGCTCGAGCGTGGGGTCAAGCGGAAAGGCAGTCGTGATCTCGGCGGTAATGATGCCGCGCCGCTGATTGATCAGGGCTCGCAGGGCTTCGACGATGCCAGGCACTTCGTCGAGACGCGCGCGATCTGCAAGAATGTGCAGGAAATTGCGGACCAGCGGCGGTGCGGCCGGCAGCAGACGATCCAGCGCAGCGTGCTTCTGCGAGGTAGGGACGGCTGGGCTGATGAAAATCGTCCGAGCGCTCGGCATCTGAAGAATGCGCGCGAAGTCGCTCAGCGTGGTGAGCCACAAGTCGTAGTCGCCCGAACCGCTGGCGACGCTGAACGCCGCTGCAGCGTACCGCCTGGCGCTAGCGCTGGCGGGCACGGTCAGCGAGTGGGATTCGGTTCATAGCGCGCCGGAGAGCCGCCACCGGGCGACCCGTTACTCGACAGGAACTGCTGAACCAGCCCGCGCTGGGCATTCGCGTCCAGAGCCCCTCGGGTAACGCGTTCCACAGCCGTCACCACCATATCCGCCAGTTGGACGCGGACTTGAGCCATCACCCGCTCCTCGATCTGGATAGCGGTGGCCTCTGCCTGCTGCTCGATGTGCTGCTGTCGCTCCTTGCCTCGCGACTCAGCATCGGCGAGGATTCGCTTGGCCTGTTCATCGGCCCGGGCGCGGATCTGTTCGGCCTCACGTCGCGTCTCGGCGAGCAGCGCCTGACGATCAGCTTCGGCTTGTTCCGCCTGACGGCGAGCGAGATCAGCCTGCTCCATGCTGTCGCGCACGCGTTGGGCGCGCGCATCGAGCATGGTGACGATTGGCTTGAACAACACCAGCCGCAGCAGAAACAGCAGCACCGCAAAATTGATCAGGTGCCACAAGAGTCCCTGCCAGTTCAGCCCCAGCGTGTTGGTGATTGCTTCCATGGTTTCGCTTCCGCTCGGCTAATCGTGTCGCTACACCTTGCCCACGAGAATGAATGCGATGACCAGCGCGTAGATGGCGATAGCCTCGGCGAAACCGAGTCCGATCAACAGCGGCACCAGGATCGGGCCGATCACCTCAGGATTGCGACCGATGGCCTCCATGGCCTTGCCGACGCCGTAGCCGACGCCGATGCCAGGTCCGATCGCGCCAAGACCAATGGCCAGGGCCGGCGCCCATACATTCGGAGCTGCTGTTGCGGCCGCAGCCTGAGCAAAGAAACCGAGCTCAAACACGCACGAACCTCCAGAAACGGGGGGTATTGAGAGTCAACCGTCGACTCAGACGCATACATTGTCCACTGCTAGAAGGGTTGCCCATGCGACGCGGTGGCGACTTCACTTTCGATGGATGCGTGCGCGTCGTGCGGTGCGTGGGCTTCCTCGTGCACAGTGGCAATGCTCAGGAAGACCAGGCTCAGCATGGAGAAAATGAGCGCCTGAATGACGCCAACGAACAATTCGATCCCAATAAATACGAACATCACGTACGGGGCGACACCGAGCATGGTCGCCAGTAACACTTCGCCAGCAAAGATGTTGCCAAAAAGACGAAAGGCGAGTGAGAGCGGTCGAGTAAAGATCTCGAGCCAGCGCATCGGGTTGGGAATCAGCAACCCTTTGAGGTAGCCCGGCAAGCCCAGCGAGCGCAGCTCGTAAAACTCGGCAATAACAATCATCAAGATCGCCATCGCGGCAGTTACGTTGAGGTCGCTATCGGAAGAACGAAAAATCGGGACTTCCACGCCTTCGGCATTTCGAAAGAACAGGTACCCGATCGGCAGTGTCCCGAACCAGTTCGAGAACACGATGAACAGAAACGCCGTGGCGACGAGCGGCATGAAGCGGCGGCCTCGACGGCGGCCCATGGTCTGCTCGCTGATGCCTACCCACATCTCCACGATGTACTCCCAGAAGTTCTGGGCCCCCGACGGAATGGTCCGCATCCGGCGCGTCGAAAAGTAAGCCAACAGGACCAGAATGGCGATGACGACCCAAGCGGTCAGGATCGAGTTTGTAACCGGCATGAAGCCGATGTCGAACAGCACCTCGGCTGGTGGCTGAGGTGTGGCTGAGGTGGACTGCGGGCTCGCTTGCGCGAAGAAGCCGGAGCTACCTAGAGCGTGCAGCATTGATCCGATCTGGTGGGTCTGGGGCGATCATGGTGGTGGGACTTCGGGACTTCATCCATGCGGTTTGCCATCATCGGCTATTCGCGCTGACTCCGTTGTCTGCGCGTGCCATTCGGACTCGCTCTTGCGCAGCAGGGCGCGGTAGAGCCGAACTGTGTTCGTGGCCGCGGCCACGAGTCCGAGCAGGACACCTATTCGGGTGAAGAGGATGCCGGTGCTAAGTCGGCCGTCCAACCATTGGCCCGCGAAAACGCCCAGAATCACCGAGACCGCCAGCGTGATGCCGAACTGCGACGCGACGGCAAGGGACTGGACGGTGGTAATGGTGGGCCCTGTTCTTTTGGCCATGCCCTTCGACTTGCGGCGGCCAAGCTGAGTGTAGCAGAAGCCCTGAGAAGTTCGTTAAGCCGTCCCGAATTGGCGGTCGCCGGCGTCGCCGAGTCCCGGCACGATGTAGCCGATCTCATTCAGCCGCTCGTCAACCGCGGCCACGTGGATGGGCACGTCGGGATGGGCCTGGCTGAGCTGCTGGATCCCTTCGGGGGCAGCGATGAGGCCGAGGTACTTGATGCGCTCGCACCCCCACCGCTTGAGGATGTCCACGCTGGCGGCGGCCGTGCCACCCGTGGCTAGCATCGGATCGAGCACGATCGAGAGCTGTACCCGATTCGGGGTTGGCAGTCGGTTGTAGTACTCGACGGGGTGTAGCGTACGTTCATCTCGGTATAGGCCGATGTGCCACACCTCGGCGGTTGGAATCATCTCGAGCACACCTTCGACCATCCCCAGCCCGGCCCGCAAGATCGGGATCAAGCCGATCTTGGTGCGCAGCCGCTGGCCGCGGGCCATGCCCATCGGGGTAGGGATCGTGTGTTCGTCCAAGTCCAGGTCACGGGTGGCTTCATAGCAAAGCAGCATCGACAACTCACGCACGAGCTCGCGGAATTTCTTGGGCTCAGTGTCCACGTGGCGCAGCAGCGCTACCTTGTGGTGCACCAGGGGATGCTCTGAAGCAACTAGCATTCGACGGCGCGAATTCTGAACTGTCTAGAGATCCCGTGCAAACGCCAGGCCGCTAATTCGCCTGGCGCCGGCCTCGGACAGCGCATCCGCGCACGCCGACAAGGTCGCGCCGGTGGTCATGACGTCGTCCACGAGTAACACCCGCTTGCCCTGGACGGCCGCGGACTGCTGACACCGTATGGACCCAAGCAGATTGGCCCGCCGCTCCGACGCGCTGAGCGTTCGTTGCGCCGCGCGTTCGTCGCGAACGAGTGCCTCTGCTGCCACCGAGCCGCGCACCGTCGATGCAACTTCGCTGGCCAGCAACAGGGCCTGGTTGAAGCCACGCTGTCGCAGTCTGCCCGCGGCTAGCGGCACCGGGACCACGATGTCGGCCTGCACAGGCCGCCGGTCGAGCTCTTCTCGGAGCAGCTCACCCATGAGCGGCGTCAGATAGCGGCCCGACTTGAATTTGAGCGTCAGCACCGCGGTCCGCGCAGCGCCCTGGTAAGCAAATGGAGCGCGGATCGCGCCGAGCGCGGGCGACATCTGCCGGCAGCCCCTGCACACGCCGCGCGGCCCGCGTGCGCCGGCACATCGCGCGCACACGCCAGCCGGAAGATAGGGCAGCTCATCTCTGCAGCCCAGGCACAAGACGGTTCCCAGCACAGTGCAGCCAATGCACCGAGCTGGAGACAGCGCATCAAAAACCCCCCGCAGTCCCCGCGCCAGCACCTTCGAAGTCTAACAGGTCGCGGGGCTTCGATCC
>JBPCIO010000212.1:0-15140 GCA_051006215.1 Chloroflexota bacterium
CTGGCTGGTAGGAAGTGCAGATCAATGCCCCCAGGGGCCGCGGGGTCCGAAGCCATCTGGGTTGCTCGAGGCCAGCACCGCCGTTGCGGTGGTGCTGCCGTTCAGCGTGACTACAATGACCTTGTCGTTCTGCCCGATCGTCGTAGTCGCTCCTCGCGCTGCTTCCGGCAGAGCGGATTTGCCACCCACTATCGTTTTATCGTCAAGAGCGTAGCTATGCGGGGACCCGTCGTTGGCGGTGATCGTCAAACTGGTAGCCGTGATAACCGTCGCGGTGCCGGGCGTCACGTCTACGGTCAGCGGCTGGTTAGCCTTATCGGTCAGCTGCAGATGCACCCCACGGAAGTGGGCAAAGCGCTCGCCGGCCGGCACCCCGGCCAACTCGGCTAACTCCGGCGGAAGGGTGCTGTTCTGCCAGACGTCGTGACCGGGCGCCCCTGCGCTAGACGAACGGGCCGAAAATGGACCACTCGCCAGCGCGTTGCCGATTAGCAGTCCACCGGCGCCGATGAGCGCGACGACTAAAGCGAGTGACGTGAGAGCGACCGCGATGGGGAAACGAAAGCGTTGCATCAATGTGCTCCTTGTAGGAAGATGCCCACAGTCTCCGCTGGCGGTGTCGCCGGCCAGTCCGTGGTGTGTCGCAGCTCTGTCGCAACTGACCCAGCTGGCGCCACCACGCTTGCAGCCCGGGCTGCAAGCGGGTTACTACGGGGCGAGACCGATGACCAACCAGCCAAACGCCTCGCTTATGACTGCAGCTGGATTTCCGAGAATGCATTCGGGACGTACCAGGCAGGCGTCGGCACGCTCCAATTGCTTTTGATGCCGCTGCTGGCCGGAGACTGGTGGCGGATGTTCGGCCTGAAAACCGGACCCAGCCGCGCAACGGCGGAAGAATCCCGCGCGGGTCTACAACCGGACGGGTAGAACGGACACAGGCTCAGTGACGACGACGATTCTGGTGGTGGAGGACGAGCTCGAGCTGGCGCGGTTGGTGGTGCGCGAGCTCGAGCTGTCGGGCTACGCTGTGCAGCACGTGCCGGACGGGCTGACGGCGCTGCGCGTGTTTGCGGAGTTGCCGACGGACCTTGTGGTGCTCGACTGGATGCTGCCGGATGTGGACGGACTCGAGGTGCTGCGGCGCGTCCGCCAGCGCTCGGCTGTTCCAGTGCTCATGCTCACGGCACGTGCGGAGGAGGTCGACCGGGTGATCGGCCTCGAAGTTGGCGCAGACGACTACCTGACCAAACCGTTCGGAACGCGCGAGCTCGTTGCGCGTGTGCGGGCGCTGCTCAGACGCCAGGAGCGGCTCCAGGACATACTGGCCGCGGATCGGGCTGAGGGCACCACCATGCTGCGGTTCGGTCCGCTCGAGCTTGACGCCACCGCTCACGTGGCCCTCATGCACGACCAGCAGCTCGATCTGACGAGAACGGAGTTCGCGCTGCTGCACCTGCTCATCCGCAATCGCGGGCGCGCCTTTAGCCGGACCTACCTCCACGACGCAATCTGGGGCGAACCTGCGGTGGACGGTGATCGATCCGTGGACAATGCCGTGCTGCGCCTGCGGAAGAAGCTCGCGCCGATGGGGGACGTCATCGAGACCGTCTGGGGCGTCGGCTATCGTCTCTCGGTCAAGCTGTCAAACAGAGCCGAGGCGTGAGCTTGCAACGCACCCTAGCGCGGCTGCGCTGGCAGCTCACGCTTTCTCACCTCGTCGCGATAGCGTTCACCCTGATCAGCATGATCGCCGCGGTGTTGGTGATTGCCACGTCGTGGTGGTTCTCGGCGAACTCCCCGGCGCGCGAGCCGGCGCAGGACGCGCGACTGGTCGCCGTAGCCGTGGGCCGTATGGTCCAGGATGGCACTTCTGCTGAGCTGGGCGGGATTCTGCAGGCATTGGCCGAGGGCCAGCTCCGGATTACGGCTCAGGTCGGCCAACCCGGCGAACACGGCCCCGTTGGCGCGGACCTCTCGTTGAGAAATATCGCCTACATCTCGATCGTCGGACCGGATGGGCGGTTGCTCACCAGCTCCGATCCGTCAGGGGCGGCCTTTAGCCCGCCCGAACAACAAGAGTGGCAGGCGATAGTCGGCTCAGCCCTGGGTGGTGTGCAGCGTGACCTCGTGCTGACTCGCTCTGGGAGCGGACCAGCGGCCCTCGCCGCAGCGCCCATCCTCGACGATGCCGGCCGACCAGTCGCGGCCGTCGTCGTGGCAGTCTCGAGCTTGCCTCAGGTGGACCGCGGACCGTACTGGCTGCTGGCCATCTTTGGCGTGGCCAGCGCAGCCATACTTTCGGCCGCCTTTGTCTTTGCACTGGCGTCCTCCAGCCTGGTCGCTTACCTCCTGTCGCGCCGTCTGGTGGCGCGCCTGGAGCACCTCGGACGTGCCGCGGAGGCGCTCCGCGCCGGCAACCTGGCAGCCCGCGTGGCGGTCAGCGGCAATGACGAGGTGGCCCAGTTGCAGGCATCCTTCAACAGCATGGCGGCCGAGCTAGAGGCCGACCGAGACCGAGTGGTCGGATTGCAAGCTGCCCGCCGCCAACTCGTCGCTGGCGTGTCGCACGAATTGCGCACACCCGTCGCTACCGTTCGCGGGTACCTGGAGGCAGCGCTGCAGCACAATGGGGTTGTCCCACCTGGCCTGCGCACAGACCTGGAGACGATGCAGCGCGAGGTCGGCCGGCTTCAGCGCCTGATCGAAGATCTGTTTACGCTCTCGCGAGCGGAAGTTGGTCGATTGCCTGTGCGATCCGAGCCGACCGACGTCAGCCTGGTGGTGCAGCACCTGGTCGACACCCAGGCTCCGTTGGCGTGGCGCCAGCGTCGCGTGCACGTCCTGGCTGAGTCTGCTAGCAACGTGCCGCCGGCTCGGGCGGATCCGGAGCGGCTGGAGCAGCTCATGGGTAACCTGGTCAACAACGCTGTCCGCCACACACCCCCGGGCGGGCTGGTTGCCGCAATCGTGGCCTCCGAGACCGAGAGCGTGCGCGTCGAGATACGCGACACCGGCGAGGGCATCTCCGCCGACGATCTGCCACACATCTTCGACCGCTTCTATCGAGGCCACACCAGCGACAGCCGCGGGGGCGCCGGGCTGGGGTTGGCCCTGGTCAAGGAGCTGGCCGAGGCGATGGGTGGCAGCGTCGGAGTGACCAGCACACCCGGCGAGGGCAGCTGCTTCACCGTGCGCCTGCCTCGCGCCTGAGCTCAGACTCAGACTTTAGGCGATGCCAAGGCGGCAAAGGCGTGTGCCTTGTCGGGCACCATTAGTATATGCTAATAGTGCTGAGCTACATGGATCTGAAAGATACCGCCGTGTTGGGTGCGATCGCGGGCTTCACCATTTACCTGGGCTTGCCGATCGCCCGCCTCGAGAACCCCCACCGCGCCTGGAAGGCGTTCGCCAACGCCACCGCAGCGGGCATCCTGATCTTCTTGCTCTGGGACATCCTGAGCAAAGTCCACGAGCCGATCGCGACTGCCATGGAGGTTGCCAAGACCGGCGTGGCAGGCGAGCTCATGGGCTTGCTGGCGCTGTTCGTCGGAGGCTTCGGTCTTGGCCTGATCGGGCTGGTCTACGTCGATCGGGTCTTCATCCGGGGTGGAAAAGTCGGCGCCGAGGCGCGTCCAATCCAACTGGCGCTCATGATCGCCGCTGGCATCGGAGTCCACAATTTTGCCGAAGGACTGGCGATCGGTCAGGCCTCGCGCGAGGGTGCGCTCCAGCTGGCGACGCTGCTGATCGTTGGCTTTGGGCTGCACAACATGACCGAGGGCTTCGGGATCGCCGCGCCCCTGACTGGCGGGACGCGGCCCAGCTGGGGCTTCCTCGGCCTGGCGGGACTCATCGGTGGCGGCCCGACATTTGTCGGCACGGTTCTGGGCTACAGCGTGCAGTCGCCGTTCGTCTTTGCGGCGTGTCTGGCGCTCGCAGCTGGGTCCATCCTGTACGTCATCATGGAGCTCCTGCACGTCGGCCGCCGCTTCCAGCTCCCCGAGCTCGCGGTCTGGGGTATCTTCGCAGGCTTCTGCACCGGCTACGCCACCGACCTCCTTCTCACCTGGGGCGGGGGGTAAGGACGAAGTAACGAGTTTGCTTCTATAGTCGTGGGCACCGCAGGAATTCGTAACGAGTTTGATTTTATAGTCGTGGGCTGCGGCCCCCTCCCAGGGATACTCGCCCTGGACCTCGCGTCCAGATGAGTTCGGCAAACAACTCCCACAACCGCCCGCTGCCGCGCTCTAGAGTGTGCGTTCGTTCCCACCCGCGCCCGTTGCCGATGAACCGACGACGGTGTCTGAGGTTGACCCAGAACATCGTTGTTCAGGAGGGTGTTGCGAGCATTCTTTGCGCTAGGTCCAGGGCGAATAGCCCTGGGGAGGGGGGCGCAGCCCACGACTTAAGGAAAAAAACTCGTGACGAATTCATTGTCTTCTTCGGCGCGGGGTTACTTACCCTGTAGCGATGAGCTCGGCTGCGCCGCGAGACAGCACGGCGTTCGAGGTGCGCGAGGCGCTCGGCGAGGCTGGGTGCCCGGTGTGCCGGCTGGCGCTGCGGTCGGTGGGTCGCTGGCTGGCCTCGGTGGCCTACGAAGGTGTCAACGACATCGAGCTGCGCAACGAGCTTCGGGCCGCCCGGGGCTTCTGCAACGTGCACGCGCACCGCTGGCTCAGCGAAGTCCATTCGATACTCGGCACCGCCATCGTGTACGAGGACCTGCTCAAGGCCTCCCTCCGCGAACTCGACTCGGCGGACAACGCCCAGCGTGGCGGACTGTGGCGAGCCATCCTCGGCGCTCAGACCGCCGACATCCGCACCTGTCCAGCGTGTCGCGCTCAAGGCGAGGCTGAAGCCCGGTTTCTGGCTGCCCTGCTCGCTACAGCAGCAGCCGAACCAGAGGTGCTGCACGCCTCCGACGGGCTCTGCCTGCGACATATGCGTGCGGCGGTGCGTCGCGGCGGTGCCGGCGCCGAGCTGCTCATGCAACACACGCGTTCAGCCATTGAGCGGCTCCTGGGCGATCTGGGCGAAGTCATCCGCAAAGAGGATTACCGTTTCCGCCACGAAGCCAGAAGCCCGAGCGAGCGAACCGCACCCGGCCGCGCCGTCGCCCGCGTGACGGGTGCCGAGGGGCTCGTCGAAACCCCACCCGGGGGGTAGGCGCGCTCGAGACCAGCGCTCAGGATTCGGCAAGCACCGCCTGCGCGAGCGTGGTGAGCGCCGCGCGGGAATCCGGACCGTCGTCGACGTCGAACGAAAACGCGTCGCTGCCGCGCTGGACCAGGAGGCTGTCTTTGAACACACCCGGTACAAGCTGAGTCTTCACCCACAACGCCGAGTCGCCGACGCCGGCGACGGATTCGAACTCGTAGTCGGGCAGCGCCACGTTGAGACCAACCTGGCTCAGGGCGTCGATCTGAGCACGCGCCGCAGCTGGCAGCCCCGGGATGTACTTCTGCGCTAGGGCGGCCGCGCCACCCTCGGCCGGTCCGAACGCATTGGTCTCTCGACTCACCCCAAACGCCCGACCGCCAGCGTCCCCGAAGGTACACGCCGTCACACCCCCAGTGGTCGCGTCAGTCGTTCCCAACACCGCCGACCCCACGGCCTGGGACACGGTGGCATCGTCCGCGATCGGGCACCCGGCTGATTGGGCTGCGCCCGGCACCGCCATGCCTACCGACGCCAGGACCGCGGCGCCGACGCTAACCAGCGAGATCGAACGAGCAGAGATACGGAATATCATGGGCCACCCCATTGCAACGTCCGTACCCACCCACCCGCTGGCAGCGTTCTTCGCCGACGCCGCGGAGACCCTCAGTGCTGACCGAGGCGTATGTCTACCAGTTGGTGAACGACCCGTCCAGGCGGCGGAGGTGCGTTGGCTCGACCATCTGAAAGGGCGACAGCTTCGCCGCCTCTCGGTCGAACTCCACTCCCAAACCGGGGCGTGTCGGCGGGAGCAAGTAGCCGTCCTGCCAATCCACCTGAACCGGCACAACATCAGTCAGGGTGGTACCCGGCCGCCGGGGTTGCTCCTGCACGCCGAAGTTGCTGCAGGCGAGGTTTACCTGCAAGCAGGCTGCGCTCGAGACCGGGCCAAGCGGATTGTGCGTGACCAACTTGATGTTGTGGGTCTCGCACCAGCCAACGATCTTGCGCGTCTCGGTAATGCCGCCCACGATGCAGAGGTCGACGCGGGCATAGTCGATCAGATCGTCTTCGATCAGCTCGCGAAACTCCCACTTACCCGCGAATTGCTCGCCGGCGGCCAGCGGCACCGCCGTCTGGTGGCGCAGTCGGTGGTACGAGTGCGGGTTCTCGGAGCGTAGCGCGTCCTCCATGAAGAACGGCTGGAATGCCTCGCTGGCGCGGCAAAGCTGCACCGCATCCGGCAGGTCCAGCCGTGTGTGAACGTCGAAACACATCTCGATCTCGTCACCCAGCGCCGTCCGCACTGCCTCCATCTGCTTGAGCGCCATCCGCACGACCTGGCGTGGCTCGAGCACCTCGCCATCCGATGGCAGTCCCCATCGAACGAATTTCCAGCCCTCCTGGGCCGTGCTCTGGCAGCTCTCGACCAGACCCTGCACGTCGAATGGATCACCCGGCACCTGGTTGTGCGGGTAACACACCACTCGGTCGCGCACAAGCCCTCCGAGGAGCTTGTAGACCGGTACGCCCAGCGCCTTGCCCTGGATGTCCCAGAGTGCAATGTCGATGGCCGAGATCGCACTCCCGATGACCCGATTGGCCGGGAAGAAACCGCCGCGAAACAGCACTTGCCAGAGATGTTCGATCCGGCTCGGATCCTGACCCAGCACTAACGGCTTAAGGTGTTCGACCGCGCCGATCACCGCCAGCTCACGACCCGAGAGGCCGGACTCACCCACCCCGTAGATGCCTTCATCCGTGTCGACGATCACAAAAAGGTTGTTTCGCTGGCCGTTGAACACGGGGAACGTCGTAACGTCGGTGATCTTCATCAATTGGCCAGGGTAAAGCTTCGACACAGAGACCGCCACACAACCCAGTCGCCGCTCAAATGCGATGTGCCGGCGCCGAGCCAAGTTGGCCTATATGACCGGCCACCGACCGCCGCTGACCGGCGTACTCGTGCGGGCCAGCAATTGCTCGCCGAGCGCCTGCACCCGATCCGCCACCTCGCCCTCATCGGCAAAGGTCACCCGACCATCGTCCACCACCACCCTGCCGTCCGCGATGACGGTACGTACGCTACCGCCATCGGCGCTGTAGACCAGGTTGTTGAGCGGGTCGTGCAACGCCCGCCACTCGGCCCGACGCGCATCGAACAGCACCAGGTCAGCGTTCTTGCCGACTTCTATCGAACCCGTTTGGTGCTCCAGTCCCAGCGCACGTGCGCCGAGTATGGTGGCCATCTCCAGCGCCTGCTCGGCGGTCACCACCCGTACATCATGTCGGCCTTCCTTGAAACCAACCGCGGCTGCGTTCATCATTCGCACCCCGTCGAGATAGTTCGAGCTGTTGGCGGAATCCGTGCCGAGCGCCACATTCACCCCCAGCGACAGCAGTTCGGGCAGTTTGCGTCGGCCGAGTCCGCTACCCTCCTTGAGCGCGGTGCTCGGGCAGATCACCACGCTGGCCTTGCTTCGGGCGATGACTTCGACCTCACCATCGTCGATTCCACTGGCGTGCGCCAGCAACACGTTGGGCCCGAGCGCGCCGATCTCTTCGAGGTAGTTTGTCGGCGTCCGTCCGTGGAACAACCCACCGCCGCTATGGTGAATTGTCGCTCCGGTTCCGTATACGTCGGCCAGGTGGCGCGCACCCGCCAGCAGTTCCTGCGAGCACGTGTCTGTCGAAAAAGGCATGGCCCAGGCTCGGACCCGGTTCTCGAGCCGGTGGTCGTACGTCCGAATAAAGGCCTCCGTGCGCCGGAGCGCCTCGACGGTGTCGTAACGGGGCAGGTCTAAATCAGAGGGCTGGTCGATCACGCTGGTGCCGGTGATGACTCGGCAACTGGAATCGGCGTACACCTGCAAACACGCGTCGAGATACTTCGTGGAGCCCGGATCCACGAAACTCACCGTTCCGGATCGAATCAACTCGATGACTGCCAGCAGCGACGTCCAGTACTCCTCTTCCTCTGTCATCGCGCTCTGCAGGCGAAACACCTCGCGCAGTCGCTCGCGGCCCACGAAGTCGTCCGGGAACAAGCCTCTGACCGCGTGAGCGTAGCTGATATGGGTGTGGCCGTTGACGAAGGCCGGCGTGAGCACCCCACCCCGCGCGTCGATCGTGCGCTCCACGGCGATCTCCCGCAGTGCGTCGGCCTTGCCCACGTGGGTAATCAGCTGACCCTGGACGACGACCGTCCCGTCCTGAATGACCCGCCGACCAGGATCGACGGTGACGATGAAGCGAGCCCCCTCGATCTTCAGCGAGCCTTCCCCGCCGGAGTTCATGCATCTCCTTTTACGGCAGTGCGCCCATCGACCTGGCGCCACACCTCCACTCGGCTCCGCCAGTCGAGACCGGGGTGGCGTTTGGTTCTCACGAGCAAGTCGACCGGAATGCCCGCACCCATCAGCGCGGCACCAGTACTCTCGGCACCATCTTCTGCGCGTCGATACCGACGCTCCGGAACCAGGCCGTGCAAGCGCACACGCCGCATGCCCGCCCCAACCAACCCGCGGACCTGGTACAGGAACACGACCGACTCGTCAGCCGCCTCAGACACGTACTGCACGCCACACGGCCCGATTGGCGTTGGCGGCAGCAGCCAGTACTGGCGTCCGTGCTGCACCAGTGGCCGGAGCTGCTTGTACGTCTCGATCAGTTGGCGGGCTGAAGCGAGGTCCTCGGGCGGCCATTGCCCGATGTCGCCACCGATGCCCAGCACGCCCTGCATCGCCACATGAAAGCGGAACTCAAGCGGCGCCACGCGTCCGGTCTGCTGGTTCGGCACGTCGGTGACCCAGTTGACCATTGTCCGCAGGCTGTGCGCATGACTATAGCCGTACTGGATGGTCAACCGATCGGCGGCGTCGGTGTTGTCGCTGGTCCAGACCTGATCCGTCCAGCGCAGGATGCCGAGGTCCGCCCGACCGCCGCCCCCGGCACACGACTCGATGAGCAAGTTGGGAAACTCGGACCGCAACTGCCCCAACACGTCGTACAGTCCCAACACGTGACGCACCCAGACCTCGCGCTGCTGCTGGGGCTGCTCCGGCCAGCCTACCTCTGTCCAGGCCCGGTTGTGATCCCACTTGACGAAGTCGATGACGCCGTGGTCCGTCAGCAAACGCCTGAGCTGGGCATGGATCGCTGCTCGCACGTCCTGGCGCGCAAAGTTCAGCACGAGCTGGTTGCGACCAAACGTCGTCTCGCGCCCGTCGACATGGTAGGCCCAGTCCGGATGAGCACGGTACAGATCGCTGTCCGGATTGACCATCTCGGGCTCGACCCAGATGCCAAACTGCATTCCCAGCCGATGCACCGCGTCGACCAACTGCCTCAGTCCGCCGGGCAGCTTATCGGCATTCACGGTCCAGTCACCCAGTCCCGCCCGGTCGTTGTGGCGCGCGCCGAACCAGCCATCGTCGACGACGAACAGCTCCACGCCCAGCGCCGCCGCCCGACGCGCCAGCTCTAGCTGCTGGTCGGCGCGCACGTCAAAGTGGGTCGCCTCCCACGAGTTGTAGAGCACGGGGCGGAGTCGCTCACGCTGATTGTCAGGCAGCTGGACGCGTTCTTCGTACTGCCGCAGCAGCAGCGCAGCCCCGCCGAGCCCGTCCTCCGAGTAGCCACCCACCAGCTCGGGAGAGGAAAACTGCTCGCCCGCCCCAAGCTGCCACGCGAAGTCGAACGGCTGCATCCCCATCGCCACGCTGACGGCGTCGTTGCGTTCGGTCTCGAACACGCCGATCCAGTTGCCGCTCCAGGCCAGCGAACCGAACCAGGTCGATCCCTGGTGCTCGGCGGTTTCGCCCCGCGGCCGAACGGCGAACCACGGGTGGGCCTCATGGCTGCTGATGCCCCTGCGACTCTCGGTGACGAACTTACCTGGCACGAGCGGGCGTCTGCGAAGCTCGAACTCGCGCCCCCACTGTCCATGCAGAGTGTACGCGTCGTAGTCGCCCGGCGGGAGGGGGAGCGCGCCGCTGAGGACTCGCTCCAGGGTCAGCGACGACGTGCCGATGTTCCGCAGGGTCGCCGACCGCACGATGAGGTCAAGATCCGAGAAAACGCAGAAGCGGTGCTCCAGGACGAGGCCGAACACCTCGTCGCGGAACACCAGCTCGAGCATCGTTACGCCAGAACCACTTTCGGGGATGCGGTCCTCTACGAACGCTAGCCGGGTACCCCGCGAGCCATCCTCGCGCGAGGCGACCAGACACGGCTCCTTGAATGACGCCTCGCCGTAGACCGGATAGGCCAACGGCAACCCGTCCAGGAAGAGTCGCTCGGAGGACCGATTCGTGCCGCCAACTGGGAGGTAGTCCGCGGCACGCTGGGTGAGTCCGCTACTGCCCCAGTGAGGCAACAGCAGAGCATCATTGACGCCTAGGCTGAGCAGCACGGCCGTCTTGCGCGTGCCCAGCAGCCAGGCCGGCCGGTCGTCGATCACGGCACGCTGCACGCCGGCCTGAGCCTCGTCATTCTGGGAAGGCCTCGACACACACGAAGGCTACCGGATAACTCCAGACCAGAGGTCGACCCAGGCACACCATCTGAACGGCCCTGCTGCATACTGATGAGCGTGCGGCGCGTGCGATTCGGGGTTATTGGCGTTGGCGCGGGCGTGTTCAAGATGCACAAGTCCGGGCTTCAGTCGGACAGAATCGAAGTTGTCGGAGTTTCGGACGTCAACCTCCAGGCGGCCGCGGTGCAGGCGGAGGTGTTCGGCTGCCCCTTCTTTGCAGACCATGGCGAGATGCTCGCAGCAACTGGTCCCGAAGCCGTGTGCGTACTTGCGCCGCACCCGTTCCATGCCGCTCTTACGCTGGACGCTCTGGCCGCCGGCGCGCATGTCCTGGTCGAAAAGCCGATGGCGGTCCAGGTTGCCGAAGCGGACCTCATGATCGAGGCGGCCGAACGGGCGGGTCGTTTGCTCGCCGTGAACCTGCAGCAGCGGACCCGCTCGGAGATACGCACAGCCAACAGGCTGATCCAATCCGGCCGCCTCGGCGACATCCAACGCGTGGAGATGGTGGCCATCTGGACCCGCACCGCCAGGTACTACGCCCGGGCCGGCTGGCGCGGCACCTGGCAGGGTGAAGGCGGCGGCGTCTTGATGAATCAATCGCCGCACAGCTTAGACCTGGTGTGTCACCTGGTTGGCCAGCCCGGCCGCGTCGTCGCCTGGAACCGGACGCAGTTCCACGCCATCGAAACCGAAGACACGTCCATGGCCATGCTGGAGTGGCCCAACGACGCGCTTGGGATGCTGCTGGTAAGCACGGCACAGGCTGGCGAAGCCGAGCGCCTGGAAATAGCCGGCACCCGCGGCATCCTGGAGCTCTTCCGCGGTGGGGTGCGGCTCCTCGAAGCTGAGACCGACCTGCACTCGTTTCTGGCCGAGAGCGATGACCCTTTTGGCAAGCCGCTGATGAACCCGACCCACGTCTCGGTGGAGTCCGGACGAGGCGAGCACACTGACATCTACGCCAATTTTCTGGATGCCATCCAACACGGCGCGCAGCTGGTAGCCGACGGTGAGGAGGGGCGCATGTCGTTAGAACTCGCCAACGCGATGATCTACTCGAGCCACACCGGCCAGCCAGTCAGCTTGCCCCTGGAACGTTCGGCCTACAGCACGCTGCTCGACAAGCTACGCTCGGGCAGCCGGTAGCCCAGCCAGCGTTTGCCGGGTTGACTGAAGGGCCGGCTCCCCAACCTTCGATGCAAAGGTAGCCTCGAGCAAGACTGCTCAGCGCGTCCTCGCCTGAGCCAAGAGCTCGCGGAAATGCTCAAACGGAGGTATGGCGACCGCCGGATCTTTGGCGACCTCGTCCCAGCGGCGCACAGCCACAGCATCTCGGGCGTATGGCAAGCGTTCGAACGCCCACGTTTCTGCCGGCGTGAGTGGGCCGCCCTGGAGCGCCAGCGTATGCACTGACGCCGGCGACAGCGTCTCAAAATACCCCGACTCAACACTGCACAAATAGCGCTTCGCGAGCACGTGCAGCCGCACCGGCTCGGTGACCACCTGAGGAAACCACTTCGCCAGCCAGTCCGCGCCGATCTCCTGGTGCCGGTGGTCGGTGGCTTCGAGCTCCTGCGGGCCCGTTTGCCGGCCGGCGATCGCCCCAAAATGCCCCACATCGTGCAGCAGCGCCGCGGCCACCAATTCGTTTGGTGCGCCAGCACCCTCCGCCAGCGCACCGGCCTGGAGCATGTGCGCGGCAATGCTGAGCTCCTCACCCAGATAGCTCTGCAACCCCTCGCCTGCGAACAGCCCAGCCAGAAAGTCGATCGGCGACGTCACTTGTCGATCGTACGCTGTACCACGATCGGCGCGCTCCGGCCGCGGCGCGGGTGGTTTCAGTCGCCGAGCAGACCTTTACGCGTGGCGAACACTGCCGGTGGACAGCCGAACGAAAGCGAGTTGGACTTCCGTGGTAGGTTGTCGCTGCGCCGGCCATGCAACCCACACCCGAGTCCAGGCCCGGACCGACCACCGGGCTGAGCGAACGCCTTCGCCAGACCCTGGCCGATCTGGCCGCCTTCCCACTCCTGGATGCGCTCTACGGCCGCCGTTCGCGGCGCTTTGCGCTCGGTGGCGAGATCCCCGACGGCCTGCTCGCCTACGCCTCGCGGCATGCTTCATTGCCGCTTACCGAGCTCGAACGTCTGCTGGTGCTCACCAGCATGGGCGGCACCACTGGCTGGCACTTCGCCATCACCCGCCACGCTCGCTACGCGCCCTACCTGGCCAACTACGCCGGCGGCGCCGCCGGTCGCACCTTCCCATCGGCCGCGGGCTTCCACACCGCGGAGCTCTTCTTCACCGACGACAGCGGTACCTACTTCTTCCCCACACGGGACGCCGGCGCACTGGTCGATCCGGCTGTCGAGCAGCCGACGCTCGAACTGATGCTCGATCGTCACGCACAGCGCATCCGGCGTTTATCGAGCCAGCGAATCTTCCTGCCCCGCAGCGAGCCGTACATGGAAGGCCACAACACCTGGGTCGCGAACGCCGTTGGCTCACTGCTGGTGATTTCGGTGGCCGACATTGCCCAGCACAACCTGGCCAACCTGGGCTTCTTCACCCAGAACGGGTACTGCATTTTCGACGATGTGAACGGCCGTCCGATCCCGGGCTTGGACGCGTTCCGCAACCTGGTCGACGTGGACCAGCCGCTGCCGCTGACGTTCCTCGAACAGTACTCCCTGACCGAAGCGACAGCTGAGCTGGCCACCAGTGCCTATGCTGGCACGCTGGTCCTGCAGGCGATGGGACTTGGCGGTTGGATGTTTGACGGAATTGACCGTCTTACCATGCTCGGCGCCTCAGGCGATCCGGCGGTGCCTGGACTCGGGTTTCGATTCGACACTGACCCACGCTGGGCGCTGCCCAATCCAACTGGCCTGGCCGGAGTATTCGAGGCCTTTTGCCCACCCCACTACCGAAGCATGGCGGATGCCGTCGAGGCCCTGGCGGACCGAAAGTTCGGACCGGGTGGCGTGTACCACCCCGAAACCCCTGGCGCTTGGCGCGAAAGCGAGGTCATCCGTGGCAACGCCGCACCGTGGACACCAGAGTTCAAAGCCTGTGTCGCTGCACAGGCCCAGTACATCTTCGATACGTTCGGTAAATTTCCTGGCACCGTGCCGACACTGTTCATCATGAATTACCTACAGGCGCAACATCTCGACACCGAGTTCTACGACCGGTTCTTTCGGCCGGGCGCCTACCTGCCAAGCCACGCCGAGCACCTCTCGCGCTGGCATTGAGACCCAGCATGATGATGCAGCTCTCGGACATACTCGCCGCCGTGCAGCTGGCCACTGCCATCCCCAACGCGTTCAGCCTCGAACGGGTGGAGGACAAGCGCCCCTTCCAGCCCTGGATGCTTGTGCCAGGTGCGGTGGTCGGCCTCGCCCTGTCTGGCCTCATGGCATGTGGGTCACCGGCCGCGCAACACGCAAGTCCTGACCCCACTCCGACGCTGCCGAGCGTGCAGGTCACAGCCGACCAGGTTGCGCAGAGCATGCAGGACGATCAGTTCTTCGAGCAGTTTGGCGATACGACGCTGATCATTCGGGGCACCGTCGCCGCTGTCGACCAGCAAGGTAGTCACACCCGCCTGAAGCTCGCCACGAGTCTGCCTCTCGGGGTCGTGTGCGACACCAGCCCACCTTCGCCGGCCGTCAACGTGGGTGAGTCGATCACCGTCGAGTCGACCAACCCTCGTCGTGACGCCTCGCGTGATGCAAGCTCGGTCGTGCTGAACGACTGCCGTCTGCGGTAGTTACGTCGGACGCGCAGGCGCCGCTGCTGGTAAGGCGTAGGTGGTGCTGAGAACTTGCGCATCGGTCAGCGTGCTTGCTACCTGGAGCCTCGAGCCGGCCGGATGGCTCGCGCTGGCGCACTTGAGCAGGTGTGCCTCGAACGCACTCCGGTCGGCGTGCCACTCCAGCTCGGCGTCGCCGAACCCGAGCCAGATGCGCTCGATGGGATACAGCGCCTTGAAAACCGCCTCCTTGGCGGAAAACAGCAGCGTGGCACGGCTGCTTGCACCTGCCTCGCCAACCCAGGCCATCTCCAATGGCGTACACACCAGCCTGGCTGCCCTGGCCGACAGACCAGGCGAAAGTTGTTCGAGGTCCACACCCAGACCAGCGTAGTCCGAGCGCCAGCCGGCGATGGCAACCGCCAGGTCACCGGTGTGGGTGATGGCGCCCACGATGCCATCGGGCCAGACCGGCTCGCCTGCCGAACCGCGCCGGATAGCTACGGCCGCGACGCCCAGCTCCGCTAGGGCGTCCCGCGCGGCGGCTCGACCTAGCGCGAAAAAGAACCGCCGCCGCTCGGCCGCGTTGGGCCCCAGGCAACGTTCCTCAGCCAGGTACAGAGCCGGCAGCACGCCGTCGCTGCCACACCGGATGCCGACCCCAACCGGAGCGGGCAGGCCCCGACG
>JBPCIO010000213.1:0-3217 GCA_051006215.1 Chloroflexota bacterium
GTCGTAACACCCTTCTCCCAGCTCTCCTCGGCTGGGCCACGGTATGCGGTTACGACGCCGATCTACTGGCCTGCTTTTATCCCGACATCTGGCCCATTTTTTCGTCGGCGCTCACAATTCCTTCGCCGACCACGCTGCTGCACGAGCTTCGGCGCGTGCTCCGGCCCGGGGGGCGCGTTGGCTTGACCGCCGAAGTGGGCCTGCCCCTCGATGCCGAAGAAGTGGTGGGCCGCGGGTCAGTCGGTGAGGCCTACGTTTTCACTACGGCCCCACTGCTGGCCACCGTGCGCGACACTGGCTTTACTCCGACCTTGGTCGAAGATCAGACCCTGGCGCATGCGCGTGTGGCACGTCGGTTTTCAGACCACCTGACGGTAGCCGGGCCCGCGCTGGCGCGCGAGCTGGGTGTGACGATGTTCTCCGAGCTGAGCGCGACGATTGGAGGCTGGGCCGAGCTGCTGGAGCAGCGCCGGATCTTCAAGATCGCCCTGGTCATCGAGCGCGCCTGAGCCTGTCACTTTCACAAGTATCTGTCGTATTTCTTGGCTTTTGCTCAATTCCTGATCCGCTTCATGATCTTGAGGCCCGACGACTGGTACACCGAAGTGGGTGACAGCCGGCCATCCCCGAGTTATCAGATGATTCTGGTCCGGTGCTCGGAGGAGCGGCGAATCCGAGCGGCATGCACCGCATTCGAGGCGTACCCGGCCTGCTGACCAGAGTTTAGCTCACGATTGGCGTGGGGCGAGGCGGTAGATCGCGAAGCGAATTCAAACCGAAGTAGCGCAGGAATGCGGGCGTGGTGATGAGAAAGCCCAGCCGGCCGCGGCCACCGAAGCGCGGGTCCTCGACCACCAGGCCACGCGCTCGCAGCGTCCCCACCACCGCGTCGCTGTCCACGCCGCGGATGCCGCGAATGTCGGAGCGAGTGACAGGCTGCTCGTAGGCGATGATCCCCAGGGTGTCCAGAGCGGCCTGCGACAGTGCTTCTGGCACGGGCTGCCCGAGATGGCGCTCGATCACCTCGAGGTTGGGGAACATAGCTGAGTCCGCCGGTGCACGGCAATCCAATCGGTGGCAGCCGCACAAAGTCACGCTCGACCAACTGCACGGCGTACACGTACCCCCGTGACCCTTGCAAGGGCGCCGGGCCCAGTCTCTCGGCGTCGGCTGTAGGACGAGCTGGGCCAGTGCGCGCCATCTCCTCCAAACCGGCCAGGTCTTTGGAGTCAGCTTCGCACAGTTCGCCGTTGGTCCACCCTTCGCGGCCCTCGCGAACGGCGAGCGCGGCGACGACGAGTCCAGCCAGCGAGTCCATCCACCACCAGCCCGGCCAACTGTTGGCAGCTAGCCCGAGCAGCACTACACCCGAGAGGTAGGTGCATAGCTGGGTCTCGGCGGCATCGGCCCGCAAGGCCACCGAACTCAATCGAGTTGCCGCGCGGCGCTTGGCCCACGCCAGCACGGCATAATGAGCAGCGACAAAGCGATTATGGGAAGGCCCAATGGGCTGTGGCGCGGCTCGTCGCGCCACCCCAGGAGAGAGGTCGCGCCGTCATAGACGACATAGGCGGCGATCGCGAAAAATGTCAGTGCAATCAGCCGTACGGCTCGTCGCTCTGCGCGCTCGTTAGCAGCGTGGTCGGTCTTAGGACGTGACAGGCGCCAAGCGATGACGAGTGCGCTTGCCACCTCGACGACCGAATCGAGACCGAAAGCAATCAGAGCTATAGAACCCGCGCTGAGACTGCTCTCCGCTTGCCAGGCGCGTGCCCTCGAAAGGTCTCCTTCATACAACGCCAACCAGCCCATATTGCTCAGGATGAGGCCGCGCATGGAAGCAGCATTCCCATCCTGGGCCTGCGCGTCGGTGTACATGACGTGCGCGCCGCTGAAGTCACCCGCATCGCGTGCCACGTTGCCCAGATTCTGGCGAGCCCGGGGCGACGGAGGGACGCCGTGATGGCGGCTCAAAGCGAGATGCTCCTCGAGTAGCTGACGTGCGTCGGCATAGCGCCGCTGCTGGCTGGCGACGACCCCCAGGTCATGCAGCGCAGAGGCCGCGCCGACACTATCGCCCATGTTCTTACACAGGGCCAGGAGTTCCTCACCGTGACCTTGGAAAGCGAGATTGCCACTCCCTGACCACTCCAGGTGCAGGAATGCATACAGACCCGCTGCGCGGGCTCCGGCGTCCGCGTCTGGTACGGACAACAATCTGTCCAGAACGTGTCGTCCTTCACCCGAGTAGCCACGTGCCTCCGAGAACTGACTGAGCGTGTATGCCACGTGCAGCGCTTCGTCAGTCCGCCTGTTTAAGGTCAGCCAGTTCACCGCGGCCCGAAGGGTTGTCGTGCTCGCGCTCGAGCCGATCGAGCCATTCTCCCCAGTCATTCCGGCGCAGGTCAGGTTCGGCCGCCTGGAGCAGGCAAAGTACGAAGCATGGCGCGCCTGGATTTCCGTAAATTCAGCGGCGTCGACCAGACGGCCCTCAGCGTACGCGCGCCTCGCACCGCAGCCGACACATGCTGGACTGGGTCGCCAGTCAACGCAACTGGCTGAGCATCGAGCCGCTGCCTGGTTATGCACCTGACCTCAATCCCATCGAGCAGGTGTGGGGTCGTCTCAAATCCAAGGAGCTCGCCAACCTGTGTACCGACACCATGGACGAGATTGCGGCTATTGCCGAATGTGGTCTGGACCGCATCGGCGACGACGCCTCACTCTGCCTCACTCTGCCTCACTCTGCTTCGCCTTCCTCCGCCACACTGGTTTACGCCTATGAACGCCAATTCAAGCCGGCAATTTCGCAAAGCTCTTTAGTTTCTTGGGATGTCTCGGCATAACCCCACCGGAGCAGTGTCAGGGCGAGCGCTGGCAGCAGAGCAATCATCACACGGCACCCAGGAGCCGCCAGCGCTTCGGTCTGCGCCTGGGGGGTGGTGGTCCCGAGTACTCAGCCGCGCATACCCGACCAGTGCCACCCGCCGAACGTATCGCGAACGTGCCTCGCGTGCCGTCGTTCGCGGACACGGGTCACAAGACAACGACTCCTGCTCGAACTCTGGCCACTCCGCTGCCTCTCGTAGACGATTGTTCGTGGACTAGTGCTGCGGAGTCCGCTTCCCGCTGCCCCCGTTCAGATCGTCGGTGAACAGCTCACCGAGGGGAGTGTTTGCGTGGTCCGGTGAGGGTCGGGGTGCAGTGGGTCCAGGTG
>JBPCIO010000214.1:0-3679 GCA_051006215.1 Chloroflexota bacterium
ACATAGCGCGCCAGGCGCGTTGCCAGACTCTGCCGCCGGTCAACGTTGACCGGCGGCAGAGTCTGGCAACGCGCCTGGCGCGCTATGTCGAGGGCTCGCTCGCCGACTTCTTGGGCGAGCCGACCAACGTGGCGCTAGACGCGCGACTGACCGTCTTCAACGTATCAGCCCTAGGAGAGGAGCTCTGGCCGATCGGCCTGCATCTCATCGAGCAGTTCGTGTGGACCCAGGTGCGGTGGCATCACGTCCAGGGCCTCGAGGAGCCTTGCCTGCTGGTGGTCGATGAACTGTGGCTAACGCTACGCAGCGCCGAGGGTGGCGCGTTCCTGGAGACCGTGGCGCGCAAAGGACCCAAGTACTGGCTCGGGTTGGCCGTGGCATCGCAGGAGCCTGCCGACTGCCTCAACTCAGCGCACGGGCTGGCGATCGTCCACAACAGCTCGACCCACGTGCTGCTCGCCATGGACCGAGGCGCGCTGCAGGTGGCCACGAGCGCTTTCGATCTGACCCCGAATGAGGTGGTGCTCCTCGAGCGCGCAGTACCCGGTCAAGCCCTGGTGCTGAGCGCTGGCGAGCGCCTGTTTCTGGACATTGTCGCTAGTCCGGCCGAGCAGGAGCTGTTCGACACCCGCCCGTCAGAGCAGGCCGAGCGCAACCGTGAGCGTCGGCGCAGTTCTCTGCAACTCCAGCCAATCCCGCAGGAGCCGCGACACGTGGAGCCTGCTCTTGCCCCATCGCCGCCGGCGCGAGTGGACTCCAGTCCCTCAGACACGTCCTGGCACCTGTTCGACGACCTGGAGCCCGACGGCGGCGCTCCCATTCCCCTTCCGACATGGAGACGACGCCCATGACCAGTGTGATCTTGCGCGAACTAAGAGACCTGCCGAACCAGCACCCACACCGTTTTGTGGCCCGCCGTAGCGGACCGCTAGGCGCGGGCTGGGGCTCGCGGCAGCGTCGAGAGGTCGACAGGAAAGACCCACGGACCAGGATGCGTTTCGGCAACGACCATCTGTCGCGCCGCCTCGTCGTGACCCAGCCACTGGAATTCGGGTGCCTCGATGCGGAGTTGGCCGGCGTGTTCGTCGAGCGCCGGGGCAAAGAAGTAGGCCCCTCGCCACTGCAACCGCGCGAGACTGCCACCGCCGAATCCACCCGGTGGCCTTGCGCGGTACACGGCGCCCCTGTCGTCGGCGATCGTCAGGGCCAGCTCAGGTGTTCCGAACGTCGGCGGACGCACGTACTCCGTGCGAACGTTGAGGACGAAGCCATCGTCATACGCCTCGATCGAGAGGATCGTGACCTCAATATCCCCCCGCTGCTGGGACTTTGCAACAGGCACAACCCACTGGAGTATGCGCAACTCCGGAATCGGGCTCTTTGCACGTGGATCCTCGGGCATCCCGTAGCTTTCGCCGCGCCAACCACCCTTGTCGCTCATTGCTTCCAATTTGGTGCCCCTGCTGCTCAGACCAGCCTAGCACCAGATCGTTTTGTGGCCGGCCTCCGCGGAGTGGAATATGGCCGGCGTGAACACTCAGACAACGAGCCCTGCTGGTTGCTCGGGCGGGGCGTGGCCACCCCGAACCCGCCTGCTCAGCCCCTAGACCTCCTCGCTGAGCTTGTCGGGCCTCTTTTGAGAGGAGGGCGCTCCGCACCCCCGAAACTCGCCGCGGGCTGCGCGGAGTACACCGCGTCAGTTGCCGCACTGCTTTGTTTCGGGGCGTTCGAGAAGCAATGTGTAGGCCGGCTGGTCGGCAACCGGCCGGTGTTCGATCCCTCGCGGCACAACCAACAGATCACCGGCTTCGAGCGTGACCGCCTCGCGACCCTGCAGCTCAACGCGGAACATTCCCTGCCAGCACAAGAACAGCTCGTCTTCGTCGTGGTGGTGCCACGGGAACTCACCGTCGAGACGAGCGATACGGACCACGGAATCGTTGACCGTCACGAGGTCCTGGGGCTTGAACGGTTCCAGCAGATTGGCTGCGACGGTGGACAGAGCGATCGGTGTCATGGACGCAGCGTAGCGGCCGGAACAGCTTCCGTCAGCCGTCGTAGCCATTGCCTTTGTGACCGGCCAAACCGTCATGACAGCCGATCAGCGTGGCGGCGAACAACGAGCTATGGCGGCGCGCTCGGAGCGTTGGATCGGAGCCATTTAAGTGCCGCGCGCCGCATGACCCTTTTCGAGTCGAGCCCGAACTCGTTTTATACCGCCCCGCCATCGTTGTATACGCCGTTTTATACGTCGCGATCCCGAGGATCGCGAGAGACGGTGGCTCGCAGTATGAGCGCGGTCGCGGTCGATGACTACCTAGCCCTGTACGCGCAGATCGTTGAGGTCCTGCCTCACAGCAAGAGGGCGAGGCTAGCTGACGTGTCCTGCTGCCGTCCAGACCCGCAAGGGGTAGTCACCCGCGGGCACCAGGAGTTCAAATTGTCCATCCTCCTCGGTGAGAAGCTGATCCGCGGGCGTGCTTGTCGTGCCCTCAGCCGCTGGGTGCAGCTGAACCAAGCACTCTGCAGGTGGTTCGATCGTCCCCTGGACCGACAGTCGATCAACGCGAAGCCAATCCGGTCGGCCGCGCAGGTATGTGGGCTCTGGATGACGAATCAGGAGATCGACGCCAGGGTAATTGCCGGCGCCAGTCAGCTGATACGCAGAGAACGGTTCCTCGGCGGTGATATCCCAGAGATGCATGGCCATCATCTTCAGCCCGCGTTCGATCTTCTGGCCGTGTTGATGGCTAACCCATACCAGCACGCGCGCTGCTGGCTCGGGTTGAAGAACTCGCTCGGCGATATGCTCGGCCATACGCCGCTCACGGAACTGCATGTCGCCAGGGTGGTTGAGCAGCCACTTGCTGTCGTTAGCGTCCATGTCAAAGGCGACGATCGGCAGCTCGAGCCGCAATGCGGCCCGGAGCAGGGCCGCTCGCTGCGGCTCGAACGAGAGGGGGTCGGTGGTGGGCCGAATTCGGGCCTCACGCTGCGCTTGGTCGAGTGTGAATTGGTTGCCAGTTTCGAGCGCCAGATGCGTCACGCCGCCACTGCGCAGGTGGGCCAGCACGCGCGCCCCAAACGCGCGGTGTTCGGGGTGGTGGTGCAACTCACCAAGGACCACCACCCGATGCTGGCGAACCGCCGACGCCAGCGCGGCCGGTGCTTGTTCCAGATCGATCGCCTGCGGAGCCGCTACGGTATTCAAAATCTTCTCGCGCTCCGCGGCTTCACGCATTGCCTGCTGCAGCTGGGGTGGCAGCGCCTCCAAACCGCGTTGCTGTTCGAGTTGGGTCCGATGGTCGCGGACGGCGTCCGCGTCGGCGAATCGACCGACAGCCTGCAAGAGGTAGACGACCGCGTCATTGATAAAGCTAATCGGCGCACTGTCATCGGCGGCGTCACGGGCAACCAACAGGCCGCGCAGGTAGTCTCCCTGAGCCAACGCCGTGTGGTATTCCGCAGCCCAGGCGGGCGGCTCGTAGCCACTCATATCGCCGGCGCACATTTCCCGAGAGGCGAGGCGCCTTCATCTTGCTCGCAAAGTGCGCGCAAGCTATGCGCCAGCGGGCCAACAACGAGCTCCGGCGGCGGGGCCCGTCCGCAGGTTGTGGTGGTCCCTTTTTGTCCCTCACTCCAAATGCACAAAGGCAGCAGACCCCACCCCCACGCCCCC
>JBPCIO010000215.1:0-6734 GCA_051006215.1 Chloroflexota bacterium
AGGCACCGCGGCTTCACCAGCTGCGGGACAAGAAAATCCCCTCCCCATCAAGAGGGGCCAATATTTGAGATTCGAACGCTCCGAGCTCACCAAGCGCGGGGCGTTTTCAATTCCCCGCTCCCGACAGTCACCAGCTAACGGGTTTCGCTCGCATTACCCTCAGTCACCAGCTACGGGCATTGCGCGCGTATTCGGTTCACTCCTTACGTTCACCTGCCATCCTACCCCACGGTTGTTCTGACGAGGAAGCAGCCGCCGGCCGGTGCTGACCTGCCGCGTCCAGCCCGACCACTAGAAACGGCCCAAATATCCCGCCGAGATCGAGTTGATTGCCGGCGACAACCCAAGCACCAGGCCACGAATTGGCGCAACGTTTGAACTCGTGCAACTGATCACGCGTGCTGAAACGCGCCCGGTCGGCTCAATCAAATACCCGCAGGTCGCGGCAAAACCGGGGATCGTCACAGCAGCGTTATGGGGTCGTGATTGCTGTGTGACGCGCCTGCCGGCACGGTGCCGGCAGACTCGTAAACGAGCTGCGCGTGTTGCGCCAGCCCTTTGACAGTGACGCTTCCAGAACCTGATCTGGCCGACGCCCACAATCTGCGGGGTGTCTTGCTACCCGGGTTGGATACTGAGACCCCACCGCCCTATGGAGCACGTTCGGACGAAAGCGTGACTGTCGGTGACCTGCTGATGCAGCACGTGCCGGCGCTCGCTCGCGGCGCCCTCGAGATTGCGGCAATCGCCCGGCGCACCGGCGTGCTCAGCAAGGTCGCGGTCCGCCGGCGTCGCGGGATTCGGCTCAGCGGTCGACCGGTCAGCCTGGTGGTCGGGCTCGGCGCCGATTACGTGAATCGCGTGAGCGCGGAACTCGGCGGCGAACGACTGCATGTGCTCCAGTGGCAGGGTGATTCGGCCCGGTACATCGCTGAAGCACTCGGGATTGGCTACCTACCGCCCACCGAGCTGACGGCCTCCACGCGGCTGGCCAATGTGCTGCTCGGCGACATCGATGTTCGCGGCGTCCGCGGTCGCCAGGGCATCAATCTGTTGCTGGCATCGGCGCTTACCGAGTGGCGTATCCGTCTCAGGCAGATCGGTCGGTCGCCGGCCTGGAAAGCGCTCGAAGCAGCACATGCAGCGCATGCGTCCGTGCCGGCGCTGGTGCAGGCGCGTGTGCGAAAGGGCCTGGCGTTGTCGATTTATGGGCTAAACGGACTGCTACCAATCGGGCAGGTGCGCGGTGTTCGACGAGGTACGCCGGCCGAAACAGTCGATGCCCTGCTTCGCGAGCGGCTAGGGCACGAAATACGCGTCGATGTGCTGCGACTTGACACGGACACGGGTCAGATCATTGTGTCGGAGCGGGGGCCAGCAGGGCGGCAACTTCCTTTGCTGTAGAGAGAGCTGACCCTGACCACACCGACCAGACTGGTCACTGCCCGCCGGCGCTGCGCGACTCGCCCATCTTCGTCGCGCGATCTCAGGTGCACGGACTATCCACTCTCAGGACGTCATCCCTCGTAATCCACGTCGCCAGCCGGCAGAGGTCTTCCCGACCAGCGGACGCATTGTGGTCATACAAACGAGTTTGTGCTGAAGCATCGGGTCAGCCCGCACGGGCCTCGATGCATTCCAAACCGCAACCGAGCGAGGACGTCACACAGCTTTGGAGAGCGTGGCTGGAACAGCGGCGATGGCTCCTTTCATGAACCGAACCGCGATGATGACCGTCACCAGACCGTTGGGTCGGACGCCCAACGAGGGCTACGGCAGGACGGGTAGGCTGAGGAACCATGCCAACCATGGATTTCGAGGCCTATCTCAATACGAACGCGTCAGCCGCAGACCGCGATGTTGCTCTCGCTGAGCTTCTGGCCAATGAGGACGCAGCGGGCATCGAGTACGCGGTGGTGATGCCCAGTCCGACGCGCAAGCCGGATAACCGCGCGCTGTATGAGACCGCTGGCCAAGAGCACCGCGCGATTCTGTGCTGCCAGGTCAATCCAAATGACGGCGAGCTGGCGTTCGACGAGATCCGCCAGGCCGCGACCGAGTGGCGGATGCGGGTGCTGAAGATCATGCCGGCCATTTACCAGATCCGCATGACCTCGCCGCTCGCAAGCAGGTTGATGAGCACAGCCAGAGAGCTTGGACTGGTCGTGAACATTCATTCCGGCAGTGAAATCAGTCATCCACTTGCCATCGGCGCATTGTGCCGACGCTTTCCTGAGGTGACTGTCTTGATGGACCATATGGGGTATCGGGAATGGACATCTGATGCGATCGAGGCAGCACGCGACAATCCCAATCTCTACTTGGGCACTACGATCGCGTCGTTTGAGCCGGTGACAATCGCAAGCGCCATTAGGGAACTCGGTCCCGAGCGGGTGGTTTACGGCTCCAACTGGCCCAACCTGTACTCGGACCTCGCCGTAGAAGCCATCCGCCGCCAACAACTGTCAAAAGAGGCCGAGGCGCTGATACTTGGTGGCAATCTCTCGCGTATTCTCGGCATGACCTGACACCACCCGCCGGTACGTCCTTCCCGCCTGCCGCGTACTGGAATGCGAAGTTGCGAGAGGCATCGATTAGGGCTGAGGCGTGCCGAGGTTAGCGATCAGCAGCGCGAAAGTTAGGAAGCCACAACCGAGAGCGGGGTCGAACTTGCGTACGTCCGCAGGCAATGCTTCGGGCCGCCCGCATTTCCGCTCGAGCCGGTTGAGATGGCTTGCCGACGTCGGCGTCGGCACCAGGTCGACGTTGTGCGAGTTGGCCCACGCGTCGGTCGAGGGAAGCCTGGCGCACAGGCCGTGCGTTCCTGACATCGCCGCGTCGGAAACAACATCCGTCGCCAAAGTCCCTCTGGTTTGCTCGTCACCGAGTTGTCGGCCGAAGCTATCTGCCCCGGCTCGCTCAGCGGTTTCAGGCGCCGCTGCGTTCAGGGCTCGGTCTGGACGAACTCGCTGGCGACCCAGCCGGTTCTGCCGCTTTGGGCTGCCACTGGCAAGCAGCCTCTTCCGGCCCGCTGGACGGACTCTCCCGTGACGCGCAGGCGGCGCCTTCCTTGCCGGTGAGCACGCGGCCGGGTGCCGCGGCCGCCGTGCGCAGAACCAGCCCGAGACCATCGGTGTGGGAGACAACCACCCAGCGCTCCACCGCAGTGCCGGCCGGCGGTGGAGGCGTGGCAACCGGGGTAACGGCTGCAGCGGGGTCCAATCCTGGCAGATCCGTGTGGACAGGAACGCCGGCGGAGTCTGATGCTGCGCCTGTGCTCACCTGCCACGCCGCCAGCCCGAACTGGGCCGCGGCCATGAACGCGACTGCCGCCGCGACCGTAGCAAGTTGCCGTCCGGTAAAGTCGAAAGGTCGGGCGTCGTACTCAATGTTCGGCTAGCGCTGCGGGCCGTGAGGCGGCGGTGGTGGCATCTACATGTCATGATCGCCGCAGTGGCGGTTGTCGTCACCAACGCTGACGTCGAGCCTGGTAGGACGATCGCCCGGACGCTCGCGGACGTGGAGGTCGGCGAACGTAACCACCGACGTCGACACCCAGCCGCAGATTCATCAATCTGGCAATCAATCTAGTAGCCGCGGCCGTGACGCGCGCCAGCTTTTGGTGAAATGCGGCTTGCCGTCGACGCGTATGTCGACCTGTGATTGGAAGCGAAACATCTGCGCGTCACTGGCGAGCGATTCATTCGCTTCAAGGCGAATCTCGCCCTCGGGCCGCGTGATCGTAAGGCTGTGCTCGGCGTGCATGCGCGCTGCGGCCGGGTCCTTGCGCGAAACGGTATACCGCGAACGCGCCTCACGGCGGATCATGGTCTCGCCAAAGGCAGGCCGCTCGTCGCCGCTGTTGGGCATCAGTCCGCTGTTGCGTTCCAACTCGACCGTGACCGTTTCGTTCACCAGGTCGTGCGTAAGCTTGTGCGACGAGCCACGATGGTCACGTTCGGTCGGCTCGCGGTGCGGCGACGGTTTGAACGCCGGCGGCGGCAGCTGCGGCGCATCGGCGTCCGCCAGCGGCAACACTACGCGCGAAGGAAAATCTGCGCCGCGCTGGAGCGTGTGAACGGCGGGACTGGAGCAAGGCCACGCATTCTGCAGGTCGGCGCTCGCCATTGAAAAGCGCAGCGCGTGCCCCGCCGGCACGAAGTAGGCCACGAACTTGAGGTCGATTCTCAGCTCATACACCTGCCTTGGCAGCATCGGCTCGGGGTGCGTGTGTGACGTGCGGTGAGAGGTCAGGGACAACTGGGACTGAAGTAGAAGTCGACCTGGGTGGGGGCGTCGGCGGTCGGCATGGGAATGGAGATCCTGTGTGGACTGCGCCGAGTTTAACGTCCGTGTACTGACCAGTCAACTACCACAGAAACGGGCAGCCGACGTGGTTGCCATGCATGTCTTCCGCGAGGTACTGTACTAACCAGTCGACTATGCCGCGTTCGAGCACCGCCCGCACCCGCCTCATCGACAGCGCCCGTCGCGTCATCCATTCCAGCAATTACTCGTCTGCCACCGTCGACGACCTGTGCGCCGACGCCGGGGTGCAGAAAGGCAGCTTCTACTACTTCTTTCCGTCCAAACGTGACCTGGCGCTGGCCGCCATCGACGAGCAGTGGGCCACGGCCAGGATCACCATCCTCGAACCCGCGTTCACCCCGGACATCCCGCCCCTTGACCAGTTTCGGCGCTTCTTTGCCCTGGTAGCCGAGCGACAGCGGTGCGAGGTGCTGCACGGCTGTCCGTTTGGCAACCTGGCAGCCGAGCTCGGCACCACCGACCTGGTGATCCGTAACCGGGTCCGTCAGGTCTTTGAGAAGTATCGGCAGTATTTTCAGGGCGCCCTCGAACAGGCTGCCGCCGAGGGGGCCTTCCCCGCAACCGACGTGGCGGCCATGGCCCAGGCAATCCTCGCCTCTTTTCAAGGTGCGCTGCTCGTCGCCAAGACCTGCAACGATGTGACCATTATCACCAGCGTGGCAGAACACGCCGTGAAGCAGCTCGTTCCATCCGCTCAGTCGCGCAAGGAGCCCACATGACTCTCACTCCAGCATTGCCAGTTGTCGACTTCAGCCGCATCGGTCCGGCGGTCGGGGCGCGTTTCCCAGAAGTCCAACTGCCCGATCAGACAGGACGCCCGGTGGACCTCCACGTTGCACGCGGCGGACGGCGTGCGTTGGTGATCGTGTACCGCAGTGCACGCTGGTGACCCTTCTGCAAAGTACAGCTCGTGGAGCTGCAAGAGGCACGCCCCAAGCTCGAGGCTGATGGTGTAGCGCTGTTTGCGATCAGTTACGACAGTGTCGAAACCCTGGCGGGATTCGCCGACAAGCGCGGAATCACGTTCCCGTTGCTGTCCGACGCGGGCAGCCAGACCATTCGACAGCTCGGTTTATTGAACGAGCACCTCGTCGAGCAGCACGCCGCGTTCGGTATCACCACGCGCGACGACCAGCTTTGGCGTGGCGTACCCGGGCATGTTCCTGCTGGACGAGCATGGCGTGGTCGTAAACAAGCAATTCGAGCAAAACTATCGGGTCCGTCCGACGGCCCGAATCATGGAGGAATTCGCGCTGGGTGCGGTGCACGAGCCTCGGTCCGACGCCAGCTCCGCGAGCACCGCAGAGCTCGGAATCCGCGCCTGGACGGATTCCCCGACCTATCGACCCTATCAGCAGGTCCGACTGCATCTGGACATGGACATTCCAGCAGGCCTCCACGTGTATGCGGCGCCGGCGCCGAACGGCTACACGCCGCTACGAGTCGAAGTCGAGCCACTCGACGGACTGACTGCCGGCGGGCCCACATTTCCTCCATCGGTTCCATTCTGCGTCGCGGGGCTCGACGAAGCGTTCATGGTGTTCGAAGACGGGCTGCACGTACTGCTGCCGCTGCAATTCACGAAGAACCTGGGTCCAACCCGCTTGCAAGTACGTGTCGAATACCAGGCCTGCACTGCCACCACGTGTTTTGCACCCGCGAGTATTGGCTTCGAGCTGGACCTGAATGGATTGGATCTAATTCGAGATTGACACATCCTTAAGGAGCACCTTATATGGCTGAACCGTTCGAGTACGTGTCGCATTCGCGGCTGGAATACCACCACGGGTTCCGGCATGCGTACCTGGGTGACGTGCCGCAACCGGTTGTCTACGGCGTCCAGGGTGGCTTGCGGACCTACTACGGAGCGGGCGAAGGCCCGCCGGTGGCTTCGACGCTCGACCACATCGTGTCCGCTGTCGCGGGTTGAATGTTCGGCACGCTTGCCGGCGCCCTGTCAGGGCGCAAGATTCCGTTCGACAGGGACAAGTTCACGGCTGCCGTCGACGGCCGTATCGTCGGAGTCGGTCGCACCATTCGCATCGAGTCGATCATCGTGCACTACGACGTCTGGGCATCATCCGAACATCGTGAGTCGATCGAACGCGCCCTGAGACTGCATCCCGAGGGATGCCCGGCGCACCAGAGCGTAAAGGACGCCATCGCCGTCACGTGGGATGCGCGCCTGCACCTGGAAGACGAAGTCGTCGAAGTGCGTCAAGCGAACGTCGACGGCTAGTGGAGTGTCAGGCAACTTTTTGACCTGGATTCGAGTAATCGGATGCGGCTGGTGTGATGGTCGGTATTCCGCCTGTGGACGTAGCGGCGGAAGGCAACCGCCACGTCTACGTGGCTGGCGTAGTCGGATGCGTTCACCACGAATTCGCGCAAGGGTCGGAAGTGGC
>JBPCIO010000216.1:0-6375 GCA_051006215.1 Chloroflexota bacterium
AGGTTAGGGGTGATCCAGCTGGTGTGAACTTTGGCCTCTTTGAGGGCCTTCAACATGAATTCCGCGATGCGGCGGACAAACTCCGGCTCGAGTGCCTCAGCCACGCCCAGGACGCCGTCGGCCCCGGTCCGACAAAACGGCCACGCGCCCAGGAGCGTCTGGTACAGCAAATACTCTTCGTTGCGGTCCGGAACCGCTCGGCTTTGGACGCTGAGCTTCTTCCGCCCGTTCAGCCGCGTCCAGCGCGTGAGCGCGTTCCGCCATTCGCGCGGCAATTCGGACAACACGTTAATGCGGGCACGCACGTCTTCGCTCCGCTTGGTGTCGTGGGTCGACGTGGCCAGCAGCGTGGCCGGCCAGGACCGCGCATTTTCGGCATTGTGACGGTGGAATGCCGTCAGCGAGCGTCCGAACTGATCCGGGTCGCCGCCCACTTCATTCAGGGAGATCAGGCGGTTGTCGATATAGAACGCGGTGTCCTCGACACCTTTGGCCATCACTGGACCCGTCGTCTGCTGGAAACGGGCGATGAAATTCAAGGACTTGCGCTGATCCTGAGGTTGTCCAGGCACACGCATCAACAGGGTGTCGCCCACGAAATCGAAGATGGATGGGTCGGTGCGGGGGTTACGTCGTTTGGCCTCGCCGACTGCCTGTTCCATCGCAAGATTGTCGCTCTCGGACGCGGCGCCAGTCGCCGGGTCAATATAGGTGCGGTAGATGCTCAACGTGGCAATCACTTCGCGGATCACAAAGGTGAGGCTGTTCAGGGTGAAGTCGCGATGGCGTCGGTCGCTGCTTGCAATGTCGCGCAAGAGATAGCCGAGCTCGTTCACTTCGCTGGCCAACGAGATCAGCATGACCATCTTTCTGGTCGAGTTGGCCAGGTCTGCGAACCGCTGCGCGCCCTGCCGTAGAAATCGGAAATAGATGGTTGAAAAAAACGGCTCGTTCTGCCGGGCGACAAAGATCCCGTTCAAGACGTTCAGAAAGTCGTAACCGGTCGTGCCGCAGACCGGCCAGTCACGCCGTAGCTTTTCGTTGGCAGCAAGGATTTTTTCGACGACGATATAGAACCGCGCTCGGTCATCAACAGATGTGGCCCGCAATTCCTCCGCGTGGCTGCGCTGGCTGTCTCCGGCTGCCTGGGCAAGCGTAGCCTCGGAGGTGCCGCTAGCGATCACGCTTTGCAACTGTCGAAGGTACCCCGCAGGATCGCGGAGCCCGTCCGGATGATCGATGCGCAGGCCCTGGATCTTGTCCTCCGCCACCAAGCGCAGCAGCAGGCGGTGCGTATCCAGAAAGACCGTCGGATCTTCCATGCGCACCGCGGCCAGCTCGCTGATATCGAAGAAGCGGCGGTAGTTGATCTCCTCGGCTGCCACGCGCCAGAAGGCGAGCCGATACGACTGTTCGTCGAGCAGCACGTCGAGGTGGTCGAAGCTCGATGCGTCGCCCGGGCGACCATTGACTTCCCCGAGCACGGCGCCGAGCGCCGTCCGGAACGCTTGCGACGCCGCATGCAGGTCGTCGATGCGCCGCTTGACGATCTCTTTTTCGCGGTTGCGCTCTTCGATTGCCGGCGCGTCGAGCATGCGCCGGGGCGGCAGGTGGCGCAGCGCTGTCAGGACGCTGGCCAACTCCTGGACGTGCTCGTGGCGGCGGCCAAGCTCTTCCTGCATGCGCTCCCGAGCGTTGTCCAGCAGCAGCGGGTACGAGTCTGGCGCGACGGGGAACTTGCGCTCGTAGTAGGCGATGGCGAAAGACCCGTTGGTGTAGTCGACCTTCAACTCGCCATTTTCAAGCACCTTGCCGTACTGGTCGCCAAGCGTGGGAACGATGAGTTTAAGTTCGTTGCGCCTGCCCTCGTCCCGGGCAGACGGCCGCCAGTTGATGTCGAAGAAGGTGGCGTAAATCGATGCTGGCCCATTTTCGAGTACGTCGAGCCAGCGGTAGTTGCCAGGATCGCCTATGCCCATGTGATTCGGCACGACGTCCGCAAGTTGGCCCATGCCGTGGCGCCGCAACTCAGCCACGAGGTCGTCGTAGTCGGCTTCCGAGCCAAGCTCCGGGTTGAGTGAGCTCGGGTCGGCAACGTCGTAGCCGTGCATGCTGCCCGACCGCGCGCGTAGGTACGGCGAGGCGTAGATGTGGCTGACCCCAAGGCTATGCAGGTACGGCACCAGACGGTTCGCGTCTGCAAAAGTGAAGCCCGCGTGGAACTGCAGCCGGTAGGTAGCCGAGGGCGGTGCGGGCACAGCTTTCATGCACCCGTCTCGCGCGCCAAAATGCTCGCGCTTCGAGCGGCGACGCTGACGCCGGCTCCATCAATTCGCGCGGGGCGGCCGGAATTGAGGAGTACCTGCCAGCCGCCGCCGAGCTGGTGTGCCGGCCACTCGGCGTCGCCGAAGTTGACGATCAGGAGGCGCTCCTGGTGCTCGCGCCATCGGCGTACGACCAACACATCCTTGGTCAGCGCCAGTGCTTGCATGCGCTCGCGAACCTGGTCGGCAAGCACCACATCAAAGTGCCGCAACTCGATCAGGTCCCGATACAACGCCTGGAGCGAAGCGCCTGGCGGCCGGTCCGCTTCTTCGACACGTACTTTCGCGCTCGAGAATGTTGACTCCGCTTGCGGATCGGGAATTCGCTGGCGCATGGTGGGGTCGACAAACGCCGAGAACGCCTGGAACTCCCTTCGACGCCCCTCCGTCACGAGCTTGCCCAACTCGGGCTCGTGCTGCGTGAAATACGGAAAGGGCGACGAAGCGCCGTACTCCTGGCCCATGAACAACATTGGCGAATACGGCAGGAATAGCAGCAGCGTCGAGGCGGCACGGTACAGGTGGTCGTCGATCTGGTGGTGCAAGCGCTCGCCGAAGGCTCGATTGCCGACCTGGTCGTGATTCTGAATGGCATACATGAACTGGTACGCCGGGCGATCCCGAGCGGGCGTGCCGCGAGGCGTTTGCAATCCACTCCTGGGCGTCGCCTGGCCCTCATACAGCCAGCCCTGCTCGATGCATTTCGCGACTTCCTCGAGCGTTCCCGAGTAGTCCGCGTAGTAGCCCTCGTGGTCGCCCGCCAGGTACCGCCGCAGCGAATGGTGAAAATCGTCTGCCCACACCGCGTCGAAGCCGAAGCCACCTTCGTCGACTGACTTCAGATACCGCACGTCGTTCTCGCTGGTTTCGGCGATCAGAACAACCTGCCGTTCGGAGGGCAGCGACGCGCGAACCGCCTGCGTCAATTCCGCAAGTAGGTGCACGTCCGAGTCGTCGAAGATGGCGTGGGTGGCATCCAGGCGTAACCCGTCCACGTGGTACTCGTGCAGCCAGTAGCGTGCATTGTCCACGACCAATTTGCGGACCCATTCGCTGCCCGGGCCATCGTAGTTGATGGCTTCACCCCACGGCGTCTGGTGGCGGTCCGTGAAGTACTGCGGTGAGAAGTCACGCAGGTAATTGCCGTCAGGTCCAAGGTGGTTGTAGACCACGTCGAGGACGACGCCCAGGCCATGCTGGTGGGCGGCCTCGACCAAACGTTTGAGCCCATCGGGTCCGCCGTACGCGCGCGCTGGCGCAAACAAGTTGACTCCGTCATACCCCCAGTTACGGCCACCGGGAAACTCGGCCAATGGGAGTGGCTGGATGGCGCCAATGCCGAGCCGCTTCAGGCGCGGAAGCTCGTCGATCAAGCTGACAAAGGTCCCGGCGGGGGTTGCGGTGCCCACGTGGCACTGGTAGATCACCAGCCCCTGAATACGTATCCCCGGCCAGTTCGTGTCGTGCCATTCGAAATGAGCTGGGTCCACCACGGCTGAAGGTGCGTGGACGCCTTCTGGCTGGCTCCGCGAGTACGGGTCGGGACGAGACACCTGGCCGTCGAGGCGATACAGGTATCGGGTGCCGGGCGTGATCTGGTCCAGGACCGATGAACACCAGACGCCACTGCCCTGCGGACTCAGGGGGACGACTTGCCCCGACGCGGTCAATTCGACTTCGACCAAGCTGGCCGCTGGCGCCCAGACTTTGAAGCGCACGCCACCTGGGGTGGCCGTGGCGCCCATGTCGAGCAGGCCGCCCCCGCCGGGCGCCCCCTGTGGCTCGGCCCGGGCCGAGATCGGCTTAGGCCGCAGCGCCGTTGGCGCCGCTGGCGGCGTCTTCGATAGCCATCTTGTAGCCGAACCCGCGGACCGCGACGATCGCGGGCGAGGGAACCGAGCCTGAACTCAGCTTGACGCGCAGCCGACGGATGTGTACGTCGATCGTGCGTCCGCTGCTAGCATCCTGGTAGCCCCACACCAGAGTCGCCAGCTCGTCGCGCGACAGGATCTCGTCTGGCCGACTGGCCAACGCCGAGACCAGGCGGTACTCGGTCGGCGTGAGCTGAAGCGGATCACCCCCGAGGGTCACCCGGCGACGCGACCGATCGATGATGAGGTCACCAATGTGGATGTGGTCGGGTGGGGATGGTGGTGGCTGAGCCACCCGGGTCTGCGTGGTGCGGCGGAGCACGGCTTCGACACGCGCTTCGAGCTCGTAGATGTCGAAGGGTTTGGCAATGAAATCGTCCGCGCCGAGTTTCAGCCCAAGGATCGCATCACGCTTCTGCTGTGTTGCGCTGCAAATGATAATGGGCACATCCGCGATCGCCTTCAGGCCCGTACACAGTACGAGTCCGTCCACGTCGGGCAGCATCAGGTCCAGAATGATCAGGTCGGGTCGGGTTTGCTCGAGCAGCGTTCTGGCATCAGCACCCGTTTCGGCCAGCCACACGCGATACCCGCTGCCTTCGAGAGCATCGGTCAAGGATTGCGCGACCGTGTGGTCATCCTCGACGAGCATGATGGTGGTTGCGCCCGAAGCCTTGGGCTGAATGAGCACGAGGGCCTACTTCCCAGCCAGTATTCCGAACCGGACCCATCTGTGCGGGTCGCCTACCACTGGCATAAGCCACTGAGCACGTTACGTGCCACGCATGAGGTGCGCTTGCTGCTAGCCTCCAGCGGCACGGTACCGTATCGGGCGTGAACGAGCCGGCCGGTGACTACGCCCTCGAGACCTGGATGATCCACGCTGGAGCTGACCCAACCGACACGACCGGTGCGCTGGTACCCGCCATGCATCTCTCGGCAGCCTACGCCCGCCAGCGCCTCGACGAGCCAGGCGAGTTCACCTATTCGCGGCGAGGCAATCCCACCCGCGCGGCGCTGGAGCGGGTGCTGGCCCGCCTGCATGGCGCCCAGCGCGCTACGGCCTTCGCGTCGGGCGTGGCCGCGGTGACTGCCGTCGGCCAGCTCCTCAAGGCCGGCAGCCATGTGCTGTTGCCAGACGACGTGTATGGCAACACGCACCGGCTGTACACGCTGATTTTGCCGGATCAGAACGTCGAGGTCGACTTTGTCGACTACACGAATCTGGCTGCGGTCGCGCGCGGGATTCGGCCCACCACTCGGCTGTTCTGGGTCGAGACGCCGACCAATCCAACTCAGAACATTGTCGACCTGACGAGCGTGGTTACGATTGCGCACCAGCACAGCTGCCTGGTGGCTGTCGACAACAGCTGGCTTTCGCCGTACTTTCAGCGGCCGCTAGCGTTCGGCGCCGACGTGGTGGTCGAGAGCACGACGAAGTACCTGAATGGCCACGACGACGTGATGGGTGGCGCCGTGCTGACAAACGCCGCCGCGCTGGCCGACCGTCTGGCGTTCCTGCAGTACGTTGGGGGAGCGGTGCCCAGCCCATTTGACTGCTGGTTGCTTATGCGCGGCCTGAAGACCCTTGCCGTGCGCATGGACCGCCACCAGTCCAACGCGCTTGCCGTGGCGCGGTTCCTATCCGGCCACCCGAGCGTCGAGCGCGTCTACTATCCTGGCCTGCCGGATCACCCTGGCTATGCCATCGCGCAGCGCCAGATGCGCGGCGGCGGCGGCATGGTCTCGTTCGAGGTGCGCGGGGACCGCGACGCCGCGCGGCAGGTGGCCGAGGCAACGCGCCTGTTTCAGCTCGCAGCCGGCTTCGGCGGCGTCGAATCGCTGATTGCTCACCCGCTCACGATGACGCACGCCAGTCAAGCCGGCCTGGACATCGCCCCCAGCGAACGTCTGCTCAGGCTCTCAGTCGGCATCGAAGCCGAAGTCGATCTCATCGCCGACCTGGGCCGCGCGCTATCTATAATTAGAATTAGGTAGGAAATCGAATTCGTAACGAGTTTTTCATTAAATCGTGGGCTACGGCAGGGTAGGAAATTCGTAACGAGTTTAATTTTATAGTCGTAGGCTGCGGCCCCCTCCCCAGCAACTGTCTTGGAAGTCAAGGGTGTGCTGGGCTCCAGGGGGTTTGGGATCGGAGGATGGCGTTGCACAGCAGCAGG
>JBPCIO010000217.1:0-27461 GCA_051006215.1 Chloroflexota bacterium
CTCCAGGCCCGTCGATTCGGACACGGTCACCGCCGGCGACGTCATGACCTCGCCGACGGTAGCTCCAGTCTTACCAATCAGGTCGGCCTCGCTGACGACGCCCACGACGCGTCCACCTTCGCACACGGGCAAGCCGCTCACGTCGTGGAACGTCAGCAGCCGCGCCGTCTCGTCGACGCTGTCTTGGTGTGTCCCGCTCCCGACCGTGGTCGTCATCACGTCGCCCGCGGTCGCGGCCGAACCATGCAAGGCCTCGGCGCCCCCAAACGACGGTCGGGGCGCGGGTGTTGTACTGACACTGGATAGGCCGTCGGCGGGGGTCTCCTCGCGCCGATCAAAAAGTTCGGCGGATTCGTCTTCAAAGAACGCGCCGACGGCGCCGTCGTGAATTTCGAAGGTGAGAACGCGGCCAGTTTCGAGCCTCAGCGATCCCCGCAGTGTGGATGCCGCATGGACGGCGTTATCTTCGGCAGTGCCGGCCGGCAGGACGAGCACCACCTCGCCACCTCGCACGGAAAGCGCAAGGCCCTCATCATCACCCGTATCGCTCTCTCCGCCCTCGCCCATAAAGGCGGCCTGGATGTTGACGCGGCGCATTTTTGTTCACACCCTCCTCAGTCCGACAGAGTATCGTCGACATTCAAGCACGCCCGCGAATGCCACTCAGGGCCCTATTCCCGCGCCCGCCGCTGTCCGGATCGAAGGGTGGGCTGTTGGCACAGGTCATGGCGGTCGGCTTGATTGGCGGGTGCCTGATTGCGGAGGCGGCGGTCCTGCGGGTAGGAATTGACGACCTCGACGAGGGGTATTTCGTCCAGCAGGCCGTGCGCGTGCTGCATGGCCAGATCCCGTACCGTGATTTTCAGACCTTTTACACCCCAGGCCTGGTAACCCTGCACGCGCTCATGTTCTGGGCGCTCGGCGGACAGTATGTGCTGGCTCCGCGGGCGTTGGCACTGCTTGCCCGCGCCGCGCTGGCCGTCACCCTGTACCTGCTGACCAGACCGCTCGTGCATCGTCCGCTCTGGGCGGCGGCGCCAAGCGTGTTCCTGCTCATAGGGCTGGACGACGCGCCAGAACGCTGGGAGCCGCACCCAGGCTGGCTGAGCACGCTGTTCGCGGTGCTGGCGGCGTGGTGCCTGGGCCACCGGCCGACCACCCGCTGGCTCGCAAGTGCTGGGCTTGCGGCTGGGCTGGCGTACCTGTTCAAGCAAAACACGGGCGTCTTCAGCCTTGCAGCAATCCTGGTGTGGGGCGCGATTGGGTCGCATAACGAGCGTGCAAAGAGGGTGCTCGTACCGCTAGCAGCTTTCGGGTTGACGACGCTGGTGTGGCTTGTACCGCTTGTGGTGGTGCTGCAAGGCCAGGTATCACTGCTGGTCAGCTTCGTCGGCGCGGTCAACCAGGCCGGTCTGGCTTCCGCCCCCGAGCCGTCTATCGCCATTCCACTGCTGTGCGTCGTGGGTGGCGTGTGGATGTGCGTCAGCCCAAGATCCGATCCGCGTCAACGCTGGTACTTGCTTGCGGGCCTGGCGCTGTTTTGCACGCAATACCCGCGAATGGACACGTTGCATCTGGCCTGGTCGGCGCCACTCCTGCTGGTGGTCGGCGCGGTGGCACTGGATTGCCTGCGGCCAGCGGTTGCATCGTTCGTCATCGTGCTCGGCGCATTCGTGCTGACAGGGTCAATGCTGTCGTCGCGGGTGGACCTGCTTCGGCAGCCCCGCGCGCCGATGGCAGACATGCGCTTTGCCGCGGATGTAGACGTGCCGACTGCCACCGCCGGCAGCCTTCAAGGCGTCGTGGCCGACATCCAGCGACGAACCGAACCAGGTGAGCCGATCTTCGTATACCCGACTTCGCCGCTGGTGTACGCGCTGGCCGACCGGCCCAACCCGACCCAATTCGACCATCTCAACCCGGGCGCCGCGACGCCGCACCAGATCGAAGGCGTGCTTGCCGATCTCCAAACCCCATCCGTCAGGCTGGTCGTCATCTCGGACTACTGGCGGGACGTTTGGGGACCGCCGGGCGCCAACCTGCCGCTGGAGGCCTGGCTCGAGACCCACTTCGTGGAAGTGGCCCGCTACGGTTCATACCGCGTGCTGCAGCCGGGCCTATAATTACCTGTAGCACGTATGTTCGTCGGGGATGTCGGTGCGCGCGCGCTAGGGGTTGATCCCGGTCTGGTCCGAACCGGCTGGGCCATTGTCGAGCCGGCGGGTACCCGCTCGGTCGTCCTGGCGCATGGAGTGATTTCGCCGCCGACCAGTGCCGATCTACCTACACGGCTTGCCGACGGCGCACGGAAGCTGCGCGAGGTCGTGGCTGAATACCGCCCCACAGTGGTGGCCTTAGAAGAGATCTTCACCGCTCCACGTCACCCCAAGAGCGCGCTGCTCATGGCCCACATGCGAGGGGTCATTTGCCTCGTCCTGGAAGAAGCTGGCATCCCGATCATCCCGCTCACTGCCACAACCGTGAAGCAGCGCCTGACCACGAGCGGCCACGCCTCGAAGGAACAGGTTCAGCGCATGGTGCTGCGGATAACCGGGCTGAATGCGACGGCGCGTTTACGTCTGGACGAAACCGACGCCATTGCGCTCGCGCTTGCGGCCTTGCATCAAACAACCCATCCTCTGGCCGGTCTGGCCATACGAGCACGCTGATGTACAGCTACCTGAGTGGGATCTACAAAGGCAGCGCTCCGGAGAAATTCGAAACAATCGTGGTCGAAGTAGCCGGTGTGGGTTACGAGATGATCGTGCCCCCGATTGTGCAAGAGGAACTCACGGCCAGCTATCAGGAAGACGACCCGATCCAGATCTGGGTGAGCGCGCAGTCTGGCCGCGACCAGCCATGGCCCGTCCTGTTTGGCTTTCTGACACCCCGCCAAAAAGCATTCTGGGAGTTGATGATCAGCGTTCCAAGGGTCGGAGGGAAGCTCGCAGCCCGGTCAATGGTGGCGCCCATCGAGACAGTGGCCGAGGCTATCCAGGACGGCAATCGTCCTTTTCTGGATGGATTGCCAGGCATAACGCTGGATGGCGCCGATAAAATTATCGCCAGCCTGCGTAAGAAGGTAGGCCCATTCGTTCAGCCGTCCGCGGCGCGCCTTCAATCGAGCAGGGTCATGAGAAGTGAAGCGGACGAGCTGCGGGATGACGCCGTAGCCCTGCTGGTCGTCATGGGCATCAAGCGCCCCGAAGCCCAGCGCGGAGTGGACCAACTGCTCGCCATGCGCGAGGACGTGATCAGCATTCAAGACATCGTCACCGAGTACTTCCGTGCGCAGCACGCCCACTCGCAGCGGCCCGGATAGACTCGCCAGGCTATGGACGGACGCATTCTGGGGCCAGGACCCGAGAGCGACGACGACGAGCGCCTCCAGAACGCGCTGCGCCCACGCAACCTGCGCGAATTCATTGGCCAGGACCAGCAACGCCGGCGATTGGCCATCGCCCTGGAAGCCGCCAAGCAGCGACATGAGCCGCTCGACCACCTGTTGTTGAGCGGTCCTCCAGGGCTGGGCAAGACCACCCTCGCTCACATTGTTTCTCTGGAAATGGGCGCCAACCTGGTCACGTCTTCAGGCCCAGCCCTGGAGCGAACAGCCGACCTGATGGGCATCCTGACGCGTCTGGAACGAACCGACGTGCTGTTCATCGACGAGGTCCATCGCCTGCCCCGGATACTCGAGGAGTACATCTACCCGGCCATGGAGGACTTCACCGTCGATATCGTGCTCGAGAAGGGCGTATTCGCCCGCGCCGTGCCTTTCCAGGTGAAGCCGTTCACGCTGGTCGGCGCGACAACGCGCAAGGGCTTGTTATCTTCGCCGCTCAGAGAACGCTTCGGGCTGAACTTCGAGCTTGACTTCTACACGGTGGCCGACCTGACGCTCATCGTGCGGCGGTCGGCGGACTTGCTGAACGTACAGCTCGACGTCGACGCGGCTGAAGAAATTGCTCGGCGCTCTCGGGGTACGCCGCGAGTTGCCAACCGCCTGCTGCGTCGAGTGCGCGACTTCGCGCAGGTCCACCAGGTCGGACGTGTCGAGCTCGGGCTGGTGCGCGATGCGCTCGAGTTAGAAGGGATCGACGGCTTGGGCCTGGACGACCTGGATCGGCGCTATTTGAAGACGCTGATCGGCCACTACGAGGGGCGGCCAGCCGGCCTGGGTGCCCTGGCGGCGGCTATGCAGCAGGAGCTCGATACGTTGGAAGACGTCATTGAGCCCTATCTGCTGTACGAAGGCTTTGTGCTCCGCACTGAGCGCGGCAGGCAAGCTACTCCGAGGGCGTACGCCCATCTCGGGCTCAGACCACCTGGTCGAAACTCAGCCCAGCAGGCCCTGCCACTGGAGCACGCTGACGGCTGAGCTACTTCCCAGCCCCGATCTTGAAGATCTTTGTTCCGCAGGTCGGGCAGGCGCCCTCGGTTGCTGGGCGGCCATTTTTCATCGTGATCTGCTTTGCGCTCTGGATCTCACGCTGGGCCTTGCACTTCATGCAGTAGCCAGTAGCCACACTTGACTCCGTTTGGGACGAGAAAAGTCGGCCCGGGCAAACTCAGCACGGGGCAGGGCCGCTTCGAGAGAGAATAGGCCCCCAATCTGAGGGCTGCAACAGCAGCTCGGTTGATGGGGCCATCGGCTACGCTCCGGGCATGGCTTTTGAACGAACGCTGGTCATCATCAAGCCCGACGGCGTGCAGCGCGCACTGGTGGGGCCGATCCTCAGCCGCCTCGAATCGCGCGGCTTGAAAATCGTCGGGCTAAAAATCGTGCGTGTGGCGCAGGAATTTGGCGCGCGGCACTATGCCGAGCACGAAGGCAAGCCGTTTTACCCGGGCCTGCTGAAGTACATCACCAGCGGACCGGTCGTCGTCGCATGCGTTGAGGGCACGAGTGCGGTGCAGATGGTGCGCAACAGCGTAGGCGCGACCAACCCGCTCAACGCGGCACCCGGCACCATCCGCGCCGACCTAGCGCTTGACATCGGCCGCAACCTGATCCACGCCTCGGACGCCGCCGACACTGCCGAGCGCGAGCTCGCGCTGTGGTTCCAGCCCGACGAGCTCGTCAGCTACACCCGCGAGACAGATCGCTGGATCTTCGAGTAATGCCTCACCCGGCGGCGAGGGACTCCTGAACTGGTGCGCGGCGGCTTACTGCAGGAGTAACTCGAAATTGACCCGTTCGCGCCTGCCTGAGACGCGATCGAGCATGCGATGTGCTGCGTCCAGCACGGCTTCACCAAGCCACAGCGTCACCAAGGACCCGATCACGATGCCAGCGAACATTCCCAGGCTCACGCCTGCCCCGAATAGCGTCGGCCGACCCATTCCGCTGTCGTCCAGCCTGCCTAGCATGCCCGCCGAGCCTCGCTTTCCTTTGCTGACCGTCTCTGGTCAATATCGGCGCTTCGCCCGAATTACTGCAGTCGTACGATGGGGACCGCCGCCGCCCACAATTGCTCGAGGTTATAGAAAGTGCGCTCCGTGGGCGAAAAGACGTGCAAAATCACGTCTCCGTAGTCCAGCAGCACCCACCCCGAGTCCGGCTTACCCTCAGTATGCAGCGGCTTGCGCCCAAATTCTTCAAGCAGCGTCCCGCTCAAGTCCTTCAAGATGGCAGCCGCCTGACGCTCACTGCCGACCGTGCAGATGACAAAGTAGTCCGCGATCAGCGACACGCCGCGAATGTCCAGCAGGACAATCTCTCTCGCCTGCTTGTCAGACGCGAGGTCGACGATCGCGCGCGCCAGAGCCAGCGCTTCGATGCTGTCTGGGGTTGGCTCGACTTCAACCTCGCCTTGCTGTGAGGCGTCGGGTCGTGTGATGTGTTGCGCCGGCTGGGCTGCCAGGAGGTTATTGCCCCCGCGTTCGGCTCACTGGTATGAGCCCGACTATAGCATGCAGGACGCCAGCAACCTCCACGACAAGCGCGCTACTGCTCGGCCGCGAAATCGTACGCGGTCCCCGCGCCATTGCGCCGGGCCTCCTCGAACGCGAGCTGGGCTGTGGCTGCGTCCAGGAACGCAGCGCCAACCGACTTGTAGATCGTCACCGCGTGCGCGCTTGTCCGACCCACTACCTTGCCAAGAATGACTTCGCCCAGCTCGCCGGCGATTTCGGACAGCGCAAACGCGCCGTCGCGCACGGCGAGCAGGAGGTCGCCAGCCTCTGCGCATGCACCCGCGCGGCTGTCGACGTACACGCCTGCGCGGCGTACAAGTGCCGACGGCAACTCGCGCGTGCTCGGCGTAAAGGCACCCACAGCGTTCACATGTGCTCCTTGATGGACGCTTTCGGCAATTACCACGGGGGTTTGGCTGGTCGTGCAGGCAGCCACGACGTCGGCAGCTGAAGTGACCTCCGGCGAGGCGGCCTGGGCAGTCAACCCGGTCGCCTGCTCAACCCAGTCGGCAAAGGCGCGCGTCTTGTCGGGCGACGATCCGCTCACGACCACGCTATCGAGTCGCCGAACGCGCCGAATCGTTTCGACGTGAAAACGCGCCTGCATGCCAGTACCGAAGACGCCCAGCGTCCGAGCTTCTGGCCGCGCCAGGTATCGGGTGGCGCTTGCCGATCCTGCCGCGGTACGTAGCGCAGTCAGGTAGCCGCCATCCATGATCGCCAGGGGCGCGCCAGTCTCGTAGTCGCTCAGGACATATACCGAGTGCACCGTTGGCAGCCCGCGCGCGGCATTATCGCGGAAGACGGAGACGATTTTGGCGCCGAGCGCCTTGGGCTCGGCCACCGCCGCAGGCATCGCCAGGAGCACGCCGGTGGTGCCCGGCGGCTCGACACCCACCCGCAGCGGAGTCTGGGTCCGCCCACCGCTGTAGGCCGCGAAGGCCGCTCCCACTGTGTCGATGACGCGCTCGAAGTCGAGCAGCCGCGCCAGATCTCCGCGAGAGAGTAAAAGAGCTATCGACGCCCTCCAAACAACTCGGCGTCCACGCGGCGAATCGGATACGTGCGCACTGAATCCCGCAAACGCCGCAGCAGCGTGGTCGAGACGGGCACCGCGCCAGTGCGTTCGCGCAGCAAGTCCACGAGCGCGCCGTCCGTCAGACCGCCATGGTCGGCCGCCACGACGCAGCGAAAGATCATCTCGGCGAGCGGTAGACGCCCGCTAGGCAGGAACCCGTCGGCCTTGCTGCAGTGTCCATACAGCCGCTCAGCCAGCGCCGCGCCAGGCACGTCGTTTTCGGCGACTACGGATCGGTCCACCTCGCACAGTCGACTCTTCAGCAACTGCCGAGCGTTCGGCTTCTCGAGCTTCACTGGATCCAGCCAGTAGCCGTCCGGCAGCGACGGACTGATGTCCTGAATGCGGGTGGGTACCTGCCAGCCTTCCGGGATCCAGCCGTCCAGCGCTGGCCGCTGCGGGACGATCCACTCCTCGGACTGCACATCGTTGCTCTGGCTGATCGAGTGTTGATCTTCGGCTGACCGAGGCAGCAGGCGAAGCAACGGTCCGTCGTCCGGCTGAAGCTGGCGCATAGCTGGCCCCTCGAGCAGCTCGGCCATCCCGGTTCGGGCCGGGCTGCCGACGGCCGATCTGGTGGTCGTGCGCTGGGCGCCGGAAACGCCCTCCAGCAGCTCCTCCACGCTCACCTCCAGGGCTTCCGCCAGAGCGCGTACGCGGTTGGCGGGCACGAGGCGCTTGCCCTGCTCCCATAGGCTGGGAATACTTGGATCGAGCCGCATTCGTCGAGCGACCTCACTCTGCTTCAAGCCCTGGCGCGCGCGCAGGTCACGCATCCGCGTCGAAAGATCGAGCGAGGCGGTGGGTAGCGCGATTTCGCCGTCTTCAAGGTTCGTGATCTGGTCGATCATCTCAGTGTGGCTCCTCAAGTCTGTCGGCAGGGTGTAGGGGGACACTCGCCGCAGCGGTGTCAGGCAATCGCCCGAACACAGCCGCCGGCGCGGCGCGATCCCAGTAAAGAGCAACTCTCCAGATTGCGGCGAGATGTTCCATCTCGTGCTGGCGAGCGTGCAGCATCAGCCAGTCGAGCTGGATCGGAGAGCCCGACGAGTCGGGGGCGACCGCAAGGGGTAACGGTCGCTCCCAGGCTGTGTCGGGGGCCGCCTCGAGCCGCTGGAGCAGCTCGAAGCGAGTTTCGCCTAGGCCGCGCACGATGGCCTCGGCAGTTTCGATGGCTGCTGCCTGGTCCCAGGCAGCGTCCGCCTGCTCCAGGTCGGCCGTCGAGGGCAGCTCCTCGCACGCTTCGCCCAGAGCGTGGCGCACACTCGGCAGCGTCAAGTACATCTCACGCAAAGCGAGGTGGCGGGCGTGACGCAATGCCGGCCATGTGTCCAGGCGATCGGGTGGTGCTTCCGCCCAGCGCTCGCGCGGGAAGGAACACAGCGCCCAAGCTACTTCGCGGGCTCCGTCTGCCAGCCAGGCGAGAATCCGCTCGCGGGCTCCGTCGGGCGCCGCGGCACCGGTGCAGAGGTCGCTCACCCGTTTGGCCTCCACACTGGCCCGGAGGATAGATGTGCCTGCGGCCGGATTCAAGCGGTTCGACCTGGCCTGATAGGCGCGGGTCACATCACCAATCGACATATTGTGGCAAAAGAAGCGTACACCACAACCGGTGGTAGCGAAGGATCACAAACACCAGGATCACCCCTGGTCGATACGATGAAACGAGAACCCGTTGTCGCGCAGTCCGTGGATGATCTGCGGCAGCGCAATCGCATCCTGGGAGGCGTGGCCGACGTGCAACACGTACACCGAGCCGGGCGCGGCGAGGCTCAGGCAGCGCGCCACGATGTCGGCCGCCGGAACGCCGCGCCAGCCCAGTGAATCGATCGTCCAGCCGACCTTGCGTGTGTAGCCGGCCGAACGGACGTCGGCCGCGACCTGAGCGTCGTCGTCGCCGTACGGCAGTCGGTACCAGGGTTGCGTCGAATGACCCAGCAGCGGGGCAATGATCGCATCAGCGTCATCCAGCTCCGCGCGCCGACGTGCAGCGGACAGGCCGCCCTGCTGGTCCGAAACGCCTGTAAACGAGCGATGATCGAGGGTGTGATTGAAGACCATGTGGCCGTCGGCAGCCATCCGTCGTACCAGCTCGGGATTGGCTCTGGCCCACTGGCCGGTCATGCCAAAGCTGGCGACGACGTGCTCGGTCTGTAGGACATCCAGAATGTCTTGGGCGTAGCCGCGGTCCGCGCCGGCGTCGAAGGTCAGCGCCACCCCTCCAGCGGCAACGTCGAGAGCAGGGCGACCCGGCACTGCAGTCCGGGTGGCCGTGCCCACCGCGGCAGTGGCGGCCGCGCCGCTCGCGGTTGCCGTACCCACGCTGGATATGCCAGTCGCACCGTTTGAACGCCCTGTCCCGCTGGCCGGCGTTCCTCCCGCGCTGCGCGGCCTTGACGTAGCCACGCTGGCGGTGGCACTCACGTCTTCGGGGGTAGCTCGTGGAGCTGCCGCGGCCACGGCGGCTGTTGCGGCGCGAGTGGGCGCAGGCGTCGGCCGGCTTCGCGCCAGGGTAGGCAGCGTGGTTTGGACCGCGGTTGCTCTTGGCATGCCGGCGAGCGACTCGCCAACTTCACTTGGGGCGGGCGTCGCCGTGGCTGCCGCTCGGCTCGCCGTGAGCGGCGGCTCAGCCGAGCGGGCCTGCTCCCCGCGCGACAAGCCTGTCGTCCGCGCGACCGCTACGGCCACGCCGATCACCAGCAGCAGCCCGAGCCCGAACCATCGATTCCTGGCGCCCCCACTTCTCTGATGCTGGGGTGGACGACTACCGCCTCGTCGAGCCGGTGTTAGGCCCGCTGAAGAACCGCCGTGTTTGCCACTTCGTGAGGAGCGCGCCGTTCGGGCTGAGCCCTGTGCCACCTGTGCCGAGTATAGGTGCGCGCTCTCGTGCGGCTGTCGGCAAGAATGCTACAAACGGTTCACGAGTCGATCGCGCCCACGGCCATGCTGCGAGAATTCACCATCCAGACCCACAAACATCGCGACTTTGTCGATGTGACTCCGCACGTGCAGGCGATTGTCGGCGCGGCCATGGTTCGCGATGGCATCTGCCTCGTCTTTTCGCCCCACACCACCGCCGGCATCACCCTCAACGAAAACGCCGATCCGGACGTGGTGTCGGACCTTTTGGGCGCGTACGCGGATCTGCTCGGCGACGAGCGGCGCTTTGATCACGCCGAGGGCAACTCGGGCGGACATGCCCTGACGAGCCTTGTCGGTGCGTCGGTTGGTGTGCCGGTTCAGGCCGGCGCCCTCGCGCTCGGCCGCTGGCAGGCGGTGTACCTGTGCGAATTCGACGGTCCACGCCTGCGCACGGTGCAGGTGCAGGTGATCGGCGAGCGGACCCACGCTCAGCCGGCGACTGGGTCGCTCGGGGGACCGCCCTGAGGCCACGCCTCGGCCACGTAGCGCACCTGCCCGCGCGGCGTCTGAATCAGCACGGCGACGGCGCCGTGCTCAGCACAGCCTACTCGTGGCGGCGCCGGGATCTCTACCCGCAGCACGCACCCACATGCAAAGCGCGCCAGTAACGCCATCTCGCGACCAGGGTAGCAACGCCGCGTCGCATTCTCACCGCCGACTCGTCGGGGCTGCGGCCATCATCGCCCTGGGCAACATCCTGAGCCGTGGCCTAGGCCTCTTACGCGACGTCGTGATCGCCAGCACCTTTGGCGCCACGGCCAGCACCGACGCGTTTGTCCTCGCCCGCACGCTGCCGTCGATCTTGTACGACCTCCTGGTCGGCACCGTCAGCACGGCCGCCTTTGTGCCGGTATTCGTTCAGCACGCGCGTGACGAGCGGCAGTTTTGGCGATTGGTCAGCGTCGTGTTCAGCCTGGCTGGACTGGCGTTTGTCTGTCTGGCGGCGCTCCTGGCGCTGTTCGCGGCGCCGCTGGTGGCCCTCATCGGCACGGGTCTCGGAACCGGGGATCAGCGACTGTTGGCGGTCAATCTGATGCGCATCGCGCTCGTTTCGGTGATTTTCCAGGGTCTGGCTGGAGTCCTGACTGCCGCGCTCTACGCGCAAAATCGCTTTGGTCTGCCAGCGTTCGCGACAGCTACATACAACGTCGGCATCATCGTCGGCATTCTGCTGCTGGCACGGCCGCTCGGACCGCAGGCGATGGCGGTCGGCCTCGTCTTCGGCGCTCTGGCGCAATTCGTCCTGCAGGCAAGTGGCCTGGCCCCGTTCTGGCGCGCGTATCGACCCCGCGTCGACCTTGCTGACCCTGGCGTGCGCCGCATTCTGGCGTTGGCTGGCACCGTCGCTGCTGGTCTGGTGGTCACCGCGACCGTGCAGTTGATCGATCGCAATCTGGCCTTGCGACAGCCAGAAGGCAGCCTGAGCTCGATGGAGTACGCCACGCGCATCATCCAATTCCCGCTTGGCATCGTCGGCCTGGCGGTCTCGAACGCGATTTTGCCGACGCTTTCGCGCTTCGACGACCGGACCCACGCTGTCGGGGCGGAGTATCGAGAAGCGCTCGTGTTCGGCCTCAAGCTCGTGCTGCTGCTGATGCTGCCAGCGTTTTTCCTGCTCGCGGCGCTCTCAGACCCACTCGTCGGACTGCTGTTCGAGCGACACGCGTTCCAAGCTGCCGATACCCAGCGGACGGCCGAGATCTTTCTTTTCTATTCGCCAGGACTGCCGCTCACCGCCGTCGACTTCCTCCTGATCAACGCGTTTTACGCGCGTCAGAACGCCCGCACGCCGGTCATTGTCGGGGTCGTGTGCGTGTTGATCTATCTTGGGGTCGCCCTGGCCACGATTGGCGCCCTGCAGGCCAGAGGTCTGGCGCTAGCCAACGCCGTCCAGAACAGCAGCCATGCGTTGATTTTGCTGCTCCTGTTGCGGCGCTCGACGCCGGGTCTTCGGCTGGCATCAGCTTTGCTGCCGTTTCTTGCGCGCGTGATCCCTGCGTCGGCGATCGTGGGTGGCCTGGTGTTCGTAAGCTGGCCGTTGCTCAGCGGGCTGGGCCGACTTCCAGGACTACTTGCGGCGGGCGCGGGGGCAAGTCTGATCTACCTGGTCATGCTGCACGTCTCAGGCGTGGGCGAGGTCCGAGCAGCGTTCGCGCTCGCACGAGCACGCATCGCGCCCTAGCCAAAATCCTATACTCGTGACCACATGACGATCTCGCGCGCCGACGTGCAGCATGTTGCCCGACTGGCCCGCCTGGGGCTCTCCGAGGACGAGACTGACCAGCTCGCTTCTGAGCTTGACCACATCCTGGACGCCATGCAGGCCCTACGCGAGTTGGATACCTCGGCCATCCCGCCCACGGCTCAGGTGATCCCGCTGCGCAATGTGTTGCGGGATGATGCCGCTCGCCCGCCCAGCCCGGTGGGGCAGATTCTGCTCAACGCGCCCGCCACTCGAGAGCAGCAGTTCCTCGTGCCGCCAGTCCTCGATTGACGACGGCTGACGGCAGATACCCCATGGCTACGCTGACATCTCTCTCGATTCGCCGGCTGCGTGAAGTGTTGGCACGCCGCGAGGTGTCCGCGCTGGAGGTTGCGCGCGCTCATCTCGACCGTATCGAGGCGCTTGACCAAGCCACTGTGGCCAGCCTGCTTACGGTCACTCGCGAGGTCGCCGAGAAGCAGGCCCGTCGGGCGGACGAGCGACTCGCGGCCGGCGATAGCACCCCACTGCTTGGCATACCCATGATTCTGAAAGACGTGATGCTTACCAGCGGCATTCGCACCACGGCCGGCTCCAGGATCCTGGAGCGCTTTCTGCCCATCGAAGATGGAACCGTCACCCGGCGGCTGGCGGAGGCCGGCACGGTACTGCTTGGTAAGTCGAATATGGACGAGTTCGCCATGGGCTCGTCGACTGAAAACTCTGGCTACTTTCTTACCCGAAACCCGTGGGATTTGGAGCGGGTGCCGGGCGGCTCAAGTGGCGGCTCCGCTGCTGCGGTGGCTGCCGAATTCGCGCCGTTTGCGCTGGGTACAGATACTGGCGGATCCATCCGCCAGCCGGGCGCATTGTGCGGCGTGGTCGGCTTCAAGCCGACCTATGGACGCGTGAGCCGTTATGGCTTGATTGCGTTCGCATCTTCGTTGGACCAGATCGGCCCGCTTTCGCGCACCGTCGAAGACACGGCGATCGTGATGAGCGCAATCGCTGGCCACGACCCATGCGACTCCACCTCACTCGACGCGCCGGTGCCGGATTATGCCGCCGCGCTGAACGACGACCTCAGCCTCAAGGGCGTGCGACTCGCGCTGCCCCGCGAGTACTTTCTTGGCCCTGACGGGGGCATGGGTGCGGGGGTCGGCGAATCGATCCAGGCTGCGATCAAGGTCCTCGAGGGCCTGGGCGCCGAGCTAGGCGAAGTCAGCCTGCCACACACCCGCTACGGCCTGGCGACGTACTACCTGATTGCGCCGGCGGAGTGCAGCGCCAACCTGGCGCGGTACGACGGCATCAAGTACAGCTCGTCCTTGCGCGAGCCGGGCGACAGCCTGTGGGACATCTACGAGCGCACGCGCGGGAAGCTCTTCGGGCGCGAGGTCAAGCGACGCATCATCCTGGGCACGTATGCGCTGTCGTCCGGATACTACGACGCGTACTACCTCAAGGCGCAAAAGGTGCGCACCCTGATCAAACAGGACTTTGATGCAGTGTTTGAAAAGTTCGACGCAGTGGTCGGACCGACCAGCCCCACGGTCGCCTTTCCATTGGGCGCCAAAACGCAAGATCCGGTGGCGATGTATCTCAACGACCTGTTCACGATTCCCGCCAGCCTGGCCGGTCTGACAGGAGTGAGCGTCCCAGCCGGCATGGTCGACGGGCTGCCGGTTGGCCTGCAGATCATCGGCCAACCTCTGGCCGAAGCCAACGTGCTGCGCTTCGCGCACGCGTACGAACAGTCGACCGAGTGGCATACGCATCGGTCGCAAGTGGCAACCATGTCTGCTGAGAGCCACCAGCCGTCAATGCGGGCGGGCTTGGCGTGATGACACGCAGGGGAGAAGCGAAGGTCTCTAATCCCACCCACCGAATCACCGACTACGTTGTCCCTCGGCCGGGAGCTACGGAGGAGCGGGCGAGCATGGCTGATGGCGTGATGACACGCAGCGGGAGCGAAGGGTCTCCAATCGGACCCACCGAAATCACCGACTACGTTGTCCCTCGTCCGGGAGCTCAGGAGGAGCGGGCGAGCTCTGGTGACCGGTCGCGGTGACTGCGCAGCAGGTAGGGCCGGGGACCTCCGAAGGAGCGTCGAGTATGGCTGATGGCGTGAAGTACGAGGTGGTTATTGGGCTCGAGTGCCATGTGCAGCTCGCGACGGCGAGCAAGATGTTTTGCGGGTGCCCGACCGATTACGCTGGCGCGGCGCCGAACACACACTTGTGCCCAATCTGCCTGGCCATGCCGGGTGTCCTGCCGGTCATCAATCGCCTGGCGGTCGAGTACACACTCCTGACTGGCCTTGCCTTGAACGCCGACATCCCGGAAGTGACCAAGTTCGACCGCAAGAACTATCACTATCCCGACCTGGTCAAGGGCTACCAGATCTCGCAATTCGACCTGCCGCTGGTCAAAGGCGGCTGGCTCGAAATTACCGTCGGCGAGTCCGAACCGCGCAAGGTCAAACTGGAGCGAGTGCATTTGGAAGAGGACACCGGCAAGCTTACGCATGCCGCCGACGGCTCGCTGGTCGACTTCAATCGGTCCGGCGTTCCGTTGATGGAGATGGTCTCCCAGCCTGACCTGCACACGCCGGCCGAGACCCGCGCGTACCTGCTCAAGCTGCGGGCCATCCTGCGCACGTTAGGCGTGAGCACCGCCGACATGGAGAAGGGCCAGCTGCGGTGCGACGTCAACGTCTCGCTTCGACCCTTCGGCCAGGCAGAGCTGGGCACTAAGGTCGAAGTCAAAAACCTGAATTCGTTCCGCTCGGTCCAACACGCGCTGGAATACGAAATCGGGCGTCAAACGGCGGCGTTGGATCGCGGAGAGCGCATTCCGCAGGAGACCCGCGGCTGGGTCGACGATCGTGGCGTGACAGTCACGCAGCGTTCGAAGGAACAAGCGCACGACTACCGCTACTTTCCCGAGCCAGACTTGCCGCCGCTGTTTATCGAACGTGCCTGGCTCCAACAACTGCGAGCGCGCCTGCCCGAGCTTCCGGACGCGCGCCGCGCGCGCTATATGCAGGTGTTTTCTCTAGGCGCCTACGACGCCGAATTGTTGTCGACCGACGCAGCGGCGGCCCAACTATTCGAGAACACCGTGCGGATCGGCGCTGACCCGAAGAAAGCCGCAAATTGGATCCAAAACGACGTCTCTCGGCTGCGCGCCGAGTCAAACAGCGATGGACACATGCTTCCAGCCGAACACCTGGCGGAGCTCATTCGCCTGGTCGATGACGGACGCATTGGCATCTCGGCAGCGCGCCAGGTCCTGCCAGAGGTCTTCAGAACTGGCAAGAGCCCGCGTGGGTTGATCGATGAGCTTGGCCTGGCTCAGGTTTCCGACACGTCTGTCCTGGAGCAAGCCGCGCGGGCGGCCATCGAGGCCAACCCCGCGGCAGTAGCCGACTTCAAGTCAGGCAAACAACCGGCGATCTTTTTCCTGAAGGGCCAGCTCATGAAAGCGACCCGCGGCAAGGCCAACCCGGCCGTCGCGGAAGCAGTGCTGCGGAAATTGTTGGCTTAGGCGGCGCGCTTGACGCGCGGCTTGGCCTTTTCCTCTTCTCGCGGCTCGAAGACCACCTGCTTGCAGCACCCAAACACCCGCACCCACGACCAGCGTTCGCTAACCGGTTCGAGCACCTGCCAGCGTTCGACTGACGGCTGCCCGCAGGCATGCTCGGCAGTGGAGTCTATCTGGACGAATTCCCGCATCCTGGTGGTCTCACCCTTCGCCGACGAGGTGTTCGCAACAGAATCCGCTGCTGGCAGCAGATTCGGCGTGCCGTCGGATAATAGCTCGGCGGCCGCTCCGAGAGAACACCTCCCAGGCCGCGGTCCGGCCGTCAGGCGACGCTTGGGGGGCTGCAGGGGCCGCACAATGTCAGTCCTTCCAGGCCGATTCGCCCAGCCAGCGTTGGCCGACCACAGCACTCGCAGGTGGCTGGGCGAACCCAGCTCATCAGGCCGGCCCCCAGTTCGGGATGCAACGCGTTCGAAGATCGACCGCTGCGATTGCGTCGTCCCAGCCGTGAAACGGCTGAAGATCCAGGAAACCGTACGACCACGCTCATGAGATTCCACCTTCTGCTGCTGCATTGGCCATGCCGGATGCGAGCGCATCATCCGCCGATTGTGAGGGCGGCTGGCAGGGTCGGCCGTACCGAGGGCGGCATGCTTAAGTCCCGGATTGGGCTATCGCCGCTTCTTGCTAGGGTGCTAGGTGAAGAGCCCCGTTCAGGATCACTCGGGACTCTCCATTGGCGAGTAGCAGGCGGTCACCGGAGCGCGCGTCGTAGACGCCAATCTCGACCGGATACGCGCCGGGGCTCAGATTCGCAGGCAGTGCAATAACGTGCCGATCTTCAATGACCTCGCCGACCACCCAACCAGTCGTCGGGGCTTGGCCGTCCTGGGGCTCGGCATCGCGCTGTGCGACCACGTGCTCGCCGCTCATGTCGAGCACGTGCACGAAGACTTTGTAGGGCTTGTGCATCTCGGCCACGCTGCGCCAGCGCAAATGCACAGTCACGTTCTCCTTTGATCGAGCCTGTGCTGGCTCCAGCTGATCGCTCAGAAGCTGCATGGCCTCGCCGAACACCCCTTCGGACGCCGAATCGCCAGCAGACGGATCCAGCACGTGCTCGCGTCCAGTCATCTTGAGGCTGCCCAGCGGCAGCGGCACATCGACGAGCGGAGCGCCGCGCGCGTCAAGCAGCGCTGCCGTGAGCGACAGCGCCTCGGCCGGAACACCAGCGCCGATCACCAGCGTCTGCTCGTCCCGCACGATGTTGCCTGCCTGCAGCGCGCTGGGACCGAGCCGCCCGCCAAGGAGTGGCAGCGTGGACTCCTGCGCGACCTGTCCGTCTGGCCGCACCAGCTGCAGCCTAAGCTGGGCCGCGTTCGGCGCGTCTCGAGTGGCTCGCCACAACAAGCCGATCCGCAGCGGCCCGCCGGGCGCGGCTTCGGCAGGCAGTGGTCGAGCGGCGATCAGCTCGAGCCCGCCGCCGATCAGCCGTGGGCCTTCGACAGCCAGCATGTCCGATGGCAGAGGCGAGCCAGCCGGGCTGTTCCCGAGGCTCAGGTTGACCAGCCCGATCGGCACGCGTTCGACGGGTGCGCCCTGCCATACGGCGACCGCGGCGGCAGCACTAGCTCGCACGGGACGGATGCCCACGGTGAGTTGATACGCCTGCGGGATGGCCGATGGCTCGGTCGCCACGGGCACGCGGCTCAAGATCGTTTCCTGCGGGTCCCACTCCCGGGCGGGGTATAGATCGAGCGTGCCATTGCCCCACAGCATGCCATCCGGCGTGCTCGGGTCATCCAGCTGCAGCGAGACCTGTTGTGAGTCGGGATGAGCGACCAGCGGGTGCCATAGCAAGCTAGTCTCGAGAACGCCACCAGCTTCGACACTGTCGCGGACGCGGGCGGCGTCGATCATCGCGACGCCCTCGAACAACACCTTCAAGCCCGTGCTAGACGGCCAATCGCCGGCGCACACCTGCCGCGCTTGCGCGCCATTCAGGACAAGCTCGGCGCTCGCGTCCGGCACACCCAGGCACGCCACCAACCCACTCGGCGACGGCTGGCCCCCGAGCTCGGACAGCATATACACCGCCGTGCTCGACGGCGGCGGAAGGGGTACCGACCGCGAAGGGTCGAACCATTTGAACCACGGATAGCGCAGGCCAGGCAGACTGCCTGCCCCAAACCGGCGCGGAGTGCCGTCGACCGACGCGACATAGATGGTCTCAGCTCCGGTCCGATCGGCCGTCGAGGCCGCATGGGCTGCCGGCCCGCCGAGTCCATGCAGCGCCGGCTCACGTTCGGGCCAGAGGTCGACGAGTGTCCTTGCCTGCCACACCAGTGCGAGGCCGGCAGCCACGGCCCAGATCGTCCCTGCGTACCGACGCGTCCGGATCAGGTCGTTCGGCTCCGCGCGACGTCGGACTGCCAGCAGCCAGCGCGTGAGCGCCAGGGGGACTTGCGACGCGACAGCCACCATCGGCGCGTACATCGGCATCACCAACCGATACCCGTAGGTGTCGGCTTCGAACAGCATCAGCACCAGCAGGTGCGTAGCGACAAAGGCGTGGATCGGCCACACCTGCACGCGGCGGGTGCGTGCGAGGGAAAAACTGGCCAGGTACAGCAGGCTGGTGAGGAAGATCGGCCAGTAGATGCCCGGGTCGTTGCGGCCCTGCAGTCCGACACTATGCGCTCCGAGCGGCAGAAGCGTCGCAACGTAACCGCGTGGATCCGCACGAGCAAACGCCACAACGGTTCGAGTCTGGGTGTCGAGGTGCAGCGCCTCGTACAGGGCGTCCTTCTGAACCGCAGCCTGGTCAATCAGCCCCGGTGGTGGACGGTGGAACTCGAGTAGGCTCGCTCCGCCACTGCTGCTGATCGGCACCACCTCACCAGCCACGAGCCAATTGCGAAGCGTGACGGGAGCGATGGCCAGTACCACACCCATCACCAGCGCCGCCAACGCCACGAGCGCCCGACCGGCGTTGGTGCGGCGCCAGGCAATCAGCAGCGTCAGCACACCAAACGGAAGGAACAACAGAAACTGCGACCGACTGATCGCCGTCAACCCGAGCAGCACGCCGGTCAGGCCCGCTCGCCACCACGCCGGGGGCTTGCGCGCGCTCGCCAGGTTGACGACCACAAACAGGCTAGCGATGACCAGCGGCATGTACACGTTCTCGTTGAACAACTGGCGAGCCACTTTGAAGTGCTCGGACTCGAGCTGCAACAGCACCAGCAAACAAGCCAGCGCCACCAAACCGTCCAACCAGGAGCCAAACGCGCGGCGGGCCAGCTGCGCCGTTCCCACCACGACCAAACCGAGCCCAGCGAACTGCAGTGCGAGCGGTCCGAACACGCTTTCACCGGTCAGGCGATGCGCAAGTGCCAGCACGTACGGGTACAGCGGCTGGCCGTAGAACGGCGCTGCGTGGCCCTGGCCGCCGTCCATCAGCAACCCGTTCAGCAAGATGTCGCGAGCTGAGCTTTCGTAGATGAGCCAGTCGTCGAGGCCCGAGAGAATCGTCGCTCGCCCAGCCTGGGGCGCCTGAAGCAGTACGCCGTACACCAGCAACACCAGTGGCAGGGCGCCAATCAGGGCACGTGAAAGCCGACCCGAGCGTCTGGCGGCGATCAGCCCCGTGGCGGCCCACGCCAGCACCAATGCCAGCATCGCCCAATCCGCGACCAGCCCGAGCCCACCGCTCAGCTGCGTGCCGTCCGAGTTGGGTTGCCAACGCACGTCCTGCCCAGCCACGGGCTCGAGCGAACCGCCTGGCGACCGCTCCCAGCTCAAGCGCAGCATCGGCACGCGCGCTTCTGGCCGGGTGTACTCCACACCTAGGGTGTGCAGGCCCGCTGCCAGGGCTATCTGGGCGTCGGAGCCAGGCAGAGTCGCTGAATCGAGCGTTACCTGGGCTGAACCCGTCGACTCGACGACAAAACGCCGCAGCCCGTCAGAAGGCGCAAGCAACCAGCCCTGCCAGCGGACGCTGAATGGCAACTGGTCACGGCCAGGCTGGACCTCCGATCCAAAATTGAAGCGGGCGGCGTCGTTGAAAAAGTGGACGGGGAAATCTTCGCCGCGTAGGTCGAGCCGATTGTCAATACGGGTCGCGTCCGCCAGCCACGGAAAATCCGTAGAGCGCTCCGGCGAGCCGTCGGGTGTGGCTGCCGCCCAGTACGTGGCCCTCAACCCGAGCGGCGGTGCACTTGCCGCCGCGCCCAGCTTGAGGCCGATCACGACACTAAAGCCGACCGCCAACCACACGCCGATACGGCGGCCCGGAGGCGGCAGGGCGATCGCCACATACAGCAGCCCCGCTGCTGTCAGCATCCCGGCCCAAGAGAGAGGAAGCCCGGCCAGCGCTTCTGACGGCCCCCCTTGGACCACCGTGGCGACCAGTCCAAGAGCCAGTGCGAGGGCACCGCCCCAGAGCGGGTGCCGCAGCGTATGTACCAATTCTTAGCGGAGCGCCATTGTAGCCGAGTCGGTGCGAGGCCCTCCTCTAAGCTGGAGCCGGCGCTCCGCAGAGTCCACACAAGCCGTCGACGAGGCAGTGGCCGTCCGGGTGTCCGACGGTCTCGATCAAGTGCAGCCCGTCGGTACAGTGACCCGCCTCCGTGTGCGGGGAGGCGCACGCTGAGAGGTGCCACTCCACACGATCGCGCTCACGACTGGCGCCGACTTGTCCGCCGGTGCGCACAAACGCGCGGAAGAAAACACGCGGCTTGACCACCGGGGAAACGGCCTCGGGGTTGCCGCCGCCCGCGGGCTGCTCGCCGTCGGTATTAGGGGTGGGTTCGATCGTGGTTGCAGCCATGGCGCAGGTGTACTGCATGTTCGGGGCGGAAGCAAACTACTGAGTACGGCGCGCTAGCATGGGTGGAGAAGACTCGGACAGGGAAGGTAGATCTGTTGCCTGAGCGCACAGCGCTGGCCATCGATATCGGCGGCACCAAGCTGGCAGCCGGTGTCGTCGGTGCAGACGGCCGCTTGCTCGCGTCGAACCGCATCCCGACGCCACCCACGGCGACCGCGGAAGGCCTGTTTCAGGTGCTTGAAACGTTGTGCCGAGCAGTGCTGGTCGAGGCCGGCACGGACACCCTCGCCGTCGGCGTTGGTTGCGGCGGTCCAATGCAGTACCCGGCCGGCGTCGTCAGCCCGCTCAACATCCCCATCTGGAGGCAGGGGTTTCCCCTGCGCGAGCGGCTCGCGGCGGCCTTCGGCCGGCCGTGCGTCGTCGACAACGACGCCAAGGCGCTGGCTCTGGGCGAACGCTGGCAAGGTGCCGGGCGCTGCTCGGACAACATGCTGGGCATGGTGGTCTCCACCGGAGTCGGCGGCGGCATCATCCTCGACGGGCGCCTGTTGCACGGCTCGGCCGGCAACGCCGGCCACATCGGGCATGTCATAGTGTGGCCGGCCGGACCGCTGTGTGGTTGCGGCGCCCGCGGCTGTGTCGAAGGGGTGGCCTCCGGCTCGGGGCTGGTCCGCCGCCTCGAAGCTGCTCTGGCGGCGGGAGCGGAGACCAGTCTGACGCCGGGCTCGACAGCCGTTGAGATCGCAGCCGCGGCTCGACGCGGCGACGTGCTAGCAAGCGACCTGTTTCGCACCGCCGGCGAGGGGGTGGGGCGGGGCATCGCTTCGACCGCCGCGCTCCTGGACCTCGACTTAGTGGTGATCGGCGGCAGCATCGCCCTGCACGCATGGGACCTGCTCGGACCGCCCCTCGAAGCCGAGGTCCGCAACACTGCCCGGCTCGACTTTACGCGTGGCGTGCGGGTGGTACGCGCCCAACTCGGCGATACCGCGGGTTTGCTTGGGGCTGCGGCGCTCGCATTTGCATCTGCCGACGCCGCTTGAATCGCTACAACCTCACCCGCCCCTAGATGACCCCCGACCTTCAGCCAACCCAACGTCTTCCCACCTTCGGCGAACCTCTGGCCGCGGACGAGAACAGCCTCGCCGACGAGGGGCGCCGCGGGCCCGACATCCTGGGACTGCTCGGCCGACTGCTGCTTGTGCTGCTGCTCACGCTCGGCGCACTCCTCGCCGCGGCACTGCTCGTGACGCCAACGCGCGAGTCGCTGTTGATCCTTGGCTCTGATGCTCGGCCAGACGAGATCAAGCTCGGCGCAGTTGGCCGCACCGACACGCTGCTGTTGTTGGTGGCCGACCGCGCGACTCCACGCGTCGCAATGGTCTCCGTCCCGCGCGACCTGTGGGTGGCTATCCCGGCCCACGGCGAGGAGCGCATCAACGCCGCGTTCGAGTTAGGCGGCAGCCAGACCGTCAAGCAGACCGTCAGCAACGTCCTTGGGCAGCGTGTCGATCGCTACACCGTCATTGGTTTGCAGGGCGTCCGCGACGTGGTCGACGCGGTCGGCGGCGTCGACATCACTGTAGCCCAAGCCATCCATGACGATACCTACCCGACCGATGACTATGGCTTTCAAACGGTGGATATCCCCGCTGGCCGCCAGCACATGGATGGCGATATCGCCCTCAAATACGCCCGCACCCGCCACCAGGACAGCGACTTCGGGCGCATCGCCCGCCAGCAGCAGGTGGTAACCGCGGTCCGGAGCGCGCTGCTGAGCCCGGCTAACTGGTCACGCATCCCGGCGGTCGCTCTGGCCGTACGGGAGTCGATCCAAACCGATCTGAGCCCGCTGGACGCGATCGCCATCGGCGCTGCCGTGTTGCGCCAGCAAGGTGACCCGGATCGGCTGGTCATCGATACCACGCTCGTCACACCCATCGTCGGTCAGGACGGGGCTGCCTTGCTGGAAGCCAAGCCAGAGCTGAAACCTGTGGTGGCTCGCTTCGTTGGTAGCGGCTCCACGGCTGCCAGCGTCGAGATCCTGAACGGAACCGGTGTGGCTGGCCTGGCCGCGCGCACCGCTGACAGCCTCACCCAGCGCGGCTTCGTCATCAACAGTGTCGGCGACGCCCCCAGAGCCCAACCCCAAACCACCGTCGTCGCCAGAACCGGTGCTCGCGTGGCCGCGGAACGCGTCGCCAATACCCTCGGCGTGCCGACTGGCCGAATCACCGAGAGCGCCAGCCTGGGCAGCGCGGACGTCCAGGTCGTGCTGGGGGCGGACGCTCGCTGAGTCGTCAAGAGGATGCGCGTCACAACCGCGTCAACGCGCTTGACGCCCAAAAAACATTGTGACGCCGCTCAGTTGCATCCGCACCACACCACAACATAGCCTGACGAGTCTGTCGCAAGACCCTACATGTTGTGGGTGCCGACCCCGAAACCGCTGCATTGGTGGTCGCGAAAGACTTAAAATCTGGTAGGTACAGTGATGCACGGTTCGGATGCGAATGCCATCCAATCCAAGAATGGGCGCGACGGAGTTGCGTCCGCGGCCCAGCTCGACCTCGGCTTTGCGCAGCGTCGCATGAGCGTCATCGACGGGGTCAAGGTGGACTCGATCGCGCTGCCGTCGACTATTGTCAAGCGCGACGGGCGCATCGTTTTTTTCGATCCGATGCGCATCGAGCGCGCGCTCAGCCGCTGTTTCGCGGCTCTCGATCGACAGCCCTACACCCCCATCGCCGAGCTGGCGCTGCGGGTCGTCAACATCATGTCCGCGCGGCCTGGCCAGCCGTCTGTCGAGATCGTTCAGGACGCCGTCGAGCTCACCCTGCAAGCGGCGGGCGAGTTCGAGGCAGCCAAGGCTTACATCCTGTATCGCGCCGAGCACGCTAAACAGCGTCAGGAACGGCCGGTCCCGGACGAGGTGCGCAGCGCCTTCGGTGAGGCCGATGGGTACTTCCCGACCCCCATTCAGAAGTTCCAGTTCTTCGACAAGTACTCGCGTTTCAACTACGACAACGGCCGCCGCGAGACCTGGATCGAGACAGTCGACAGGACCGTCAGTTTCCTGCACGAACTGGTTCGGACCAATACTGGCGCTGACCTGGGCGCCGAGCTGTACGAGCGGCTGCGGCGCATGATTCTCGAGATGAAGAGCATGCCCTCGATGCGCCTGCTGGCCATGGCCGGCGCCCCCGCCAGACGTGATTCGACGGCCATCTACAACTGCAGCTATCAGCCTGTCGACAGCATCGACTCCTTTTGTGAGGCGCTGCTGATCTCGATGGCTGGCTGCGGAGTTGGCTACTCAGTGGAGAGCTGCTACGTCGAGAACTTTCCGCGGGTCCAGCGTCAGCGTGGCGGGGCTGCGTTGCGGCATTCGGTCGAAGATTCGGCACACGGCTGGGCGGCTGCCGTCCGAGTAGGCATGCAGACGTGGTTCGAAGGTGGCGACGTCGACTTCAACTTCGACGAGGTGCGCCCTGCTGGCGCGCCGCTGCGCACCAAGGGCGGTCGGGCATCCGGCCCTGGTCCGCTCAAGACAATGCTCGAGTTCGCGCGTGGTCGCATTCTCGCCCGCCAGGGCGTCCACCTGCGCCCGATCGATGCGCACGACATCATGTGCATGGTTGGTAACGCCGCCGTCAGCGGCGGAATGCGCAGAACAGCCATGATCAGTCTGTTCGATTACGACGATCTCGACATGCGTCTGTGCAAGAGTGGCGATTTCGAGCGTGACAATTCTCAGCGCTGGAACGCGAACAACTCCGCGGTCTGGCCCGAACGCGGGCTCGACCAGGTCCAGGTCATCGAACAGGTCCTCGACATGGTCAGATCCCAGCGCGGTGAGCCAGGTATCTTCAACCGCAAAGCCACGCTCGAGCTGATCCCGGATCGGCGCAAGAAGTTTGGTTATCGGGAGTACGGCACAAATCCTTGCGTCACCGGCGACACATGGGTCTTGACCACACGCGGTCCGCGACAGGTGCGCGACCTTGTCGGACAGCAGCACGAGACGTTCGTGCACGGACAGTCTTTCGCCACCACGCAGGACGGCTTTTGGCTGAGCGGCTCGAAGCCCGTTCTGCGGGTGCGAACGCAAGAGGGACACACGTTGCGCTTGACCGCGAACCATCGACTGCTGTCGGTCGCACACCAGAGCCGTGAGATCCAGCACACCGCATGGCGTGAGGTCCGCGATCTGCAGCCCGGTGATCAGCTCGTTCTGAACTGTCACAGCGGCATCGAATGGGGCGGCACAGGATCTCGAGAGGAAGGCCGGCTGCTCGGGTCGCTCGTCGGCGACCGGGGCCAACGCCGCATGGCGGCCGCCGCTCCTGCGCTGCAGAAGCTCGGTGCCGCACACACCCGCACTGAACGCGTCTCCCAGCTCGGAGCCGACTACCTGATCACACTCTGCCGCGAGGGCGTCAGCGCTGCAGTCGAGGCCAGCTCGAGTGACTTTCACCGCGGCTTTTTGGGTGGGCTTTTCGATGCCCACGGCTGGGTCGAGGAAACCCCGTCGAAAGGCGTAAGCGTCCGCCTGAGCAACTCCAACATCCGCACTCTAGAAGCCGTCCAGCGGATGCTCCTGAGACTCGGAATGGCATCGACGATCTACGCTACCCGCCGCGCCGGGGGGTATCGACAAGTACCCAATGGCCGCGGCGGTACGGCAGCCTACTGGCGCCAGGCCGATCACGAGCTGGCGGTAGTCGACGACGACGTACGGGAATTTGCAGCCAGCGTTGGCTTCTCAGGTTCTGCCAGGGCTCACCGGCTAGCGGCAGCGATCGGCGTAGACCGCCCAACGCCGAATCGACAACGCTTTACGGCGACAATCGACAGCGTAGAGCCAGATGGCGTTGAAGACGTGTACGACTGCTCGGTGCCCGGCCCGAACGCCTTTGACGCGAACGGTTTCGTGTCACACAACTGCGGCGAGATCGTCCTCCGCAAACACCAGTTCTGCAATCTCTCAATCGCCGTCGCGCGCAGTGGCGACACATTCGACATGCTCAAAGAGAAGGTCGAAGTTGCGACTCTTATCGGTACTATTCAGTCGCTGGCGACGAACTTCCTGGATCTGCGGCCGATCTGGAAGCAGAACTGCGAGGAGGAGCGCTTGCTCGGGGTCGACATCACCGGACAGATGGACAGCCCCGTGGTCCACGAGCCGGCCGTGATGCAGGCCTTGCGAGCCGTGGCAACCGAGACGAACCAGGTCTTAGCCCAGACGCTGGGCATCAACCAATCGGCCGCCATCACCACCGTCAAGCCGAGCGGCAATAGCTCGCAGCTTTTGAACTGCTCGTCGGGTCTGCACGCGCGGTGGGCGCCGTATTACGAACGCAACGTCCGCGTCTCGACCAGCAGCCCGATCTTCAAAGTCCTGCGTGATGCCGGCGTACCCATGGATCCCGAAAATGGTCAGGATCGCGACACGGCCAATACCTGGGTCATCCACTTCCCGATGAAGTCGCCTGAGGGCGCCATCAATCGGAAAGACCGCGGAGCAATCGAACAGTGTAATTACTGGCTGCACAACAAAGTCAATTGGACCGACCATAATCCCAGCGTCACTATCACCTACAAACCCGATGAGATTTTGGATCTGACCGGGTGGATCTGGGAGCACCGAGATCTCATTGGCGGGATGGCGTTCCTGCCCTCGTTCGACGCGCAATATGACCAACTTCCATACATCGAAATCTCGCCAGAAGAGTACGCACGACGCGTGGCAGCTTTCCCCGAGATCGATTTCAGCAAGCTGTGGCGCTATGAGAGTCAGGATTTAACCACCGCCGCTCAGGAACTGGCATGCCTGGCGGGTGGCTGTGAGGTAGACCAGTAGCGGCCAGGCCGTCCGCGGTCGGCCGTGCGCCGCGTGCCGCGCGTGTGAGCTAGAACCCTCCACGTGCTTCGGGTTCGAGCCGAGATGGCGAATGTGACATATTTCAGCCAGCTTTTACGCACAACTAACACGTCTTTAGCATCGCCCAACGACACTCCAGTAAGGAACGGAATACAGTACCGTCCTCTCGCTCCTTCCGGAGGCATTTCCGCTCATGAATCCGCTTACGCGTTCGATACGCCGAGGTCTGGTGGTCGGCTCAGCCGTGCTCGTGCTGGGAGGTGCGGCGGTTGGCATCGCCGCTGCCCAGGCCCAGCCGTCTGCCACGCCGTCAGGCCAGGCCCAATCGGGATATCAGAAGTTCGTCGACGCGCTTGCCAAGCGCTTGAACATCAGCTCGGCCAATCTGGAGACCGCCATTACACAGGCACGCACGGACGCCGGGCTGCCAGCGGGCAAGGGGTTTTCCGGTGGCAAGGGCGGGCGCGGTGGTCCGGGCCAAGGGGTACTCCGCGTCGACTTGAATGCGGCCGCAACGGCCATCGGCATCCCTGCGGCGCAACTACGCACGGAGCTTGCCGGGAAGTCGCTGGCGCAGGTGGCGACGGACCACGGCAAGACCGCCAACGACGTCGCGACAGCCCTCAAGAATGCTGCCCACCAGCGTATCGATGGAGCGGTAACCGCAGGCCGGCTTACGGCTGACCAGGCCAACGTGCAGAAGACACAGGCGGACCAGCACATCGACCAGATGGTCAGCCAGGTCATGCCTCAGGGCAGGCCAGGCGGACGGGCAGGTCAGGCTGGCCAGGACGGCTTCGGCACACGCGGCGCCTTCGGCCAAGGTCTGGACGCGGCCGCGACGGCAATCGGGATCGACGCCGCACAGCTTCGCACGGAGCTCAACGGCAAGTCTCTGGCGCAGGTCGCAATCGCCCATGGCAAGACGGCCGACGACGTAGCAACGGCACTCAAGACCGCAGCCCATGCCCGCATCGATCAAGCCGTGAGCGGCGGCAAATTGACTGCGGGTCAGGCCAGCACCCAGAAGACACAGATCGATCAGCGCATCGATCAGATGGTCAACCAGGTCATGCCG